>NZ_JBAKAO010000007.1:0-201555 GCF_038154885.1 Olleya sp. Ti.3.14
ATACTAACACTAATGGTGTATTAGAACCTACGGAAACTTGGATCTTTACTGCGCCTAACTACACCGTGACTCAAGCGGATATTGATGCTGGTGTAATTACTAACACCGTAACTGTAACTGGTAATGAAATTCTTAATAACACTGAAGTTTCTGCTAATGATACTTACGTGATTGATGAAAATAATACGGACGTAATGTTCTGTCCTCCTACAGGCTCAATAAATATTGTTAAAACTGGTGTTTTCAATAATGATAATGACAATGAATGTACTGAAATTGACGAAACTATATCTTATACTTTCACTGTTACAAACACTGGTAATGTTTCATTAGGTAACATTGTTATAACGGATTCTTTATTAGATAATGCTATTCCTACGGTAACTATTTCATTAATATCTGGTGACCTAAACAACAATAATATCTTAGAGCCAACTGAAACTTGGATCTATACCGCGACATATTTAGTTACTCAAATAGACATAGATGCTACAGAAGTAATTAATATAGCAACAGTAAATTCTGTTATAATTGTTAATGGTGAAATAGTAACTGATACTGATCAAATAACAACTGAATTAATAGAAGATATTACTCCACCTGATTCTTCTACTTGTGAAATACTAGATGAGACTATCGAATGTAATGGAGATAATAACTTAGAACTAGCAACAAATTGGGATAATGCTAACATATTAGCTTTAGAGAATTGTGCTACTGATGCGTGTGATGATACTATAGAAGTAACATCTGATTTCGATTATAATAATCTAATATCTACATGTGGAAATAGTGGAACAATCCTAGTAACTTATACTCTTACAGATGCTACTGGAAACTTTAGTATGTATACTGCTACAATCACAATAGAAGACACAACTGGTCCTGACTTAACTGCTTGTACTGTGATTGATGAAACTATCGAATGTGGTGGAACAGATAACCAAACAATTGCTGATGCTTGGAATGCAGAAAACATGACTGCACTTCAATCTTGTGGTACTGATACTTGTGATGTTGATCCAACTAATACTGTAACGTCTGATTACGACTTTGCTAACTTAGTGTCAACTTGTGGTGCTAGTGGTACAATTACTGTTACTTATACTGTAGCTGATGATTGTGGTAACACATCTCAGTTAACTGCTACACTTACTCTAGAAGACACAACTGGTCCTGACTTAACTGCTTGTACTGTGATTAATGAAACTATCGAATGTGGTGGAACAGATAACCAAACAATTGCTGATGCTTGGAATGCAGAAAACATGACTGCACTTCAATCTTGTGGTACTGATACTTGTGATGTTGTTCCAACTAATACTGTAACGTCTGATTACGACTTTGCTAACTTAGTGTCAACTTGTGGTGCTAGTGGTACAATTACTGTTACTTATACTGTAGCTGATGATTGTGGTAACACATCTCAGTTAACTGCTACACTTACTCTAGAAGACACAACTGGTCCTGACTTAACTGCTTGTACTGTGATTGATGAAACTATCGAATGTGGTGGAACAGATAACCAAACAATTGCTGATGCTTGGAATGCAGAAAACATGACTGCACTTCAATCTTGTGGTACTGATACTTGTGATGTTGATCCAACTAATACTGTAACGTCTGATTACGACTTTACTAACTTAGTGTCAACTTGTGGTGCTAGTGGTACGATTACTGTTACTTATACTGTAGCTGATGATTGTGGTAACACATCTCAGTTAACTGCTACACTTACTCTAGAAGACACAACTGGTCCTGACTTAACTGCTTGTACTGTGATTAATGAAACTATCGAATGTGGTGGAACAGATAACCAAACAATTGCTGATGCTTGGAATGCAGAAAACATGACTGCACTTCAATCTTGTGGTACTGATACTTGTGATATTGATCCAACTAATACTGTAACGTCTGATTACGACTTTGCTAACTTAGTGTCAACTTGTGGTGCTAGTGGTACAATTACTGTTACTTATACTGTAGCTGATGATTGTGGTAACACATCTCAGTTAACTGCTACACTTACTCTAGAAGACACAACTGGTCCTGACTTAACTGCTTGTACTGTGATTGATGAAACTATCGAATGTGGTGGAACAGATAACCAAACAATTGCTGATGCTTGGAATACAGAAAACATGACTGCACTTCAATCTTGTGGTACTGATACTTGTGATGTTGATCCAACTAATACTGTAACGTCTGATTACGACTTTACTAACTTAGTGTCAACTTGTGGTGCTAGTGGTATGATTACTGTTACTTATACTGTAGCTGATGATTGTGGTAACACATCTCAGTTAACTGCTACACTTACTCTGGAAGACACAACTGGTCCAGCATTATTAAGTACATTAGATTTACCAAGTAGTGTAATATGTTCTAATGTACCAGAGGTACCACAATTAGACTTTGAAGACACTTGTTCTTTAAACCCAGTGACAGTTGAATTTAACGAAACAACTACATTTACTGGCGAAGAAGAGATTTATGATATCATTTGGACATGGACTGCTACTGATGATTGCGGAAATGAAAATGTGATTACTCATACAATTAATGTGATAACAGAAAACTTTACAACACCTTTAGAAGGTGAAAAATGTATCGAAGATGGTTTAATTGATTTATACGATTATTTACCAGAAGTTTCGGATAACACGATAGAATGGGTTGCAGTTACTGAAGGTGTTACAATAATAGATGGTATTTTTGATCCATTAGAAGTTGAGCTTGGTGATTATGTATTCACTTACACAACTTTAAATAACGGTTGTTTAAATACTTTCGAATTAACAATAACTATTCATGATGATTGTACCGTTTTACCATGTGGTGAAGATGATTTAAAAATTTCTAAAGCTGTAACACCAAATGGTGATGCTTATAACGAATTTTTCACTGTAGGTGGTGTTGAAGAATGTGGATTTATTATCGACATAAAAATCTTTAACCGATTTGGAGATATTGTTTACGAATCTAGAGATTACCAAAACAATTGGAATGGTCAAAGCCCAAGCGGTTCAGTAGGATCTGCAGGAAGGTTACCAAACGGAACATATTATTACGTAATAGATATAAAAGATAGTGGTATTAAACCATTAGCTGGTCCTCTTTATTTAGGAACTAAATAACGATTATAAATGAAAAAAATAAATATATTCAGTATTGCTCTAGTGTTTATATGTAGTTCAGCACAACTATTAGCACAACAGTTGCCCCAATTTTCGCAATACATGTTTAATACTATTTCAATAAATCCAGCATATGCTGGAAGTAGAGAAACTATTAGTGTGGTAGGTCTACATAGAAGTCAATGGGTTGGATTAGCTGGTGCTCCGACAACATCAACGGTTTCTGTACATGCGCCATTAAAAAATGAAAAAATAGGTTTAGGACTATCTATTATTAATGACGAGTTAGGTTACGAAAATTTTGTTTATGCCTATGGTGATTTTTCTTACACTATTGAGCTTTCAGAAAAAACAAAATTGGCATTTGGTTTAAAAGCTGGATTTACTCATTATAACCTAGACCAAGAAGGTTTTCTAGATGATCCAACTGTAGCAATAGACCCTTTCTTTAGTAATTTTACAAATAGATGGAATCCAAATGTTGGTGTTGGTGCTTATTTACATCAAAACAAATGGTACGTTGGTTTATCTGCCCCAAGAATATTGAATACAGATTATAACGAAAGTGCTTTAGATCCAGAAGTAGACTACATAGCTTTAGAGCGTGTTGGATATTATTTGACTGCTGGTTATGTATTTGAATTAAATGAATCTACTAAACTTAAACCATCTGCATTAGTTAAATTAACAAATGGTGCTCCTGTATCATTTGACCTAAGTGCACATTTACTATTTGACGAAAAGTTTTGGATTGGTGGAAGTTATAGATATAATAGAGATACATCAACTATTGGTGCATTGGCAGATTTTCAGGTATCACCTCAAATGAGAATTGGTTATGCCTATGAACATTATATAACAGATCTAAGACCATACACTGGAGGAACGCATGAAATATTACTAATGTTTGAAGTCTTTAAACCTACAAAACGTGTTAAATCACCAAGATATTTTTAAAATGAAAATGAAAATAACCGCATATCTAGTTTTATTTTTATTTGTACAACAAGCTGTTGCACAAACTAAAGTTGCAGATAACTTTTTTAGAGATTTTTCTTATGAAAAAGCTGCAGAGCTATATAAGGAAGCAATAAAAAAAGAAGATAGTACAGAGCATATATTGAAAAGAATTGGTGACTGCTATTTCAATATTAGCAAGCTTGAAAAAGCAGAATTTTGGTATAATAAAGCCATAAACAAATATCCTTCTATCGATACTGAATACATATATAAATATGTACAAACTTTAAGAAGTCAAAAAAAATACGAATTAGCAAACGACTATTTAAGAACGTTTAATAATAAAAACAAAAAGGATAATCGTATTAAAAATATTGACAACTTTAATATTGAAAACTATAATCAATTAACTAATACAGAGAAGGTATATGTCGAATTTGAAAACCTTCCTATTAATACCAGATATTCAGATTTTGGAGGTTATGAGTTTAAAGATAAGTTATACTACTACTCTACTTGGGTTAAAGATTCTATCACAGATGAAAATGAATTATATGATTGGAATAACGAACCTTTCTTAAATATTTTTGAAGCTGATATAAAAATTGAAAATGCTATTAAATCTTTTAACGATTCAAAAAAACTAAACGCTACGGTAAATACAAAAGATGACCATGAAGGGTTAGTAACCATTACTAACGATGGTAAGACCATGTACTTTACTAGAAACAATGTAAATAAAAAAGAAAAAAGAAAGTACTCTAAAGAAGGGACTTCTTTTTTAAAAATATACAAAGCAACATTATCTGGAAGTACCTGGACTAATGTAACCGAATTACCATTTAATAAAGATTCGTACTCATGTGGTGCTCCTGCGCTGAGTCCTGATAACAAAACACTATATTTTGTATCTGATATGGATGGTGGATTTGGACAAACTGATTTATATAAAGTAGCAATAAAAAATGATGGTAGCTATGGTACACCTGTTAATTTAGGTCCTGAAATAAATACCGAAGGGAACGAAAAGTTTCCATTTGTAGCCAAGGACTCTACGCTGTATTTTTCTAGTGATGCAAACTTAAATCTTGGTTTACTTGATATTTTTGAAAGTAACTTATTAAAAATTAAAAAAAATGATACCACTCAAGTTTACATTAAAAACTTAGGTGCACCATTTAACAGTCCATACGATGACTTCTGTTTTTTTATTGACACCGAAACTCAAACAGGTTACTTGTCCTCTAATCGAGAAGGTGGTCAAGGTGGAGATGATATTTATGCTTTTGGAAAATACCAATGTAATCAAACTGTTTCTGGTATTGCTTATGACGATTTAACTAAAGAACCTTTAGATAAAGTTAGAGTTGTGATATTGGATGCTAATGGTAAAGTCCTAGATACTTATTTTACAGAAAACGATGGTAAGTATGAATTTAAAGAAGTTGATTGTGATAAAACATTTACTGTTATGGCAGAACGTGTTGTGTATAGACCTGATACCAAAGAATTTACTACAACTCCAGTTAACGGAGAAAATACTGAAATTGATTTATATTTAAAACCATTAATTATCGATAATGAAATTGTAATCAACCCTATTTACTTTGATTATGATAAGTCATATATAAGATCTGATGCTGCATACGAATTAGAAAATATTGTTGCAGTAATGAGAGAACATCCAAGGATGATTATTAAAATAGAGTCTCATACAGACAGTCGTGGTCGTGATGCTTATAACCTTAAGCTATCAGATAGACGTGCTAAATCTACAAGAGATTACTTGTACTCTAGAGGTATTGAAAACGATCGTATACAAAGCGCTATTGGTTATGGAGAGTCACAAATACTTAACAAATGTACCAACGGAGTTAAATGCTCTGATGAAGAACATGAGTTTAATAGACGATCTAAGTTTATAATTACCAATCAGTATAAATAAAAAAAAAGCCTTTCTAATTTAGAAAGGCTTTTTTTTATATGTTACTAATTATTAGTTCTGAATGAAAATACGTGGTTATCACCTTTAACTAACGTCAAGTAAATTTTAAGATAAATCACAATCTTTAATTATTAATTTAATAAAGTTAAGTATTAAAAGTCTTGTAGTAAACAGTTTATGATTATATAAATAAACATAAAATTTCAATAAAAAGTTAGACTCATATATTAATTAATAAAATTAATCTTGAACACAAACAAAGCTATGATAGTTAAAATCCATGCTATTGCGTAGTACTTTTAAGCCTATTATTAAAAGTATTATTCAGCTAAGTACATTAACTTTATAAAAGCGATGACATAGAAGTTTATTGTAATAAACTACCTAAATTAAGAATTACTAATCACTATATATAAAAAAAGCCTTTCTAAATTAGAAAGGCGTTTTTTTATATGTTTACTAGGTTTTATTTCTTTACAAAAATATTTGTAAAGTACCATTTGTTGTTTTCATCTAACTCTGCAGATATATCAAAATCTGTAAAATCACCTTCAATAGTCCTTTTATGACCATCACTATTCAACCAAGCGTTTACTACTGAACTTGCACTTGAAAAACCATAAGCAACGTTTTCTGACACTTTTAAAGCGTTTGCATTATTTACTAAATAGTTTTTTCTGCTATAAAAATTATCATGGTTTACTTCATTAATATTAACCATATAATCAGTATGAGAAAATGCTTGACCTTTAATAATATTAAGATTGTCTAAAGTATTTAAACCAAGACTAATCCTGTGTTGATTAATTAATTCTAAAATTTCAATTTCAATAGGTTTAGCATCAGGAATAACTAAAACGCTAGAGTCTTCAAAAGTTTCATCCATTGTATCTGTAGAACAGGATGTTAATGAAATTGCAATGCAAAAAACAATAAGTAGGCTAGTAATTCTTCTCATTTTTTAAGGAGTTAAGGTTATCTGGGACTCCAAAAATATAACAGCTTAGTCTATTAAACTGTTAAAGAAATGTTAAAATCGATGAAAAACATGCTTTTTGACGAAGTACTATGCATTTTATCGATGAAATACATAATTTAGATGCATTTTAGCGACTATTTTATGGACATAAACGATTTTTCAGCCAGTTAAAATCCGAATCTAAGGTGTAAACTACGCGATCATGCAATCTATTAGGTCTACCTTGCCAAAACTCCATTGACACAGGCTTAACTATATAACCTCCCCAATATTCAGGTCGTTCTATGTTTTTATTTTGATATTCTTCCTCTAATCTTTTTAAATCATCCTCTAACACTTGCCTATTAGCAACTACACTACTTTGCCTAGATACTATTGCTCCTAATTGACTTCCTCTTGGTCGCGACTCAAAATAACCATCGCTTAAATTTGTAGCAATTTTTTCTGTTTGTCCTTTAATTATAATTTGACGTTCTGCTCCATGCCAAAAAAATGAAAGACAAACATTAGGGTTATGTTGGATAGCTTTACCTTTTTCACTCTCATAGTTTGTATAAAATATAAAACCTTCATAAGTGAATTTTTTAAGTAACACTACTCTACTTTTAGGAAAACCGTCTGTACCAATGGTAGAAATAGTCATGGCATTAGTTTCATCTTGTGGGAAAAAATTATCCACTTCATTAAACCAAGATCTAAAAAGTTCAATTGGATTTTCCGGAGTATCTTCTAATAATAGTGCTCCTTTTTCGTAAGATTTTCTGTAATTACTTAAGTCTTTTTCCATAACTGAATTTTTACTGTAAATTTAAGAGATTAAATTATTTTTTAATATGTCAAAACATTTAAAAATTAAGTACAAGTTTAGATGTTAAAACAAAGTAGTAAAGCCAGTTTTAAAATTCAAAAACTTTACCATCATCTCCTAACATGACATTATTAAAGATAGTTTGAGCTTCTATTTTAAATTGATTTAAGTCCTCGTACCTGGTCGAGTAATGTCCTAGTATTAATTGACCAACATTAGCTTGTTTAGCGATACTAGCTGCTTGTTTTGCTGTGCTGTGCTTTGTAGGTTTAGCTAACTTTAAATGTTGATCTAAAAAAGTGGACTCGTGGTATAATACATCCACCTTATTAATTATAGGGATAATTGCTTCGTTGTAGGCTGTATCACTGCAAAATGCATAACTTTTAGCTTTATTTGGAGGCAGTGTAACGGTTTCGTTTTTTATTAACTGTCCATCTTCGTTAACAACATCAAAGCCTTGTTTTAACTTTCTGTAATAGGCCACATCAATATTATTATTCAATACTGCATTCATATCTAATTTACGATCTCCTGCTTTTTCTTTAAAAAGAAATCCATTAGTATAAACACGATGATCTAACGGAATTGTACGAACTTCGACCTTGTCATCTTCAAAAATTAACTCAGACGACTTACTATTTAATTCGTGAAAATAAAGATTGTAATTAGTCCATGAGTTGGCTAATTTCATTTGAAGTGTAATAACATCCTTTAAGCCTTTTGGTGCGTGTATATGCAAGTCTGCTTCGCGTCCTAATAGTCTAAAGGTTGAAATTAATCCAATCAAACCAAAAAAATGATCGCCATGTAAATGCGAAATAAAAATATGCTTAATTCTATTAAATTTAATCTTATGCCTACGTAACTGTACTTGTGTACCTTCTCCGCAATCTATCATAAAAAGATGATTGTTTATTTCTAAAACCTGAGAGGTTGGATTGGTAAAAGTACGTGGTGTTGCGCTGTAGCAACCTAAGATATTTAATTTCATTGTGTTTAATTATTGATTGGTAGTTTATTACTTTTAGTAAAGTGAAAAACACACGTATTAGAACCCTAAATCGCGTTCCATATCTTCCATTTCAATAATATCTTTAGCTTCTTGCAATGTAGGTACAATGACAATTTCTTCTGGAGTTTTGTCAGTATTGATTCCTTCGTTTACGATTACAAAAGAATGTTTTGCAGCACGATGTTGATTGGATAATCTTAAAAACTCGATAATTTGTTCTAAAGAAATTGGTTTGATAGTATTTAAATTAATAATTAAATTATTGTTTTTAAATTTTGGATAAAGGGTTTCTATTTTTTTTACTAATTCAATAACCGAAGCATTTTCTTGGGTTATAATAGTTAAATTTTCATTTTGATCTATAATCATAACTATTGTTTTATTTTGGATGCTAAAAGGTATATTACTGCCATTCTAACAGCAACTCCGTTTTGCACTTGATCTAAAATTATGGCTTGTTTTGAGTCTGCAACGTCGCTGGTAATCTCCACTCCTCGATTTATTGGTCCAGGATGCATAATAGTTATCTCTTTATCTAAGCTATCCAATAATGCTTTGTTGACACCAAATTGCTGTGTATACTCTCTAGTAGATGGAAAATAACTAATATCCATTCTTTCGTTTTGTACACGTAACATATTGGCTACATCACACCAATTTAGAGCTTTGCGTAAATCTGTCTCTACTTTTACACCTAATTTATCAATATGCTTTGGTAGTAATGTTTTAGGACCACACACCATTACATTGGCACCTTGAAGTTTTAAAGCGTAAATATTAGATAATGCCACACGACTGTGTAATATGTCTCCAACTATAACGACGTTTTTACCTTTTACACTACCCAATCGCTCTCTAATAGAATAACTATCTAATAAGGCTTGTGTAGGATGCTCATGCGCTCCATCTCCTGCATTTATGATACTTGCATTAACGTGTTTAGATAAAAAAACGCCTGCTCCTGGATTAGGATGACGCATAACTACCATATCCACTTTCATGGATAATATGTTGTTTACAGTATCTATTAATGTTTCTCCTTTTTTGACTGAGGATTGCGAGGCTGAAAAATTTATTACATCTGCAGATAAACGTTTTTCAGCTAACTCAAAAGACAATTTAGTTCTTGTAGAATTTTCAAAAAATAAATTGGCTATTGTAATATCACGAAGCGAAGGTACTTTTTTAATCGGACGATTAATCACTTCTTTAAAGTGGTCTGCTGTTTTAAAAATAAGCTCAATATCTTGTTTGTTAAGATATTTAATTCCTAATAAGTGATTGACACTTAATTCGCTCATAACTTTAATTATTTATTAGATATACTGTGTCTTCTCCTTCATTTTCAACCCAATTAACTTTGACTTTTTCATTATTAATTGCATCTACCTGTCTACCTCTGTAATCTGGTTGTATTGGTAAGTGTCTGCTAAAACGTCTATCAATAAGTGTTAGCAATTCAATCTCTTTAGGTCTACCAAACGATTGTATTGCTGTTAAAGCTGATCTAATACTACGACCTGTGTATAATACATCATCAATAAACACAATTTTTTTATCCTCTACTTGTACATTAATTTCTGTGGTACTTGCTTCCAAAGGTTTATCACTTCTTCTAAAATCATCTCTATAAAATGTAATATCCAAATGACCTAATTGCAGATTTTTGATTTTATATTCTTCTTTTAATAAAGAAGCTATCCTATTTGCAAGATATTTACCTCTAGGCTGAATACCTATTAATACAGTATTAGAAAAATCGTTATGTTTTTCAATGAGTTGGCAAGCCAATCTATGTAAGATGATGTTGACTTCTGTTGCATTAAGTAGCACTTTTTGACTCATAGTGTTCCAAACGGGTTTGGTAAACAAATGTAAAGTAAATTATGATAACAAGAAAGTTGTTTTTTGTTTTAGCATAAAAAAGGAGTCTTATTTCTAAAACTCCTTTTATAAATTTAAAATATATAGCCTCTAACTTTTTATAAATTTGTGGTGATATTTTGAAGTATCATCCTCCAACAGTAAAACATATACTCCTGTATTTAATGTAGAAATATCTATTGTATCTAGTTGATCTAGACTATTAACTGTTTTTACCTGCTTACCGTCTAAACTATATATTTGATAAGATTCAAAATCATTATTTGTTACTATCTGTAAATGGTTTGGTTTATTAATAATTTTATACTCTTTAACCTCCTCTGTAGCTATACTTAATGTAGCATCATATTCGCTATACATCGTTACTGTCGTTGTAGATAACAAACTTGATAATAAAGGCGCTAAAAGACCTTGAGGTGTGTTGACCCTTAGGTAGTATACATCGTTTGGGTCAAAATTATCAATTACAAAAGTAAAACTTCCGTTAGCAAGTATTAAAACATTGTAATTGCTACAAACTACTTCTTGTAAATTAGACGTATCTCCTCCTGGAGCTAATAGTATTTGGTAATCAAATTGAGATAAAACACTTAACCCCAAACTAAACATACCTATAGTTAACTTATTAGCACCTGAATTAATGGAATGCTTATAAAAAACGTCCTCATCAAAAGGTCCTGAACAACTATAAGGTACTGATGACGCTGTTGCTGAAGTAAAGTTAATAAGATTAACGCTTAGATTTGAACCGTTCACAGGAATGGCTTCAGCCACAGTATTTCCTGTCTGCGCATGTGCAGTAGTAAATCCTACTACTAACACTAATAGTAATAATTTTTTCATAATAAAAAGATTTAAATTAATATTAAGCTAACAATCAGTTTAGGGAAACTAAAAACACTTAAAAAATAAATCAATGTATTGCAATACGAAAAATTTGATTCAACATTAAATTAAAAATATTATGCTGTTTATCAAAATGTTATCGATGAAATGACCATAATTTTAACAATTATAGCCATGATATGATAATTTCTGAAATAATATTCTTACAATATAAATAGCTGATTTTAAATGAAAAAGGAAATTATATTACGCAACTTATATATAATAGATGCAACTAGTTAATAAGGCTATAACTAATTAAAACCACATAATTAACAGTATAAATTGCTAGGATTGATACAATAAAAAAAGCCTCTCATTACTGAGAGGCTTTTAAATTTATAATAAAAAGAGGAAATTATTTTTTCCCGTCCATTTTATCTTTTAATGCTTGTAAAGCTTCGTTTGCATCACCTAAAGTTGGTTTAGACTCGGCAGCTTGATCAGCAGCTTTCTTAACAGCAGCTTTTACGTTAGCCATTTCTTCAGCTTTAAAGATAGCAGTATGAGATGCTACAACACGTTTGAATTCTTTATTAAATTCAATGATTTTAAATTCAGCAGTATCACCTTTTTTCAACATCTTACCGTCTTCTTTTTCAAGGTGACGAGATGGTACAAAAGCAACGATATCTTCGTTAAATTCAATTGTAGCTCCTTTATCTACAACATCAGCAATTTCTGCAGTATGAGTTGTATCTAAAGCAAATTCAGTTTCGTATTTATCCCAAGGATTCTCAGTTGTTTGTTTATGACCTAAAGATAATTTACGTCCTTCAACATCTAACTCTAATACTACTACATCTAATTTATCTCCTACGTTACAGAACTCAGATGGGTGTTTGATTTTCTTAGTCCAAGATAAGTCAGAGATGTAAATTAATCCATCAATACCTTCTTCTAATTCAACAAAAACTCCAAAGTTAGTAAAGTTACGTACAATACCTGTATGCTTAGACGCTACTGGGTATTTAGTTGTAATGTCAGTCCAAGGATCTGCAGATAATTGCTTGATACCTAATGACATTTTACGATCTTCTCTATCTAAAGTTAAGATAACCGCATCAATTTCGTCTCCAACTTTTACAAAGTCGTTAGCAGAACGTAAGTGAGTAGACCATGACATTTCTGACACGTGTACTAAACCTTCAACACCTTCTGCAACTTCGATAAATGCACCATAATCAGCGATTACAACAACTTTACCTTTAACTTTATCACCTACAGCAACATTTTCTCCTAAAGCATCCCATGGGTGTTTAGATAATTGCTTAAGACCTAATTGGATTCTAGACTTATCTTCATCAAAGTCTAAGATTACAACATTTAATTTTTGATCTAATTCAACAATCTCATTTGGATGGTTGATACGAGACCAAGATAAATCTGTAATGTGAACTAAACCATCAACACCACCAAGATCAATAAACACACCATAAGAAGTAATGTTTTTAACAACACCTTCTAATACTTGTCCTTTTTCTAGTTGACCAATGATTTCTTTCTTCTGCTCTTCAATATCAGCTTCAATTAAAGCTTTATGAGAAACTACTACGTTTTTAAATTCGTGGTTGATTTTAACAACTTTAAATTCCATAGTTTTGTTTACGTACTGATCGTAATCTCTAATTGGCTTAACGTCAATTTGAGATCCTGGTAAGAATGCTTCGATACCAAAAACATCTACAATCATACCACCTTTAGTACGACATTTAACAAAACCGTTAACAATTTCACCAGTTTCGTTAGCTTTGATTACTCTATCCCAAGCCTTAATTACACGAGCTTTTCTGTGAGATAATACTAATTGTCCTGTTGCGTCTTCACGTACATCAATTAATACTTCTACTTTGTCTCCTACTTTTAAGTCTGGATTGTATCTAAATTCGTTTAAAGAAATAACTCCTTCAGACTTAGCGTTGATATCAATAATAGCATCACGATCTGTCATGTGTACTACTGTTCCTTCAACAACCTCATCATCTAAAGTATCTACGAAATTTTCTGATACTAATTTTTCAAATTCTTTTAATTGAGAATCTTCAACCTCATCAATACCTTCTTGGTAGTTGTGCCAGTTAAATTCTGCTAAGAATTTTTCAGGGTTTGCTTGTGCTTCAGATACTACTGGAGCATTTTTTGTGTCTGCTACTTGAGCTTCTACTTCCGCTTGTTTTGCTTTTTCAGCCATTTAAAAAATTTTAATAGTGTACGTTTCGCTTTCGCTGAAATATAAATACACTATGTTTTGTATTCTGTTATGTTTAGAAGATTTAGGCGCTAACACACAGAAGTGTTATAAATAAAATTGTTTGATTCCTTTTCATCATTCTTGAGTGCGCTAAAAAGGTGTGCAAAAATACTACTTTTTGACAATATTGCCAAATACTATTATAAAAATAATAATTAGCTGACTATCAATACTCTATAAAATATAATTTTTTATTAAAAATTTCACTTTATCGGATATTTTAAACACTTTAACTAAGAATATTTGAAATACTATTTTCCTTGAGAAATGTCTTAATATAATTACTATCTTTAAGAAAGAATAACATTTAAAAACAAATTAATTATGGCTGTAAAAGCAAAATATCAAAGTGTACTTGATTTAGGAGAAAAATTAAACATCGCTAACGGAAACGTTACTGAAGAGAATGGTGTATTAAAAGTTAAAGGAACTGCTGCTACACAATATGAAAAAAATCTAATGTGGGACGCTATTAAAGCTGCTGGTGGAGATAGTCCTACTGACATTTTAGCAAATATTGAAGTTGCTGACGAGTCTGTTTACGCAAGACACACTGTAAAAGGTGGTGATACTTTAGGAAAAATTGCTAAACATTATTACGGTAATGCAGGAAAATATACTGCTATTTTTGAGGCTAACAAGGATATTTTAAATAATCCTGATGTAATCCACCCAGATCAAGAGTTAAAAATTCCAAATTTGTAGGAGTTTAATAGCAAACTATGTAAGCGAATTGTTTCAGCGAAAGCTAACAATTCGCTTTTTTTATGATTAAAATTTAAGATTCTATTTTAATTTATCTAGTGTTTGCGTAACTAAATTTAATATCGTATCAAATTGCTCTGTTAGCGACAAATCAGAGTTGTCAATTTCTATAGCATCATCTGCTTTTACTAAAGGGGAGTCCTCTCTATTAGAGTCTATATAATCACGTTCTTGCACATTACGTAACACGTCGTTATATTGTACATCGTCTCCTCTATTAATTAACTCGTTATAACGTCTTGTTGCACGTTTGTCCGCAGATGCTGTCATAAATAATTTTAACTCTGCATACGGAAACACAACTGTACCAATATCGCGACCATCCATAACAACACCTTTATCCTTACCCATTTTTTGTTGCTGCTTAACTAACTGATATCTTACTTCTGGAATAGTAGATACTTGACTAACAAAACTGGAGACTTCTAATGTTCTAATTTCGCGCTCGATATTTACACCATTTAAATATACCTCTGCAAAACCTAATTCTGAATTAAACTTAAAACTTATAGTTACTTTATCCAAATTAGAAACTAGACTTAAGACGTCAAAATGATTTTTATCAATCCATCCATTTTGCATGGTAAATAAAGTTACTGCTCTATACATGGCTCCTGTATCTACATACACATAACCTAAATGTTTTGCCAATTGCTTAGCTACTGTACTTTTACCTGTTGATGAAAAACCGTCTATTGCTATGGTGATTTTTTGCACTTATTTTTATTTTTAGAATTCAAAAATAAACATTAATTTTTGAACATTTAAAGATGATTAATGTAATGATTTATAGTTACAGCCTAGAAAAACTTATTATTTAGACTTACTGTAAATCTATATTTAACCCAAAGAAATTTGCGTTACTTGCTGCTGTATATTTAGCATGTGTATAACTAAAACGTAACTTATTAATTTTAAGACCAAAACCTGCAGATAATCCAGAAAAATTACGTTGGTCTACAATTCTAAGCTCCTCTGCACGTCTAAAATTATAACCTAATCTTATATTAAAGCCTTTATCAGGAAATAACTCGGCTCCTATAATAGTGTGACGCATTACATTATTAATAAACCCTACTTTTTCTTGTGTTTGATTACCTTCTAAATCTGTAGTAACTCTAGCTGGATTAGCTTCTCCAATTGGCCACTGTTGCAAGTTTTCAAAAGTTAAGTGCCAACGCAATGGGACATTTTCTAACGTCTGAGACAATCCTAGTGTAATATCTAATGGCAAACTTTCGCGTTGTCCTGCATAAGTTGTGATTTGTGTACCTAAATTTCTGACTACTAATGCTGCTTGAAACTCTAATTTTTCGTCAACATACATTAAACCTAAATCTGTAGCAATACCAAAAGAGCTGTATTGTTCTAAACTTGAAGTGATAAACTTTAAGTTTCCGCCAAAATAAAAATCTGAATATCCTATTTGTAAAGCGTATCCTAACGATAAAGCTGCTTCTGTACCTGTAAAAGTACCTGTAGATATTCCATTTTCATCATAACCATCAAAATCACCATAATTAATATAGGTCATTCCAGCATGTAATGTTTGTGTGCGTCTGTCCCAAGTATAAGCATAAGCAGCAGTACCATAAGTAATACCACCCAAATAGTTACTAAAATTTAAAGAAAATTGATTATCCATTTCTGGATTAATTGCACTTGGATTGTACAAACCTTGAGTAACGTCGTAATCTATATTAGTTAAGACCTTTCCTCCTAATGCTGCTTGACGTGGTGATGAGACTAAATTTAAAAATTGATATGTTGATTGTCCACCTAATTGCGCAAAGCAAATAGTACTAGAAAATAAAATTAAAAGTGGGACAATCTTTTTCTTAAACATAGTTTGCAAAGTAAATAAATCTACATTAAAACGTAGTTATTGTAGATTTATTTTTTTACTTCAATTTTAACTTTTGTCCAATCTTTAAATTGTTGAATTGAATATCATTTAACTTACTTAAGTTTTCAACCGTTGTATTATACCTTTTAGATAAATTGTATAAGTTATCTCCTTTTACAACAACATGATATTCAGGTGTTTTATCAGCTTCTTCAGTATTATTTAAAGTGTTATTATCTAACACTTCGGTTTCAATGGTTGCCTCTACTTTATCTTCCAAAACAACTTCCTCTGTTTCAAGTTTAGTGTTTTCATTTTCAGTAACAAGCTCTTCTTCTTTAAAAACCGATTTAGTTTCTTCTAATTTAACGTTAGCCTCTTCTTTTAAAACAGCTTTTTGTCTAGCTAGCTCTAATTGTTTTTTAGCTTCTTCTAATTGTTTTTTTGCTGCAATTACTTCTGCAGAATCTTCTTCTTGTATTATCACATCTTCTTCCACAACTAAAGGCACTATGTTAGGCTTAGAATAGCTGGTATTTTTTGGAGCAGGCATTGCTACTTTATTGGTTTGTGTTGGTACTGGAGGAGGTGGTAATGTTGCAGGAGATTCTCCTACTGGCAATCTAGCTATTATTCGCTCTTCGCCTACATAACTTATTACTGGACTACTAGATGGTACTAAAATACGTTTTACAATTTTAACCTTTTGTCCTAAGCTTAAAGCATTATTTGCTAACTTATTATCATTTACAATTTGATCTACACTTAAATTGTGCTTTTTAGAAATTGCAGATAATGTCTCTCCTTTTACAACTGTATGATAGGATATATCGTTATAAACAACACCACTGGAAGTTGTTGTCAATTCTTCAGGATTTGTGTCTGCATGCGATCTAAATACATACTCACCTGTCTTAGTTGACATAAAGGCTTCCTTACCTTCTACTTCTATAGGTAAAAACTCTTCTTCAATGTCTTGAGAAAAACCAATAGTAACAGTTAATATGGTTAGAATAAATAGTAGTTTTTTCATTATAAATTAAATTAATTTTAACAAATATAAACTATTGATTCAAACTATCTTAAAAATAGTGTTTTTCCTACAATTATTATGTTATCCTTTATATTATTAAGGCTTTGTATAGTTGCAATTGGCACACTTGTTTTTTTAGAAATACTATACAATGTATCGCCTTTTTTTACAATCCACACAGTACTAACTTTTACTTTAGCTGAATTAGCATAACCTATTTTTAATCTTTGATTTATTGAAATCAGGTTAGTACTTAAGTTATTAATTGCTTTAATATGTGAAATACTTACGCCATATTTATTAGATATGGCGTATAGTGTATCTCCTTGTTCTACAATATGGGTTGTTATTAAATCTGTTTCACCATTTACTACCTCTTGTTTCTTGTCTGAATTATTGTCAACAAACTTGGTAATTCCAGTTTTAGTATTTAAAACTGCAGGTTTACCATCCAGTATAACATTAACCAAGTTTTGATCTTGAGCTAAAGCTATTGCTGAATTTAGTATAACTACAATAAAGAATAACCTTTTAAAAAGACTTGATGTCTTATAACTTTTTAGCATTACTTACCTTTTGACTTGTCACTGCAATTTTAATAACATCCAACATATCTGACACATAGTGAAACGTTAGACCTTTTAAATATTCTGGTTTAATTTCTTCTATATCTCTTCTATTGTCTTCACATAATAAAATCTCTTTTATTCTTGCACGCTTAGCAGCTAGTATTTTTTCTTTAATACCTCCTACTGGTAATACTTTACCACGCAATGTAATCTCGCCAGTCATTGCTAAACTTTTCTTTACTTTACGTTGTGTAAATAAAGAGACTAATGACGTTAACATAGTAACTCCTGCACTTGGTCCATCTTTAGGTGTTGCTCCTTCTGGTACGTGGATGTGCACATTATATTTTTCAAATACCTCAGGGTTAATATTTAACTCTTCAGCGTGAGCCTTAATAAACTCCATAGCAATGGTAGACGATTCCTTCATTACCTTACCTAAGTTTCCGGTAATATTTAATGCGCCTTTTCCTTTAGATAAAATAGATTCAATAAACAAAATATCTCCACCTACTCTTGTCCAGGCTAAACCTGTAACAACGCCAGCAACATTATTGTTTTCGTATTTATCACGTTCTAATTTTGGACCACCTAATATTTCTACTATATCGTCGTTTGAAATCTTGATATTATATTCTTCTTCCATTGCAATATTTTTAGCTGCATAACGCACCATTTTTGCAATTTGCTTTTCTAAACCACGTACACCAGATTCTCTTGTATAACCTTCTACTATTTTTTCTAGTTGCGGTTTACCTATTTTAATGTGTTTATCTTCTAAACCGTGTTCTTTTAATTGTTTTGGTAACAGGTGTCTTTTAGCTATTTCTACCTTTTCCTCAATAGTATAACCTGTAACGTTAATAATTTCCATACGGTCTCTTAAAGCAGGCTGAATAGTATTTAAACTATTAGTAGTAGCTATAAACATAACTTTAGATAAATCGTAACCCATCTCTAAGAAGTTATCATGGAACTCAGCATTCTGTTCTGGATCTAAAACTTCTAATAATGCAGAAGAAGGATCACCTTGATGAGAGTTGGATAATTTATCAATTTCGTCTAGTACAAAAACTGGATTAGAGGTACCTGCTTTTTTAAGGCTTTGTAAGATACGTCCTGGCATAGCACCAATATAAGTCTTACGATGTCCACGTATTTCTGCTTCGTCACGCAAACCACCTAAACTCATACGTACATATTCGCGACCTAATGCTTCTGCTACAGATTTACCCAATGATGTTTTACCAACTCCTGGAGGTCCATATAAACATAAGATTGGCGACTTCATGTCATTACGTAATTTTAACACTGCTAAGTGCTCGATGATACGCTGTTTGACATCATCTAAACCATAATGATCACGATTTAATATTTTTTCGGCACGCTTTAAATCAAATTTATCTTTACTAAACTTACTCCATGGTAAATCTAAAAATAGGTCCAAATAATTGCGTTGTATAGAATACTCGGCAACCTGAGGATTCATACGTTGCATTTTTGCTAACTCTTTATCAAAATGCTTTCCGACTTTCTCATCCCAATTTTTTGATTTAGCACGCTTTTTCATGTCTTCAATCTCCTCAGCATTACCACCACCAAGTTCTTCCTGAATCGTTTTTAGTTGCTGATTTAAAAAGTACTCACGTTGTTGTTGATTTAAATCACTTTGAACTTTAGATTGGATGTCATTTTTAAGTTCTAGCTTTTGAAACTCGACGTTCATATAACGTAATGTTTCTAGAGCACGATCCTTCAGGTGATTCATTTCTAGAAGCGCCTGTTTTTCATCTACATCCAAATTCATGTTAGACGATACAAAATTGATTAAAAACGAATCACTTTCTATATTTTTAATAGCAAACGTCGCCTCAGTTGGTATATTTGGACTATCCTTAATGATTTGTACAGCTAACTCTTTAATAGACTCAATTATCGCTGCAAACTCTTTGTTTTTTGCTGCAGGTTTTGCTTGTGGTACTTCCTTAACAGTCGCTTTAATGTAAGGTTCTTCTGTTATAACCGTATCAATCTCAAAACGTTTTTTACCTTGTATAATAACTGTTGTGTTACCATCAGGCATTTTTAAAACTTTTAAAATTCTAGCTACAGTACCAATTTGATGTAAATCCTCTGCCTTAGGGTCTTCTACATCTTCATCTATTTGAGAAACAACACCAATGACCTTACCGCCTTTATTAGCGTCATTAATTAATTTAATAGATTTATCACGTCCTGCAGTAATAGGTATTACAACACCTGGAAACAATACTGTGTTACGTAGTGACAAAATTGGAAGTGTTTCTGGCAGTTCCTCTTTTGCTATTTTTTCTTCATCTTCTGGCGTCATTAAAGGGATTAATTCTGAATTTTCATCAAAATCTTGTAATGACAAACTGTCAAGCGATATAAAGTTAGATTTTTTCATAGATATATGTAAGCCAAAATGTCACTGTAATCGTTTCATTTAAGCTATTATGTTTTAAAATTACAAATTAAACTTTCACTATTACATTGATAAACTTATAGTTAACCATAAGTAACAGCATATTTTCAAGTATAAAATTTCAATTAATGTGCCATACTTTATGATGCTACTCTAAATCGCAAAAAGTTTAATACTATCTTGTTATAATCAATAATAAAAAATAAAAATATTTTTTTTCAAAAAGTGTAACAAAGTGTTTTAACTTTCCTCTTTATATAAAACAAACCATTTTTTGACACTAACCAAACACAATATTGAAGCGCTTATAATGCTTTGCCTATCTGGTAACCAATTAGCACAATTGGAGATTTACAACAGGTACTACAAGGCAATGTATAATACGTCATTTAGAATTGTGAATAATAGTTTTGAAGCTGAAGACATTATGCAAGAATCATTTTTGACTGCATTTACTAAGCTGAATACACTTAAAGAAATAAGCACATTTAGTGCTTGGTTAAAACGTATTGTTGTTAATAATAGCATACATGCTTTTAATAAAAATAAAAAAAATGAAGACGTAGCTCTGGACGATGTATTATATAAAATTGAAGACCATCAAGGCGTTGATACAACAACCGAGTTTACTTCTGTTAAAGCAAAACAAATTTTAGACACTTTAAATACTCTAAAATCTAATTACAGAATTGCATTAACCTTAAATCTTATTGAGGGTTATGATTACGAAGAAATTAGTGAAGTCATGCAAATTAGTTATGCTAATTGCAGAACAACAGTCTCTAGAGCAAAAGAGAGTTTAAGAAAAAAATTAGAACAATTAAATTAATTGTGATGAAAGATAATATAGAACAATTATTTACAAATTTAGACAATCAATTTGACATTGAAGCACCTAATTTAGGACATCAACAGCGTTTTATTGACAAACTAAATAAAACAGAAACTAAAGTAGCTAATCGTAAAACTAATTATTGGAAGCCTTTATTGGCAGTAGCAGCATCTGTTGTGTTAATTTTAAGTATTGCACTTAATTTAAAACCTGATACTACCCAAAAAGACTTAGCAAGTATCTCTCCAGAATTGGCAGAAACTCAGAACTTTTTTTCTAACACTATTGCTTTTGAGTTAAATAAACTTAAAACAGAAAAAAGCCCAGAAACACAAAAACTTGTTGATGATGCTTTATCAAGATTAGATAAGTTAGAATTAGAATACAAAAATTTAAAATTAAACCTAACAGAAAGTGGTGAAGACCAACGCGTCATTTATGCAATGATAACCAACTTTCAAAACAGAATAGACGTGTTACAAAGCACACTTTTACAAATTGAAGCGCTTAAAACATTAAAACAAAACAATTATGAAACTACTATATAAATTAACACTTTGCCTTTTACTTCCGGTAATTGCCTTATCTAATAATGGCGATTTGGATGGCAAACATACTAGACAAAAAACATTAAAAAAAGAATATACCGTTAACAATAATGCCACCTTAAAAATAGACAATAAATATGGTAACCTAGATATTGTAACATGGACAGGCAATACTATTGCTATTGAAGTTAAAATAACTACCAATGGTAATGATTTGGAAGAAGTACAATCAAGATTAGATGAAATTGATGTCGAATTTTCTGGAACATCCAATTACGTTTCTGCTGAGACTTTAATTGGTAAAAAGAAGAAAAGCTCTTGGTGGAATTGGTCTAATAACAACGATGTTAATATGAAAATAAATTACGTTGTTAAAATGCCAATAACTAACCATGTTAATTTAAGTAACGATTACGGAAATATTACTTTGGGGACTCTTGAAGGTCGTGCCGAAATATCTTGTGATTATGGTAAAATCACAACCAAAGAGTTGTTAGCAGATAATAATGTTATCAATTTTGATTACACTAATAACAGCTACTTTGAATACATCAAAAGTGGAAAAATTAATGCTGACTATAGTGGGTTTACAGTTGCAAAAACTAAAGACTTAACCATTGTAGCAGATTACACAAAATCGTTAATAGAAATAGCCGAAAACGTAAATTATAACTGTGATTACGGAAGCTTACGTGTAAACAAACTAAATAGTATCTCTGGTAATGGAGACTACCTAACGGTTGTTTTGGGTGACGTGTATAAAAATGTAACTTTAAATGCAGATTATGGCTCCATTAAAATAGGCAAAATGACCAAAAATGCTGGAGATGTTAATATTGAATCTGATTATGTTGGTATTAAAATAGGTATTGATCCAGAATACGCTTTTGATTTTGATATAAAATTGGAATACGGAAGTTTGAATGGCGAAGATGACTTTGAGATTAATAACAAAAGCATCAAACATTCTGATAAATACTATTCTGGATACCACAATAAGAGTAACTCAGGCAACCTAATAAAAATAAACTCAGAGTACGGAAGCGTAACCTTTGATAAAAAATAATAATTTAACAAAATCAATCATCATGAAAACATTAAAACAAACACTAGTATTAACCTTAGCGCTTATTGCCTTTACTTCTTGTAATGCGCAATGGGGAAAAGGAAAAACAATTAAAGGAAACGGAAACCTTACTACAATAACTAGAACAACATCAGATTATGATGCAATTAGACTTGCAGGTTGGATGGAATTTGAATTAGTTGAAGGCGAAGAAGGTACAATTACTATTGAAGGAGAAGAAAACCTTTTAGATTATATTTTAACTGAAGTAGAAGGCAACGGGTTAATAGTTAAAACAGAAAATAACATTAATTTAAAACCTAGCGGAAATAAAACTATCAAGATTACCATTCCGTTTAAAGATATTGACAAAGTATCACTTTCAGGATCTGGTGATGTTACGTCTAATGCAACCATAGTTTCTAAAAACTTTGAAGCTAAAGTATCAGGCTCTGGTGATGTAACTCTGGATGTTAAATCAACCAACGTTGAAGCCTCAATTACTGGATCTGGAGATTTGACACTAACTGGTCAAACAACTAATTTAAATGCAAGTGTGACAGGCTCTGGAGATTTTCATGGTGGACGCTTAATGGCTGACTTTACAGAAGCTAAAGTAACTGGATCAGGTGACGTGGTTGTTAATGCTAAAGAAGCTATCAAAGCAAGAGTAACAGGCTCTGGAGATATTGAATATAAAGGTAGTCCAAGTAAAGTAGACAAAAAGGTTACTGGATCTGGAGATATTAGTAATTAATACAAAAATTAGCTATTAAAAAAGCCACAATTCTGAAACTAGAATTGTGGCTTTTTTTATTTAAATAAAAATCTTAGTTTAAAATAACATCGTTTAATTCACCTAAAACATTTGAAGTAATATTATCGTCTGCATCATAAACACTTCCTTCATATTTGATTAACCCAACATCTTTAGCAAAGTAGTAAAAATACTCTGCAGAGCTATCAGGAGTTCCTGCTAATTGATAGGTAGTTGTTGCTTTAACTTTAATTACTGGACTATAACTTGTACCATTAACCTCAACAGCACTATCTTTTTCCATGATTTGGCTAGTATAAATTACGTTTAAATTAGTAGTAGGCACTTCTGGTAAATCTTCAATCAAAACTTCAGTAGTTGTTGTAATTGTATATGTATTAGTCCAACTTTCGCCTACATTTAAATAGTCTTTTAACATTATAAATCCATAAGCTGACTGAGAAATCTCAATAAAACCACCAACATTAATATTCGTACTTGCTACACTAAAGTGATAATCTCCACCATTTTTACTAGAATACGAATTTAACTCTACATCTCCAGTTGTTGATCCATCTGTACTTGTAGAATTTTGAAAAAATGAACTATATAAATAAGAAGGAAAACCTAAATAATCCTCTTGATTAGAAATTTCCATTACAGAATCTTCTTCAGCAACACCATCCACACTGTAGTCGTAAGTCCATTTGTTACCTTCTGCCATAGGCCAATAGTCGCCTGTAGTCTCTCCTCCAGGTTCTCCTATAATAACTTCACCTCCTCCAACACTTCCGCCTCCTGTGCTACCACCTGTAGCATCTAATTCAAAACCCTCTAATGGTTCGTTTTCACAACTTAAAAACACAAAAGCTAAAGATAATAATGGTAGTAATATTTTTTTCATTTTTAATATTTTAGATTATAAACATAATAAAATTAATTTAACTCACCTTGTTTTGGCACTCTAAACAGCAAAAAGATACCTACTAAAAAGAATACAAACAAAAACAATATAGCATTTCGCATGCTACCTGTTAATTGATCTATAGTTGCAAAAATCACCATTCCTATAACGATACCTATTTTTTCTGCAACATCAAAAAAACTAAAATACGATGTAGTATCCTCTGTTTCTGGTAAAAATTTAGAGTATGTGGATCGTGCTAAACTTTGCACGCCTCCCATTACCAATCCTACACAGCCAGCTGCTATGTAAAATTGAAAAGGTGTAACCATAAAATAAGCGTAAAAACATAATGCCATCCATATAACATTAACGATTATAAGTGTTTTAATGTTACCAAATTTTTCGGATGCTTTTGACGTTAAAAAAGCACCTAATATAGCTACCAATTGTATTACTAAAATACTAACTATTAATCCTTGTGTTTTAGCATCAGAGCTTCCCCAAGCAATTTCTTCTTCTCCAAAATACACAGCGACTAACATAATGGTTTGTACTGCCATACTAAACACAAAAAAGGCTGCTAAATAGCGTTTTAATCTTAAGTTTTGTTTTAATTGAATCCATACTAATTTTAATTCTTTTAAACCATTAAGTACTATCGCTCTTGTTACTTTTTCACCTGTTTTAACTCCTTTTGGTAATATATAAAATGAATATTGACTAAACCCAATCCACCATACACCAACCATAACAAAAGAATAACGCATCATTTGCAATTTAGCCTCTCCTGTCTCTTGTGTCATTACCATCGCAAGATTTACTAATAATAACAAAACGCTTCCAACGTACCCTAAGCTAAAACCTTTAGCACTTATACTGTCTTGTTGTTCTGGAAATGCAATATCTGGTAAGTAAGAATTATAAAACACCAAACTTCCCCAATAACCAATTAAACCCATAAAGTAAAACAACAAACTAATATGAATGGACTCTAAACTAAACCAGTATAAACCAATACAACCTAAACCTCCTAAATAACAGAAAAACTTCATGAAATTTTTCTTGTTACCTACGTAGTCTGCAATACCAGATAATATAGGAGATGTAAAAGCTACTACTAAAAATGTAAAAGCTGTTACATATGTTATTAATGCTGTGCTTTTAAAAACCATTCCAAAAGCAGGAACCGTTTTTTCTACTTGAGAGACAAAAAGCGCTGAGTAAAATATTGGAAATATTGACGATGCTATAGTTAACGTATAAACTGAATTTGCCCAATCATAAAATGCCCAAGCATTAAGCAGTTTTTTACTTCCTTTTTTAAGATGTGCCATTAAATAGTAATTAGTTAGTGCTTAAAAATACAAAAGCTGCTCTTATAAAGAGCAGCTTCGAAAGTAATTAAATATTTTTAAAAAACTAGTATTTACCTAAAGGTCTAAAACTAGTGACACCAAATTTTTGTGCTTCTGCTTTAGCTGAAGGAGATAAGGCTGTTAAATTATCAATACGTGTTTGATTTGCTGGATGCGTACTTAAAAATTCTGGTGGTGCTTGACCTCCACTTGCTTGTGCCATACGTCTCCATAAATTAGCTGCTTCATCTGGATTGTAACCAGCAATAGCTGTAAGATATAAACCAATTCTATCCGCTTCAGTTTCGTGACTTCTACTAAAAGGTAACATACCTCCTACGTTAGAAACAATACCATAAGATTGATTAAAGATTCCTAAAGTTTTTTCGTCATTTGCTAAAGCTACATTACCAACAACTCCTAAGCCTTGTTGTATCATTCCAGCACTCATACGTTGTTGTCCGTGATTTGCTAAAGCGTGCGCTACTTCATGACCCATAATTGCTGCAATTGCAGATTCGTTTTCTGCTACTGGTAAAATTCCGGTATAAAACACAATTTTTCCTCCTGGCATACACCAAGCATTTACAACATCTTCTTCAATTAAATTGTATTCCCACTTATAATCATTTAAATAACCTTGTTGTCCATTAGCATTTAACCAACGTTCTGCTGCGACAGATATACGTTGACCAACACGTTTAATCATCTCTGCTCTTGTTGTTCCTGTTTCTACTTTACTTTCTGTTAACACTTGGTTATATTGCGCGAAAGCTGTTGGAAACAATTCTGCATTAGACACAAAAGCTAATGTTTTTTTTCCTGTAAATGGATTAGTAGAACATGACAAAAACATTACTAATGTTAAAGCAAGCGCTACGCTATTTTTTAATTTCATATTTATTATAATTTATTCTTTTTATAAATCTACAAAAACTTAGCCATATTTTAACAAACGGTATTTTTATTTGCAAACAAAACATCGATTAAAGTCACATATAGTCTTTAAACAGTATATTACTTATGTTTATTTTCCTATTAAATGAATTTCAGAAAAGTTTTTATCAATAACCATAGACACTATTCCGCTGTCTTTAATTTGATCTATAGCTACAGTTTCATTATCTATTTGAATCTCATTAATTTCAAACGGTAATGCGTGAATATTTAATTTGAAAGTCTTATAAGTCGCTTCATACTTTCCTTCTTTATGCTGTTGAATAATTAATTCCTGCGACTTACCTGTTAATTTAAATGTCCTGAAACTATAACGTCCCTTAGTATAATCATAACCATCATGAGCATCATCAAATAACTGTGACGACTCTTTACCTAACTTAAAGTACACGTCTAATGATAACTCTTCAATTATTGTTTGATCTACATATTGCTGAACTGGAAATTTAGGTATGATTGCACCTTCTTTTATAAAAATAGGCATACTATCTATTTCTGCATCAACCCATTTTTCTTTTCCTCCTTCTACTAACTCATCGGTCCAAAAGTTATACCAGCTACCTCTAGGTATGTACATTCTGCGACCTTTAGCATTAAGTTCTTGTATTGGGCAAACTAAAATTTGATCTCCATAAACAAACTCGTCTGTTCTATAGTGTGTTTGATTATCCTCTTGATCATACATGACTAGAGACTTTAATATAGGTGTACCATGCTCTACCAAGTTCCAAAAAGCGGTATATAAATAAGGTAAAAGTTGATATCTAATTTCAATAAATTTTCTAACAACATCTGTCACGTCTTCATCAAAAGCCCAAGGTTCTTGATCTCCATGATCTCCAGAAGAATGCACACGACAAAATGGATGAAAAATTCCTAATTGAATCCAACGTGTAAACAATTCGCCTTGAGGCTGTTCGGCAAAACCTCCAATATCACTTCCTGCAAAACTAAATCCTGACATTGCCATACGTTGTGCTTGTACATTTGCTATCCAAAGATGCTCCCAAGTGGCCACATTATCTCCAGTCCAAGTAGACGTGTATCGTTGGGTACCAGAGTATGCTGCTCTAGTTATGACAAAAGGACGTTTAGGATAGTTAAACTTTTTCATTCCATGATAAGTGGCTCTAGCCATTTGCATACCATAAACATTGTGTGCTTTTCTGTGACTACAAGGATTACCATCATAATCATGACGCACATCATCCGGAAATGTTTTATTTGGCACTTCCATTACAGCAGGCTCATTCATATCATTCCAAACGCCTTGTATACCTATGTCTTCAACTAATTCTTTAAATAATCCTGACCACCAATCTCTAACTTCTGGTTTTGTAAAGTCTGGAAAATAACATTCTCCTGGCCACACTTTACCTTTCATGTATGGACCATCAGCTCGTTTACAAAAATAATCCTTGTCTAAAGCTTCTTTAAAAACTGAATATTCGTTGTCTATTTTAATTCCTGGATCAATAATAGCTACGGTTTTAAAGCCATCATCTAACAACTCTTTAACCATACGTTTTGGATCTGGAAAGTGGTCTTTATTCCAAGTGAAACATCTAAAACCATCCATATAATCTATATCTAAATAAATGGCATCACATGGTATTTGAAGCTCTCTAAATTTTGAGGTTACCGCTTTAACCTCTGCTTCGGGATAATAACTCCATTTACATTGATGAAACCCTAAAGCCCATAATGGTGGTAATTGATGTGGTTTTCCTGTCAAGTCTGTGTAATTCTCAACAACATCCTGCATTTTTGGACCATAAATAAAATAGTAATTCATCTCACCTCCTTGAGCCCAAAAACTGGTTACGTTACGTCGTTCTTGACCAAAATCAAAATACGATCTAAAGGTATTATCAAAAAAGATTCCGTAAGCTTTACCATGGTGTAAACCTGTAAAAAATGGAATTGCTTTATAAATAGGATCTGTTTCTTTACCAAAAGCATATGAGTCGGTTACCCAGTTTTGAAATCGTTTTCCTTTTAAATTTAAATGGTCAGGCTTATCACCTAAACCAAAGTAACTTTCACGTTCATTAACGGTTTTACTCATTTTAACGATGTTACCACCAAACTCATAGCTTTCTTCCCAATGAAAACCTATTTCATCTTGGTTAATAAGCTCGTCTGTTATAGCATCATAAATAGAGACTCTGGCATCTTTTTTAGAGACTTCACATCTTAATTTAGAAGTGATTATAATGTAAAACTCATCATTTTCTACAATTTCTAACTTATTATAACCTGTACTTGCGTATTTGGTTATCGCATAAGAAAAATCGTTATCAAACGTTCCTGTTGTTGTGTATCTAAATCTTAGGACACTATCCCTTAAGACTGTTAATTGAAGTACTACGTTATTTTCTGTATAGAAATATAATGTGTCTACATCTTTTTTAAATTTTATTATTTGTGAAGGAAATAAGTTTCCTTTTTGTTCTAATTCTGTATTTACAATCATAATTGAATGTCCTAATTATTTATAGTAAAAAAACGCAAAATAAACCTGTTACAAAAGCTTTGCTATTAGATATTGTTACAAATTATTAACTATAACGTTTTCGATAATTAAATTTATTAAAACCTTAATTATCAAACATTAAAAATGAGAATTACATATAATATATAATCGTAATATTTTTTTTTAAGGTTGATATTTTAAGGCGATCATGCCTAAAGGTGGTATTGTAATTTCAACTGAATTTTTTCTAGAATGCCATCGTTTTAGTTGACTAACTATTGGCTTATTTTGAAAATCTCCTGTTCCAAAGTATTGCTTATTATCGCTATTAAATACTTCTATTAATTGTCCTTTTTTAGGTAGTCCAATTCTGTAATTATTTAGAGGAACTGGTGTCATATTACAAGCTACAATAATATTGTCTTTAGGCTTATTTCCTTTACGCATAAACACTATTACAGAATGTTCTGAATCTCCATAATCAATCCACTCAAAACCATCACTTGAAAATTGTTTTTGATAAAGTGCTGGTTCAGTTTTATAAAACACATTAATATCTTTTATAAACTGATTTAACCCTTTATGCGATGGATAATCCAATAAATGCCAATCAAGACTAGTTTCAAAATTCCATTCTTCACTTTGACCTATCTCTGCACCTTGAAATAGTAGTTTTGTACCTGGATGAGCAAACATATAACTGTATAACAGTCTTACGTTAGCAAAACGTTGCCACTCATCTCCTGGCATTCTTCCTAAAATTGATTTTTTACCATACACCACTTCATCATGACTTAAAGGCAACATAAAATTTTCTGTAAATGCGTAGGTTAATGAAAAGGTAATATCATTTTGATGGTGTTTTCTATAAATTGGTTCTTTTGAAAAATATTGTAAGGTATCATGCATCCAACCCATCATCCATTTCATTCCAAATCCCAAACCATCTAAAAACACAGGTTTTGAGACTCCCGGAAACGCAGTAGACTCTTCTGCAATAGACTGTACATCAGGATAGTTTCCGTAAATTGCTATATTTAAATCTTGTATAAAAGCTATGGCTTCTAGGTTTTCTCTTCCTCCATGGATATTAGGTTCCCACTCACCATCTTCTCTACTATAATCCAAAAACAGCATAGACGCTACAGCATCCACACGTAAACCATCTGCATGGTATTGATCTAACCAAAATAAAGCATTGCTTATTAAAAATGATTTAACCTCGTTACGACCATAATTAAATATTAAGCTTTTCCAATCCTGATGATACCCTTTGCGCTTATCAGGATGCTCATACAAACATGAACCATCAAATAGTCCTAATCCATGTGCATCTTCTGGAAAATGAGAAGGTACCCAATCCAGTATAATTCCGATATCATTTTGGTGTAATGTGTCTACCAAAAGTTTAAACTCTTCTGGATAACCAAATCGTGATGTTGGTGCAAAATATCCTGTGATTTGATAACCCCAACTTGGATCGTACGGAAATTCCATTATTGGCATCAGCTCGACGTGCGTAAAATTCATTTCCTTGACGTAATTTACTAAGTCGTCTGCCAACTCTACATATGATAAAAAACGATTGTCTTCAACCTGCTTTTTCCAAGATCCTAAATGTACTTCGTAAACAGAATAAGGCGCATCTAAAGCATTTTTTTGCTTTCTGGAGGCCATCCATTTTTTATCTTTCCAAGAATAATTATCTTCCCAAACTATAGAGGCTGTACTTGGATTATGTTCGCAACGTCTAGCATAAGGATCTGCTTTTTCTGTCACGCTACCATTAGTACTATTTTGTATTTTGTACTTGTACAAACTGCCTTTACCAATGTTTGGTATAAACCCTTCCCAGATTCCGCTTTTATCCCATCGTACATTTAAAAGATGGTCACCTTCTGTCCATGTATTAAAGTCACCTACTACAGACACTTGTGTCGCACTTGGTGCCCAAACAGCAAAATAAGTACCTTCAACATTATTAACCGTAGTTATATGAGATCCAAATTTCTCGTATAATCGATAATGTTTTCCAGCTTTAAAAAGATTAATATCAAAGTCCGTAAAAAGACTAAACACAGTGACTTCTGCCATAAGCTATATTACAAATCCATTAGGTATTACAGCTCCTTTTTTAATAACAACAATACCATCTTTAATAACATAAGTATCGGTTTCTTTATTTTCTAAGTGCTTTCCACCATTAATTCTAACATCATCTCCTATCCTTATATTTTTATCAATAATTGTATTTTTAATAAAACAACGCTCTCCTATTCCCATTAAAATATTAATCTTGTTAGACTCTATTTCTTCTAAAGATTCATAGGAATCACAACCCATCATGTAAGTATTAATAATGGTGGTTTCTTTACCTATTCTAGATCTAATACCAATGACTGATTTTTCAATTTTGGCTGCATTAACAATACATCCTTCTGCAATAACTGTTCTATCTAAAGCGGTTCCCGATATTTTAGAAGTTGGTAATATCCTAGCACGTGTGTAAACACTTTGATCTTTATCGTATAAGTTAAATTTAGGTATTTCATCCGTCAAGCCTAAATTAGCTTCAAAAAAGGAATCTATGTTCCCTATATCTGTCCAATACCCTTCAAATTGATAACTAAGTGTTTTATGTTTTGCAATGGATTGCGGAATGATTTCCTTTCCAAAGTCATTTGTATCTGGATTACTCATTAGCTCTACCAATAAATCTCTATTAAAAATATAGATTCCCATTGATGCTAAATGGTTTTTACCTTGACTTTCCATTTCTGGACTAACAGTTGATGTCCAATCTGGTAACAATGATTTGTCTGGCTTTTCTATAAAAGAAGTAATTACGTTTTTATCATCTGTTTTTAAAATCCCAAATGACGTTGCATCCTTAGCATTTACAGGAATAGTTGCTATAGATATTTTTGCTTTAGCTTTAATGTGTGCATCAATCATCTCGTTAAAATCCATTTGATACAATTGGTCTCCAGACAAGATTAAGGCATACTCAAAATCATGACTTAAAAAATGATGCATGCTTTGTCTAACCGCATCTGCTGTACCTTGAAACCAACCTTCGTTACCTGGTGTTTGCTCGGCTGCTAAAACATCTACAAAAGCCGAACTAAAAAAACTAAAATGATAAGTGTTTTTGATATGACGATTTAAGGATGCCGAGTTAAACTGTGTTAATACAAACATGCGTTTGATGTCTGAGTTTATACAATTAGAAATAGGAATATCTACCAATCTATACTTTCCAGCAATAGGTACTGCAGGTTTAGATCTAGTTGCAGTTAATGGATATAATCTGGATCCTTGTCCTCCTCCTAAAATTATAGATAACACTTTATTATTAATCATAGTTATTTTTTTAAAGATTGGTATAAATTAATATATGCTTTTGCAGACACATCCCATGAATGATCAATGGTCATAATATGCTTTCTTATTGATTTAAAGATAGTTGTTTTATTATATAAATCAACACTTCGGGTAATGGCTTTGTAAATTTGCGCTACTGTGACTTCTTCATGACTAATTCCAAAACCTTCATTTTTGTCTATATCTACAACGGTATCTTTTAAACCTCCAATACTTCTCACTACAGGAATTGTTCCGTAACGCAGCGCATATAATTGATTTAATCCACAAGGTTCAACCCTTGATGGCATTAGTAAAAAGTCTGCTCCTGCATAAATATTATGCGACAGTTTTTCGTCATAGCCAATAAATACATTGTAAAGACCTGTATTATTTTCTTTTAACTGAAGCAAAGCCTGTTCAGCTTCGTCATGTCCAGAGCCTAAAACCAAAACACTACAATTTTCGTCTTCCAATGCTTTTTTTATTGCCAAAGGAAAAACGTCTGCACCTTTTTCATGCACCAATCGTCCAATAAATGTAATTAACGGTTTGCTTTCATCTAAATTAAAGGTTTTACACAACGCTAATTTATTAGCTAATTTACCAGCTTCTAATGTTTTTATATTATACTTATGATCTATATAATGGTCTGTTTCGGGATTCCAAACTGCTGTATCTATTCCGTTTAATATACCTATACATTTATTACTTTCATGTTGTAACAAATCTTGTAGTCCATTGGCCTCTTGTTTTAACTCGTCCATATAACTAGGCGATACAGTGGTTACACGCCAAGCACATTTTATTGCTGCAGCCAAAGGATTTATACAATGGTCCCAATCTAACAATCCTGTTTTTGTAGACTCAAATTCTGGTATTAAATGTAATTTATCATAGCCAAACCAACCTTGGTATTGTGCATTGTGGATGGTAGTAATTACCGGAATTGTATTTAAGTTTTTATATTTAAAACTCTCCTGACACATAAAAGGTATTAATCCAGTGTGGTGATCATGACAATGAATAATTTCTGGTAAATCTTGTAATGTTAATATCCAATCTAATGTCGCGATTTGAAAGGCTAAAAAGCGATCTGTATCATCTGCAGAATACACATAATTTTTGTGCAAAAGATTTGGGATATCCACAAAATAAGTCTCAAAATCTAAAACTGCAGCTTTAGTTTTTAAAATATTGTAATTTATTTTATGACCATTAAAGTCTAATTTACTTTCATAAATTGACTTAAAATTATTTTTTTGGGTGAAAGCATTATCATAAAAAGGCATAACAACACTAGATGTTGCTCCTAGGTTATTTTGATATTTTGGTAACGCTCCAACAACATCTGCCAAACCTCCAACTTTAGCTATAGGATAACATTCTGCACTTATATGAAATATTTTCATGTATTACATTTTTATTAGACGTTGAAAAGTTACACTTAAAATCACAAACAGTAAAATGTTATTTTTAAATTAAAATTACGACTGTATTAATTCTATTTTAAGATTTTAGGATATCTTTAAAAAAAAGAAGAAAATATGAAAAAAATTGCATTATTAGTATTTGCATGTGCCTTATTTAATTGTAAAGGCAACGCGCAAGACACAAAAGAAAAAGAAAAAGAAAATTTTGAAATCACTAAAACAGAAACCGAGTGGAAAGCAGAATTATCTGATGCTGAGTATTATGTCTTACGACAAGCAGGAACAGAACGTCCCTTTTCTAGTGCTTTAAATAAAGAGCATAGATCAGGAACTTACCATTGCGCTGCATGTGACACACCTTTATTTAAAAGTGAAAACAAATTTGATTCCGGAACAGGATGGCCTAGTTTTGATCAAGAAATTAAAGGAAATGTCGCTTTTGGTACAGATACCAAAATTGGTTATACTAGAGATGAAGAACATTGCGCAACTTGTGGTGGACATTTAGGTCACGTTTTTAATGATGGGCCTAAGGAAACGACAGGAGAAAGACATTGTATTAACGGAGTTGCATTAAATTTTAAACCAGATAATGAGTAATTATAAAGTCACAAAATCAGAACAAGAATGGCGTAATGAATTAACGGATGAACAATATCGTATTTTACGCAAAAAAGGTACAGAAATGCCACACACTGGTAAATATAACCTTCATTTTGAAAATGGAGCCTATGCATGTGCTGCCTGTAACCAACAACTTTTTGAAAGTAATAGTAAGTTTGAGTCTAATTGCGGTTGGCCTAGTTTTGACGAAGCTATTCCAGGTAGCGTTACTAATATACTAGACAAGTCCCATGGTATGATTAGAACAGAGGTAGTTTGCTCTAATTGTGGTGGTCATTTAGGTCACGTATTTAATGATGGACCAACTGAAACTGGAACACGATTTTGTATCAACTCGGCAAGTGTAGATTTTAAAAATGAATAATTACATTACAAGCCTAATCAAACAATTTGATTATTATAAAACTGCTGGAGACAAAACCCTTCAGCAGTTATCATTTAATGAAATGAATTGGCAATCTCACGACAACTCTAATAGCGTATCCATAATTGTCAAACATATGGTTGGAAATATGCTAAGCAGATGGACCAATTTTTTAACTGAAGATGGCGAAAAACAATGGCGACAACGTGAACAAGAATTTGAAGCCACTTATACGAATAAAGCTGAATTAATTGCTGATTGGGAAAAAGGTTGGCAATGTCTTTACGATGCTATTACTCCATTAAAAAATAACGATTTAGAGCGTATTGTTTATATAAGAAACGAAAGCCAAACAGTCTCTGACGCTATTTTTAGGCAACTAGGTCACTATTCATACCATATTGGTCAAATAGCCTACATTGGCATTATAATTAAAAATGAAGATTGGCAATCTTTATCCATACCAAAAGGGACTTCTAAATCATTTAATGACTCTAAATTTAATTAGACTAAGAATTAGACTTTATCTCTTTTTTAAAAGGCCTAATAATTAAACGTGCTTCACGATCAAACCTAATGTAGTTATATACCCAATTAATAAAAACAATCATTCGGTTTCTAAAACCTATTAAAAAAAATAGGTGAACAAACATCCAAACAAACCAAGCAAAAACACCCTGAAATTTAATGTTTGGCAAATCTACAACAGCCTTATTACGTCCTACTGTAGCCATAGAGCCTTTATCTTTGTAAATAAAAGGTTTCATTGGCTTATTTTCTAACATTTTAAGTAAATTATCACCTAATAACCTACCTTGTTGTATTGCTGGTTGTGCCATCATTGGATGACCATGAGGCGTATTTTCTGTTTCCATTTGTGCAACATCTCCAACCGCAAAAACATTATTTAAACCTTTAACTTGGTTAAACTCATTAACCATAATCCTATTGCCTTTAGACACAAACTGGTCTGAGTCCAACCCTTTTATAGCTGCTCCTTTAACTCCTGCTGCCCAAACAACTGTTGCTGCATCAAAGGTTAAATCACTATTTGTAGTTACTGTTTTACCATCATAACCAGTTACTCTTACATTTTTCCAAACATGAACGCCTAATTTTTCTAAAAAATCTTCTGCTTTTTGAGACGCTTGAAGACTCATTTCTTTCAAAATCTTATCACCAGATTGCACTAAATTAATCTGTGCCAATCGTGTGTCCAAATCTGGATAATCCTTGGGTAAAATACCTTTTTTAATTTCTGCTAAAGCACCTGCTAACTCTACTCCTGTTGGACCTGCACCAACGATAACAAAATTCATTAAAGCTATTCTTTCATTTAAATCCGAAGTTAAAAGTGCCTCTTCAAAATTTTCAAGAATAAGACTTCTAAGATTTAAAGATTGTGGTACCGTTTTCATTTCCATGCTATTGGCTTCAATAGACGTATTACCAAAGTAATTAGTTTTTGAGCCTGAAGCTACCACTAAATAGTCGTATTTAAGTGCTCCAATATTAGAAATGATCTTGTTTTTTTCTGTATTAATTTCAGAAACATCTGCTAACCTAAAGAAAAAGTTAGGAAAATCTCCTAAAACCTTCCTAATAGGATACGCAATGGAGTCTGGCTCTAATCCTCCTGTTGAGACTTGATATAGCAATGGTTGAAATGTATGATAATTGTGCTTATCTAACAGAACAACTTGTACTTCTTGTTTAGATAATTTTTTAGCTAACGCAATGCCAGCAAAACCACCACCAATTATTATAATTCGAGGAAAACTAGATTTAGGTATATTCATATAAAAAAACTTGCATGACAAAGGTAATATAAAGTTATAATTTTTTAAGAATCTAAATTCTTTATTCAAATTTGGTTTTGTAACTTCGTAACTTCTTAAAACTACAAAAAATAATAGAATGAGTAAATACGATGTAATTGTTCTTGGAAGTGGACCTGGAGGTTATGTAACCGCAATTCGCGCTTCACAATTAGGCCTTAAAACAGCTGTAATTGAAAAAGAAAGTCTTGGTGGTGTATGTTTAAATTGGGGTTGTATTCCAACTAAAGCGTTACTAAAATCTGCTCAGGTTTTTGAATACTTAAAGCACGCAAGTGATTATGGTTTATCTGTAACAGATTATGATAAAGATTTTAATGCTGTTGTTAAACGTAGTCGTGGTGTTGCTGAAGGCATGAGTAAAGGTGTTCAGTTTTTAATGAAAAAAAACAAAATTGAGGTAATCAATGGTTTTGGTACATTAAAACCAGGAAAAAAAGTTGAAGTAGACGGAACCGTTTACAGTGCTGATCATATTGTAATTGCTACTGGAGCACGCTCTAGAGAGTTACCAAGTTTACCACAAGATGGTAAAAAAGTAATTGGTTACAGAGAAGCAATGACTTTACCAACACAACCTAAAAAGATGATTGTTGTTGGATCTGGTGCAATTGGTGTTGAGTTTGCATACTTCTACAACTCTATGGGAACTGAAGTTACAATTGTAGAATATTTACCAAACATTGTACCTGTTGAGGATATTGACGTGTCTAAGCAATTAGAAAAGTCTTTTAAAAAGAGTGGTATAAACGTCATGACATCTGCAGAAGTTACTAAAGTTGATACGTCTGGAGAAGGTGTTAAAGCAACAGTTAAAACTGCTAAAGGAGAACAGGTTTTAGAAGCTGACATTATTTTAAGTGCTGTTGGTATTAAAACTAACATTGAAAACATAGGATTAGAAGACGTTGGTATTGCTGTTGATAGAGATAAGATTTTAGTAAACGATTACTACCAAACAAACATTCCTGGGTATTATGCAATTGGAGATGTAACTCCTGGTCAAGCTTTAGCACATGTTGCTTCTGCTGAAGGAATTTTATGTGTCGAAAAAATTGCTGGTATGCACGTAGAAGCTTTAGACTATGGTAATATACCTGGTTGTACTTATGCAAGTCCAGAAATTGCAAGTGTTGGTTTAACCGAAAAGCAAGCTAAAGATCAAGGTTACGATATTAAAGTTGGAAAATTCCCTTTCTCAGCATCTGGTAAAGCAAGTGCTTCTGGAGCAAAAGATGGTTTTGTAAAAGTGATTTTTGATGCTAAATATGGTGAGTGGTTAGGTTGCCATATGATTGGTGCAGGTGTAACTGATATGATTGCAGAAGCTGTTTTAGGACGTAAATTAGAAACTACAGGACATGAAGTATTAAAAGCAGTACATCCACACCCAACTATGAGTGAAGCGGTTATGGAAGCTGTTGCAGATGCTTATGACGAAGTAATACATTTATAAGAGTTTTAAAATTTATTTTAAACACTTTAAAGCATAAAAAAAGTTCCAGAATTATCTGGAACTTTTTTTATTTATATAGGCTGTATTGGATTAAAACATAAATCCAATACCAAATTGCCAAACGTTATTTTTTGCGTCTACACCTTCAAATGGTGTACCATCTTCAAAAATATCAGTAACACCTAAGTTATAACGTCCACTTAAGAAAAAGCCATTATCAAACTTATAAGCTGCACCTAAGGCGATACTTGTATCAAAGTCTTTTACGTATGAGTCATCAGAATCAATTTCGATATCTCCACCATCGCTGTTTGGTTGGTAATCAAACTCTTCGTGAATCTTAAATCCAAATTGTGGTCCAGCCTCTACACTAAGCCCTTTAACAATATATGCTTTTAGTAATAATGGTACTTGAATGTAATCTAATTGATACTCAATATTTTCGTCAGTATCCACTATATTATCTTGATCAATCTCTCTAACATCAAATCCTTGACCAGAATACAATACCTCTGGCTGGAATGATAATCTATCAGTTAATGGAATTTCTGCAACTAAACCTGCATTAAAGCTAGTTCTAGAATCTAAATCACCTAAATCATCTCCACTAATTGTTGATGAGTTTAATCCACCTTTTATACCTAATTGGACTTCTCTTGAATCTGATTGTGCATTTACCAATGCTAATCCAGAAACAAATAGTGCTGTACTTAAAATTAATTTTTTCATTGTATATTTTTTAAGGTTAATACATCAAAATTACGAACTGTATCTAAGCTCAGATGTTCTGTTAACAACGTTTAACAGCAATAGGGCTGTATTTAACAGTATTTAATAGAAACCTTATTTTATACTAAAAAATTAAATTTATTTTAAGAGTTATGCTTTTAAAAGTTAAGTAAAACCTAAATTATTAATGCGCTTTATATTATAAAAAACTTTGAATGGCTAATTCATAACTTTGTAATCCAAAACCAAGAATAATTCCTTTTGCATTTGGAGACACGTAGGATTGATGTCTAAACTCTTCCCTTCCAAAGGTGTTAGAAATATGTACTTCGACCACAGGAGTCTCTATTGCTTTCACAGCATCACCAATACCAATTGAAGTATGCGTATAAGCTGCAGCATTTAAAATTATGCCATCATAACTAAAACCAACCTCTTGCAATTTATCTATTAATTCGCCTTCAATATTAGATTGAAAATGCTGTATGGTTGCAGATGGATATTTAGATTGAATTTGATCCAAAAATTCGGTAAAAGATAGACTCCCATATATATTTGGTTCGCGTTTACCTAATAGATTAAGATTAGGTCCATTTATTATAATTAGTTTTTTCATAAAGTAAAAATACAAAAGTTATGGCATAAAAAAACCGAAGCGATTAAGCTTCGGTCTTTTTATAATAAAGTTTAAAAAAACTTAGAATTTGTAAACAACTCCAAAGTTAATATCGCTTAAGTTTAATCCTACATTAAAAGTATCAGTAGACTCAGCACCATCAAAATCAGGCTCAGTTGTAGAGTATCCTAAAACACCTACAGAAGCTTCGATAGCGAAGTTTTTAGATACGAAATAGCTAATACCAGGAGCAAAAGCAATGTCAAATCCGTCATACTTAGCATCTGCTAATTTATCTTCTCCTGAAGTATAATCAACACCTAATTCAGTAAATAAAGAAAATTGGCTAGCTGGAGCGAAGTAATATCTTCCAAATACACCAACTGCAAATTCATTTGCGTCTACTAAATCAGTACCATCATTATCAGAAGATAAAGAAGTATAACCAACTTTTAAACCTGCTGCAATGTTCTCAGATACGAAGTATCCTACTTTTGGAGCAATGTTAAACACGTTTGAATCTAAATCTCCAGTAGTTTCAGTACCAAAACCAACAGAACCAGAAATAAAAACATCTCCTTTTTCGAAACCACCAACAGTAGCATCATCTTGTGCATTAACACTTGTAAATCCTAATACTGCAATTGCAGCTGTAAATAATAATTTTTTCATAATTAAATTTAAATTTTAAATTATTTGAGGGCACAAAATTAGTTGCAATAAAGACTTTAAACAAGAAAAATAACACAAAAGAAACACGGTTATTAACAACTGTTTATAAATCAAATCATTAAAAATAAAATTTAACGTTTTATTTTGATAAAATTTATGTTAAGCCTTGCTATCAGAAAGATTATCGTAAATTTAATTACTTATTATTATTAAATAAATATGCCTTAATTCAGCATTAAAATCACTTTATTAACAATTTTATAAACAATATTATTAGGAATTAATTAGATATATTATAATCATTAAAAAAGTATTAAAATCACATACATAATACAAGATTTAAAATCATTTTTAAAAGCCAAAACTTATAATTAATTTGGATATTAAATATGGAATAAAAAAAACCGAAGCTATAAAGCTTCGGTTTGATATATTATATATGTTATGTTTTCTTAGAAGAAAAATCCAACTGATACTTGGAAAACGTTATTTTGAATACTAAAATCGCTTTCACCCTCTTCTGCATCTTCAGCAATATTAGCAAGACCTAAAGTATAACGAGCTGAAAAATTCAAACCATTATCTAATTTATACCCTATACCTGCTCCAAAACCAAAATCGATACTTTTAAAGTCATCCTTTGCATCTTCAGATTCTGACTCACTGTCACCACCAGCAGATGCTTCAAATTCATAATCAGCAGACATTAAAAACCCTATTTGAGGACCTGCTTCAATACTTAATCCTTCAGTAACATAATACTTAGCCATAACTGGAAGGTTAATGTAATCTAATTTCAAAGTTTCTTCATAATTTACTGTTGTTCCTAATATCTCATCAGAGTACTCAGATCCAAAACCTTGAGAAGAATACATTAATTCTGGTTGAACAGAAAATTTATCAGATATCATTATTTCTGCAACAGCACCAACATGAAAAGATGTGCGTGCATCAACATCTTCAATATCACCACCTACAGTAGCAAAGTTAACACCTGCTTTTGCTCCAAAATTGATGTCTTGTGCATTTACACCTGTCATCCCTAATACAGCAACTGCTGCGATTGTAAATAATTTTTTCATAATTTAAAAATTTGTTTTGATTAATACTTTGGCAATTTAGCAATTCTTTAACAAAACAAAAAATAGCTTTAACACACTATTAACACTTGAGGGAAGATTTAAATCTTTAATCATTAATATTCAATCCCTTACAAAAACAAGAGTGTTTTAATATAACATGATTATTAAATTAATACCTTTAAACCCTATGAAATGGCACCAAGCATTAGAGGATTATTCCATGTATTTAAAAATAGAAAGAGGACTTTCTGTTAATTCTGTTAATAGTTATTTATTAGACGTAAAAAAACTTATTAAATATTTAGAAGCTAACACAATTAGCCACTCACCTATTACCGTAGATAACGCTATTATAAAAGCCTTTATTTATGATGCTGCCAAAAATTTAAATCCAAGGTCACAGTCTAGATTAATATCTGGTTTAAAAGGCTTTTTTAATTATTTAATTTTTGAAGATTACAGAAAGGACAATCCGTTAGATACCATAGACTCGCCAAGAATTGGACGTAAATTGCCTGATACGTTAAGCGAAAATGACATCAATAATTTAATTAGCGCAATTGACTTAACACATCCACAAGGTCAACGCAATAAGGCCATATTGGAAGTATTATATAGTTGTGGTCTACGTGTTAGTGAACTTACTAATTTAAAACTATCAGATTTATTTTTTGATGAAGGGTTTTTAAAAATTACTGGTAAAGGTGACAAGCAACGTTTTGTGCCAATATTGGAGGACACTCAAAAATATATTTTGATTTATAAAAACCAAATTAGAAATCATTTAAACATAAATCCTGACCATCAAGATATTTTGTTTTTAAATAGAAGAGGGAAACAATTAACTAGAGCTATGATTTTTACGATAATAAAAGATTTAGCAAAAAAGATTAAGTTGGAAAAAACTATTTCTCCGCATACATTTAGACATTCATTTGCAACACATTTACTAGAAAATGGTGCAGATTTAAGAGCTATACAATTAATGCTTGGTCATGAAAGCATTACTACCACAGAGATTTACACACATTTAGACCGATCGCATTTAACAACTGTGATAAATAATTTTCACCCAAGGAAATAAAAAAAAATTAAAAACATGTTGCTAAAAATCAGTATTTTAACATATATTTGTGTTGTTGATTAAAGCAAATTGACTGAATCCCTATATAACTAACTATTTAATAAACACTACTTTATGTCAGAGTTAATTAAGGGTATTCTAAACAATCAAAATTCTTTTCAAATTAGAAACGAGAACTGGGAATCTACATTAGAAATATCTAAGGTAGGTATTTGGGATTTTTGCGCGTCCAGTCAATCCGTTTTTTTTTCTAAACCATCTAAAGCTATTATAGGCTTTGAAAACGACGACACATTTGGGCAAAATATAAACGATTGGAATGATCGTGTACATCCTGAAGATAAGGAACAATACCATAAGGATTTTCAAGAGCACATTAATGGAATAAAACCCTATTACGAAAACAAACATAGGGTAAAGCATAAAGATGGATCTTATAGATGGGTTTTAGATCGTGGTAAAGTTATCGAAAAAAATAAGCAAGGAGAAGCTTCTAGATTTATTGGAACACATGTAGATATAACAAAATACGCTTTAAATGAATTAAAAGTACAGGAAACTTTAGATTTAGTAGTTAAGCAAAATAGTAAACTGCAAAACTTTGCACACATTGTGACTCATAATTTAAAGCAACATGCAGGAAATTTTGAAAGCCTTTTAGACTTTTATAAAGAAGCGCAAACTGTGTCTGAAAAAGACCAAATGATGGAGTATTTAATTACTTTATCTAAATCTTTATCCAAAACTATAAGTAATTTAAACGAAATAGTTACTGTACAATCCAAGCAAAAAACAGATACTGACAAGCTATGTATTAATACTGAAATTAATACCGTTTTAACGGACTTAAATTATCATATATCAGAAAACCACGCATTAATACATAATAATACAACTCCAGACTGTTTTTTAAATTTTAACACCTCTTATTTTCACAGTATTATACAAAACTTAGTATTAAACGCTATAAAGTACAAGCATCCACAACGTCATCCAGAAATACATATAAGTAGCACATGCACGGAACAGACTATTGAAATACAAATTACAGATAATGGCTGCGGTATAGATTTAAAAAAGTTTGGTAAGGATATCTTTGGATTATATAAGACGTTTCATAAAAACCATGACTCTGAAGGTGTGGGATTATATTTAGTAAAAAATCAAATTGAAGCTTTTGGTGGAACAATTACTGTAGAAAGTACTGTAAATTTAGGAACCACGTTTACTATAACGCTCCTTAATTAACAAGAATAATCTTCCTAAACAAAAAATAGAATCACACTTAATCGATGATATTAGTATTTAATCTAAAAATAATGCGCTTTATCGATATAATTATTTATTTCATCTAAGCATCTTGTAATCAATCATAAATTTGGATATTTGCTTGCACGTCAAATACAGTCTAAAATGAAGATTAATGAAAATGCTAAAAATGAAGATTCAACTTTTGAAGAGTTGAAATGGAAATTTGCCTTACAAAATTCAGGTATAGGACTTTGGGACTGGAATTCTAAAACAAGTAAAGTTTTTTACTCAAGAGAATCTAAACAAATTATAGGTTTTAATGATGACGAAATAAGCTCTGAAGCTTCAGAATGGGATAAGCGTGTGCATAAAGATGATATTGATGATTACTATGAAGACTTCAATAATCATATTAATGGAGACAATCCAGAATATAAAAACATACATAGAATACTGCATAAAGACAATACCTACAGATGGATTTTGGATCAAGGTAAAATTATTGAGTATGATGATAATGGTAAACCTGTTAGAATAATAGGCACACATACTGATATTACCAAACAAAAAGAAACGGAACGCTCCTTAAAAAAATCTATAGATTTAATAACAGTGCAAAACAATAGACTTCAAAGTTTTGCGCATATAGTATCTCATAATTTAAAAGAATACGCTAGTAATTTTGAAAGCATTATCACATTTCATGATGAAGCAGATACGCAAGCGGAAAAGCAAGAGATGTTTAGACATTTAAGGACTGTTTCTAAGGCGTTATCTAAAACATTACTTAACCTACGTCAAATTGTAAGCGTACAGTCTAAAAAACACGTTAAAGGCAGTGTAATATCTGTTAGTCATGAGGTAAATTTAGCAGTAAACGATTTATCATATCTTATAGCCGAAAGTAGCACTATATTGTATAATAATGTCGAGCATGATTACAATATTTGTTTTAGCTCGTCTTACTTCCAAAGTATAATGCACAACTTAATTACTAATGCAATTAAGTACAAACATCCAGATCGTAAACCAGAAATAACAATATCATCTAATTGCACAAAGGACAATTTGGAGTTAACCATTACTGATAACGGTTTAGGATTAGATTTAGATAGATATGGTAACGAGGTTTTTGGATTATATAAAACGTTTCATAAAAATAAAGATGCTGAAGGTGTTGGTTTGTATTTAATTAAAAGCCAATTAGAAGCTTTTGGAGGTACAATAACTATAGATAGTACTAAAGATGTAGGATCCACATTTAATATTATTATACCAAAGCAAAAAAAAATCCAGCTATAAGCTGGATTTTTTATTTGAACTATATTAAAACTACTTAGCAATATTAACTGCTCTAGTTTCTCTGATTACTGTAACTTTTACTTGTCCTGGATATGTCATATCTGTTTGTATTTTTTGAGAAATACTAAAGGATAAGTCTGCAGCATTTTGATCGCTTACTTTTTCGCTTTCGACAATTACACGTAATTCTCTACCAGCTTGTATAGCGTATGCTTTTTTAACTCCATTAAATCCAAATGCTATTTCTTCTAAATCTTTTAAACGCTGGATATAACTATCTAAAACTTGACGTCTTGCTCCTGGTCTTGCTCCTGATATAGCATCACAAACTTGGATTATTGGAGATAATAAAGATTTCATCTCTATTTCATCGTGATGGGCTCCAATAGCATTACAAACCTCTTCTTTTTCGCCATATTTTTCTGCCCATTGCATACCTAAAATAGCGTGTGGTGTTTCCATATCTGCTTCTGCATCTGGCACTTTACCAATATCGTGTAATAATCCTGCACGTTTAGCCAGTTTAGGATTTAAACCTAATTCTGCTGCCATAACACCACATAATTTAGCGACTTCACGCGAGTGTTGTAATAAATTTTGTCCGTAAGATGAACGATACTTCATACGACCTACCATTTTAATTAATTCTGGATGCAATCCATGAATACCTAAATCGATAACTGTACGCTTACCTACTTCAATAATTTCTTGCTCTATTTGCTTAGTTGTTTTTTGAACAACTTCTTCAATACGTGCTGGATGTATACGTCCATCTGTTACTAATTTATGTAATGATAAACGGGCTACTTCTCTTCTAACCGAATCAAAACATGATAAAATAATTGCTTCTGGTGTATCATCTACAATAATCTCTACTCCTGTTGCAGCTTCAATTGCACGAATATTACGACCTTCACGACCAATAATACGTCCTTTTACATCGTCACTTTCAATGTTAAATACAGATACGCAATTATCTACAGCTTCCTCTGTACCTATACGTTGAATGGTATTAATAATAATTTTTTTAGCGTCTTGTTGAGCAGTCAATTTAGCTTCTTCCATCTTGTCTTGTACGTAAGACATAGCTTCACTTTTAGCTTCACCTTTTAAAGACTCTACTAATTGTGATTTAGCTTCTTCTGCAGATAGACTAGAGATAACTTCTAATTGCTCTACTTGACTTTTATGTAATCTATCTAACTCTTCTTGTTTTTTTTCTAAAACATCAAGTCTATGGTTATAATCTTTTACTTTTTCTTCTATGTCTGTATTTAGTTTTTTGTTTTTTGATAACTCACTAGATACTTGAGACTCTTTATCTCTGATACGTTTTTCTGTATCAGCCATTTTTTTATCACGCGATAAGATTACCTTTTCGTGTTCTGCTTTTAATTCTAAAAATTTTTCTTTTGCTTGAAGTATTTTGTCTTTTTTGATGCCTTCTCCTTCAACATTTGCTTCTTTTAAAATGCCTGCTGCCGATTTTTTAGCGCCTTTAATAAGTTTAGAAGCGTTATTTTTTTCAAGCACTTTAGCAATTATAAAACCTACTATGGCTCCAATAGCAAGACCTGCTATAATTAAAATTGTATTATCCATTTTTGATTGTTTATGTATATAAAAAAAGCCTACACTAATTTAGTTTTGTATAAACTCCTTAAAAACAAGTTTAGGGCTAACAAGCTGATCAAGGATCTGCCCAAACAGTGATAAATCACTATTAGCAGCATGCTTTTACAACTTAAAACTCACCCTTTTTAAAGAATTAACGTTGAGTTTATCAAAAAAATAATTAATGTAGGCAGTAACCTAATATTGTTATGTTATAAGAACGTATTATAAACTAAGATGCGATTTTAACATGTCATTTAAAGCTTCTAACTTATCCTGAACATGCTCCTCCACATGGTTTTTATCTAAGGCTTTCTGTTCTACTTGACTAGCAAATTGTAAAGCGCACATGGCTAAAACATCTTGCTTATCTCGCACAGAATAGCTTTGCTCAAATTTGGTAATCATAGCCTCTATCTTCTTTGCTGCTAAACGCAGTCCTTCTTCTTGACTAGGTACAATAGTTAAAGGGTAGACTCTATTTGCAATAGATAACTTTATTTTAAGCGTGTCTGCCATAAAAACTATATAATATTAACTAGAAAGTTGGCTTATACAATGGTCAATCTCTCTAATTAATGTGTTTATTTTGAGCTTTGTTTCTCGTTTATCGTTGTCACTGCCTAGTATGGTATTAGCCATTTTTAAAGTGTCATACTTTTCTTGCCAACTCTTTAATTCTAAATCCTTAGCAACTAACTTAGATTGTGATTGTTCTAAAGCTTCTTTAAGCTTTGCGTTTTCTAGTTTTAAAACTTGTTGCCTTGATAAGACCTTTCTAATTTTATTTTCTAGCGCATCAACAATGGTTTCAATCTTACTCATTAACTAATACTATACTTATCTTACAAAGTTAATCAAACCTTAACACTTTGCAATTAATTTTTCATAAATTTTTATTATATCTTAAATTTAACTCATTATCAATTAAATGGCTTAGTCTTTGATTTTACTTTGGTAATTAAAACCTAATTTATATTTTAGCAGTAACCATTTATTTATGCGACACATACTTTTATTACTCGTTTTTTTAACAACATCGTCTATTGCACAAAACATTTATCCACAGGATTACTTTAGATCTCCCTTGGATATAGAGTTGGTCTTATCAGGGACATTTGCTGAGCTTAGAAGCAATCATTTTCATTCTGGATTAGATATTAAAACTAAGCAACGAGAAGGTTTAAGTGTCTATGCTGCTGCTAGTGGTTATATAAGCAGAATTAAAATTTCGCATTACGGTTACGGTAAAGCTATTTATATTACACATCCTAATGGATATGTTACTGTCCATGGACATTTACAACGTTTTTCGGACAAGGTTGAAGCCTATGTAAAAAAGCATCAATATGAAAAGGAAAGTTTTGAAATAGAATTATTTCCGGACATGAACGATTTAATAGTCACTAAAGGTGAAGTCTTTGCTTATTCCGGAAATACAGGTGGTTCTGGTGGACCACACCTTCATTTTGAAATTAGAGATAATCAAGAACGACCTATTAATCCTTTACTATTTGGATTAAAAGTTAAAGACAGTAAAAAGCCAATTGTAAAAAGCATGTATGCTTATCCAATAAATGATTTATCACATGTTAATGGTAGTAATTTAAAACAAAAACTGCGTGTAATTCCTCAAAAAAATGGAGATTATAAAGTAGAAGATTTAACTGCTTACGGAAAAATAGGCTTTGCTGTTAACACTATAGATCAACAAGATTTAGCTGCTAATAAAAATGGTGTTTACAAAATTGAAACCTTTTATAATGGAGCACAAAATTTTACAATTGATTTTAGAAAATTTTCTTTTGACGAAACTAAGCATCTAAATAGATTAATAGATTACACGCATTATAAAGATGAAAAAGAGCGTCTTCAAAAATTATTTTTAGACACCAATAACCCGTTAAGCCTATACAAAGACAAGATTGATGATGGGTATTTAGTTATTTACGATACTGTTTCTAACGTTTATAAAGTTAAAATCTCAGATTTTGAAGGCAACGAAACTAATATTGATGTAAACATTAAAGGTGAGGATAAACAACCAAATGATGTTTCTAAAAACTTTACGTCTCCCTATTACATCAAATCAGGAGAAGCAAACGTTTTAGAAAACCAAAATATAAAAGTAGAATTTCCTAGGGAGACCTTTTATGACGATTTTTTTATAGATTTTAGAGTTAATGGTGATACTTTAAAATTACACGAAAACAACCTAGCGTCTAAAAAATATTTTACCATAAGCTACGATGTAAGTAATTACAACCCTGAAGATTTAAAACAAGTTTATATTGCCAGATTAGTTGGATGGAATAATTTTTTAAGCTACTCCTCTACTCAAAGAAAAGATAATACCCTTTTTACTAGAACTAAAAACTTAGGAACTTACTGTTTAGCTAGAGATACTGTTAATCCAACAATAACACCTATTAGTTTTAAAGATGGTCAGTGGTTAAGTAAATACCGTTTTTTAAAAGTTAAAATTGACGACAAACATACAGGTATATCCAACTATAGAGCAACCTTAAATGGTCAGTGGATTTTAATGGAATATGATTACAAAAAGAAAACCTTAACATACGATTTTAATGATAAAGTCGTTACAGACACTAAAAACAATTTAAAAATTATTGTAACAGATAATGTAGGAAATAGCAGTACATTTGAAGCAAGCTTTTTTAGAAAATAACACACCTACCCTTGGACAAACCTAACTATACCATTAGATTATTAGCTTTTTTATTCCCTTTATTTTGCTTAGCGCAAACAGGAACTATAAAAGGCGTCATTTTAAACGAATTTAATCAGCCTATTGATGCTGTTAATATTAAAAGTGACGATAATGGAGTGCAAACCAACAACAACGGTTTTTTCGAAATTAAAATTCCTGCAAATAAAAATGTGAAAATTATATTTTCTCATGTTTCGCATAAAAATATCATTGCCACCTTCAATTTAAAAAATGGAGAAATATTAGAGTTTAATCCCGTTTTAAAAGAAAATGTAGAGCAAATAGAAACGGTCGTTATTAGTGGAAAAAGACGAAAGGATGTGGAAGGTATTGTAAATATTGATCCAGCCACCTTGAAAAAAATACCTGGTGCTCAAGCAGGTGTAGAAAATTTACTTAAAACATTACCAGGTGTTAGTAGTAATAATGAGCTAAGCACACAATACTCGGTTAGAGGTGGGAATTATGACGAAAACTTAATTTATGTGAACGGAATTGAAGTGTATAGACCTTTTTTAATAAGATCTGGACAACAAGAAGGCTTAAGTTTTGTTAACTCGGATTTAGTACAAAATGTAGATTTTTCAGCAGGTGGATTCCAAGCTAAATATGGAGACAAATTATCGTCTGTACTAGATATTACGTATCGTAAACCAACAGACAACACAGTAGCAATTGACGCCAGTTTATTAGGTGCAAGTGTCGCTTTAGAAAACGTTAGCAAAGATTCAAAATTTACAAGTATCGTTGGATTACGTTACAGAGATAATAGCTTATTGGTAAATGCTAAAGAAACCGAAACTAATTTTAATCCAACCTTTGCAGACGTACAAAGTTATTTAACTTACCAATTTACAGACAAATTAGAAGTTAGCTTTTTAGGTAATGCATCACTTAATAAATACAATTATATTCCATTAACTAGACAAACTAACTTTGGGACCTTAGATAATCCTCAAGCTTTAATTGTACAATATCAAGGTCAAGAAAAAGACAGATACCAAACGCTTTTTGGTGCTTTATGTGCAAATTACGATGTAAATGATGATTTATCTTTAGCCTTAGTAACCTCTACCTATCATACCACTGAAGAAGAATATTTTGACATTTTAGCGCAATATGCTTTAGGAGAAGTTAATAGTAATATTGGTGATGAAAATTTAGGTGAAGTAGAATTTGCAGAAGGCATAGGTAGCCAATTAAATCATGGTCGTAACGATTTAGATGCATTAATTACTAATGTTGAAGCTAAAGGTACTTATACTAAAAATGAAAACGAATTTAAATTTTCTATCAAGTATACTAATGAAGATATTAGAGATCGGTTAGTAGAATGGGAAGTTATCGATTCAGCAGGATTTTCTATAAATCCACCAAGTTCTGACGCTTTTAATGACCAACCCTACACGCCATATGAAGGCCCATTAGAAGCTTACCAAAATGTTAAAGCCAGAAACAATACAACCATAAGTAGATTACAAGCTTATGTGCAATGGAGTAAAAGATCCTCCATTGGAGAACATGATGTGTGGTACAACGCTGGTGTTAGAAGTCATAGTTGGACTGTTAACGACCAAGGGACCAATCAAGACGTATCACAATCTGTTTTTAGTCCTCGTGCGCAATTTGCAATAAAACCAAATTGGGACAAAGACATGCTATTTAGACTAAGTGGTGGTTTATATTATCAGCCTCCTTTTTACAGAGAGTTACGTGATCAAAACGGAGTTGTACAACCTAACGTTAAAGCTCAAAAATCTGTACATTTAGTATTAGGTAACGATTACAGCTTTAAAATGTGGGACAGACCCTTTAAATTAACTAGTGAGGCGTATTATAAAAAACTTACAGACGTTAATCCATATACATTAGAAAACGTGCGTATTAGATATCGTGCTACAAATAATGCTGAAGCCTATGCTTATGGATTAGATTTAAGACTAAATGGCGAGTTTGTTCCTGGTACGGAAAGCTGGTTTAGTTTTGGGTATCTAAAAACAGAAGAGAATATTAACGACAGAGGTTATATTGCTAGACCTACAGATCAACGTCTTAAATTTGCTGCATTGTTTCAGGATTATGTACCAAATATACCTAGCATGAAAATGTATTTAAACTTAGTTTATAATACAGGATTACCAGGTGGATCGCCAAGTTATGCAGATCCTTATGTGTTTCAAAATAGATTACCAGACTACAAACGTGCAGATATTGGTTTTCAGTTTGTGTTAGTAGATAAAGACAAGCAATTTGATAGTGGTTGGAAAAAACCATTTAAAGATTTGTCGTTTGGATTTGAAATTTTTAATGTCTTTAATGTACAAAATTCCATCACTAATACTTGGGTAAGGGATGTGTACAGTAAACGTCAATACGCTATACCAAACTATTTAACACCACGTGTTTTTAATGTAAGAACCACGATGCGTTTTTAAAATGAAAAGTTGCTTCGTTTTAATCATTTGGCTTTGCAGCTCCTTTTGTATTTCTCAAAACAAATTAGCACAACAAACAATTGACCAATTAAACGAACAATTAAAAATTTATGAAACCCTTTCGCCTCATGGAGATTTGTATTCATATAAAGATTTAAAACTATCCAAAACTGATATTAAGTCATTTGATGGAAGTGATGATGCTATAAACGATTCCTTGCAACCCTATGCTGCTATTGAAACCATTCAGCATAAAATATTAACCTTAATTAATGTTATTTTTATTTTGAAATCCACTGAAGATTTTGATTTAACAGACAAATTATATAACAACATTAGTTACCTAAAAAGTGACGATAACAAGCTTCACAACCTAGTATTTTATGTCAAATCTGGAGGCTCTTATCAATCCAGAATATCTGTTATTTATTATAAACAAAACACCGAATACCAAAAAGTTTACGATACTTACACAGATGAAGGTGATAGCACTCTATTTAAACCTGATGGCTATGATAACTTACAGACACTAACCACTAACACTCAGGTAAAATATTTGTTACAAGGAAGTGTCAAAACTTGTGGTATGTGTTTTTATAATTACATTACACTTTTGCATCTTGAAAACGATGTATTTACAGTAGATTTTGAATACACAACAGATTCTAGATCGTACGATACCATACTAGATTATGACATTAACAATCAAACCATAACAGTAAATTATCAAACAGATGACTTAAGTGGTCCTGAATGTTTTTGCGAACAAAATAACGAGGAAAACAATGCTAATTTTGAGGATGATAGTACCTTAGAAAAAGAATGTTATTGCCTATTTAAGTTTAATGGTGACACGTTTATTTTAAAAGAACAGAGTGAAACCGTAATTAAAAGAAATTAAAATTAAATACCATGAAAACCGTATTACTACTTTTATCAATACTAGTCTCTAGTTACAGTTTAGCTCAGGATATAAACACACATTACTATACATTTAATTTAGAAAAAGAAATAACTAAAGACGAATTTGAAAAAAGATATTCTAACTATGACACCTCTCAAAATGTTGTTGAAATAAAAAAAAATGATACTAGTATTATTAAAATGTTACACCCCAGAAAACAATTTGATGTATTAGATCCAATAGTTTTAGATTCCTTAAAAGGGTATTTAAACTATCTAACTAATAAAAAAAACGTCTTTAAAGATTATATTGTTATTAACTACTTTTCTGGTGACGAGCCTTATGAATCGTTTAATTCTGAGACTAAAAGTTATGTCGTAGATAAAGGGTATATCAAAAAAATCAAAAAACTTTTAAATTGTAATCAGTTTTCTATTTATAAGGAAAAAAAAGATATTAAATATTTTGACAATAAAAAACTCTGGATAAAAGATGATTTAGGTGTTATTAAAAACTTGTTTTTTTATTACCAAATTCCCTACGGAAGTTTTGTGATTATCAAATCGGATGGAACTTTTATATCATTACATGGAGAGCATAATAAAGATATGGTTTATCAAATCGCTGAAGAAATAAAAAAAGACATTAAAAAAGTAGAACATTACACTTATGACTTTAAACAAAAAATAGAACCATCAAAATTTGATAGTCTATTATATAATTCAATTAAAGGAAACAGGAATTTTGAATTAAATTTTGAAAGCGATAGTATTTTTTATAAGATGATACATCCTGCAAGACGTTATGGTATATTAAAAAAACACCAACTAGACTCGGTTAAAAACTATATTAACAAAATCTCAAAAACTCAAAATACCTTTAAAGATTATATTGTTATAAATTATAACTCTGGTGATACTCCAAATAAAGATTTAAGTAGCGAAAGCACAGCTTATATATACAAAACTGATTATCAAAAACAACTTAATACAATTATCGATTGCAATCAATTTTGGGTCTTTAAAGATGATAAAAACATAAAATACCGCAATAAAAAAAATATAAATTGGATTAAAGACGACGCTTCTGTTTTTAAAAACCTGTTTTTTAAATATCAAATTCCATTTGGTAGTTTTGTTATCATTAAATCTGACGGTAGATATATAGTTAACTATGGTGAATACTACCCAGAAATGGTTTATGATGTAGCTAAAGAAGTTTCTGGTCAAAGCAATAATCACGTAACAAGCTCTACTAATCTATCCAAAATTGAAGCGTTTAAAGCCAATCAAAACTTTACGATTACTAAACCTCATGATTGGTTCGAGGTGTTTCATCATGGTTATGTTAGTTATACACCAATACAACCAAATGACAATCATTTTAAAACCATTGTGTCTATTTTTCAACATAACATAAATACAAAAGCTTTACCATTTAATACGTTTGTTGATAATCAAATTAAACAATATAAAGATGTGGTATCAATTTATAATGCGTCATTAAAAGAAGTAAACAATCACTTAGGAACGGTATATATCCATAAATTTGAAACTGAAACACACCAAGTCATTGTTATGTATTTTCAAAATAATGGACACTATTATCAATATAAATATTCTGCAATAGATAAAAGCTTTAAAAAACATCTAAACAGTGCGTTGCTAATATTAGATAGTATTAGTTTTAAATAACAAATTACAGTCTAGCCTTAAAAAGTTACAATTGAGTAAGTACTATTATTCTACAAATAGTATTGGTAGTACATTTGAGATATACAAAACCAAAAACCATGTCTTACACTACCCTAATGTATCTTCATCTTGCAACTATACTTCCAGCTTTTGTTTTAGGAACAGTTAGTTTTATTTTAAAAAAAGGAAATAACACTCATAAAATAATAGGCAGAATCTACATGCTACTAATGCTATTTACAGCTATTATAACTTTGTTTATGCCTGCTTTTGTTGGTTCAAGATTTTTAAACCATTTTGGATGGATACACCTGTTTAGTTTTTTAACAATTTACACTGTCCCAACAGCTTATATAGCCATTAAAAAAGGAGAGGTTAAACGTCATAAATTTAAAATGATAGGACTATATGTTGGTGCAATACTTGTTGCTGGAACGTTTACGTTTATGCCTGGTCGCTATATGCATAGCTTATTATTTGGGTAAAACATAAGCTTAAGAAAAAAGGAATAGGACTATTATCCAATTTAAACTAATAAATAAAAGGTGATTTCAATTAAATAGCTTTTACCCTATTTTTGATAAAATCTAAACTTGTTTTATTAAACAGTAAAGGTTGCTCCACATTTACCACATGACCACATTTTTCCACAACATACAAAATAGACGTCGAGTGTTTACTTACAATATTTTTTATTGAAGGTAAAAACAAATGATCCTCTGCTCCCATAACATAAAGGGTCGGTATTTTAATATCCTTTGCTCTAAAAAAGCGTAATAATGGATTTAACTCAGAGGTTAATTTAAACCACCTGACAAATTCCTTTTGGTATAGTTTTTTTGCTTCGTTAACAAAAAGTAATCTTGACTTTTTGTGATTTTTTCTTGGCATAATTATAAATGCAAACAGTCTATACAGATACATGTATGGTACCACGCTTTTAAATAATACGCCTACTTTAATAAGTATTTGAGATCTAAAATCAAGTTTCATTATGGCACCACCCATAATCATACTTTTAACTCTAGCAGGATGCTTTTCGGCTATGTTTCTAATCAATATTGTACCTAAAGATATACCAACAAAATGCGAGCTTTCAATTTTTAAAAAATCTATAACTTCAACAATATCATTAGTAATAGAATCAAAAGTATATTTAGTATTAAATGCATCTTTTAACTTAGGCTTACTATTACCATGACCTCGTAAATCCAGAATAAGCACATTAAATTCGGCTTTAAAATCTCGTATTTGCTTATACCATATAGAGCTGCTTCCTCCTGCTCCATGAACAAAAGTGACCCATTCATTAGAATGCGAATGTAAATATGTTGAGTAGTTTAGCAATTATTTTTTTGAATTGTAAAAGTACAATATAAAAATTCTTAAATAAATTCTTTTAACACCTCAATAACATAATCTATTTCTTCTTTTGTATTGTATTTACTAAAAGAGAACCTTATTGAAGGTTTTTGCATGTCCTCATAACATAAAATCTGTGATAATACATGACTACCTTTTGCACTTCCACTTTGACAGGCACTACCTTTAGAACAAGCAATACCTTTTAAATCTAATTGAAACAATAATATTGGTCCTTTTTCTGGTGCTATTGGTAAACAAACGTTTAAAACAGTATAAGTGCTTTTATCAAAATCCGCACTGCTTCCGTTAAATGATACTCCAGAAAAGTTTAAAACTAACTTTTCAATAAAGTACTTTTTTAGGTCCGTAATATAAGCTCTTTCTTCTTCTAAATTCTCATAAGACAATTTTAAAGCTTCTTCTAAACCAACAATATTATGTACAGCTTCTGTACCTGCACGATAACCACGTTCCTGCTCTCCTCCAAAAATTAAAGGTTTTAATCCAGAGTTTTTTCTTATAAAAGCAAAACCAACACCTTTTGGTCCATGAAACTTATGACCACTAACTGCCATAAAATCTATTGCTAACTCTTGTAAATCTAACTTGTAATGACCAACAGATTGTACAGTGTCACTGTGGAACATGGCATTATTAGCTTTACATAATTTACTAACTTTGGCAATATCTAGTATATTACCAACCTCGTTATTAACGTGCATAAGACTGACTAAAGTCTTTTGGGATGATTGTAATAAACTTTCAAGATGCTTATAATCCACATGACCATAATTATCTAAATCTACATAATCTATGCTAATACCATATTCTTTTTCCAATTGTTGTACTGTGTACAATACTGCGTGATGCTCAATCCTAGAAGTAATAATTTTTTTAACACCTAAATCTCTAACAGCACTTAATAAGGCTAAATTATCTGCTTCTGTACCTCCTGATGTAAAAACAATCTCTGATGCAGACACATTTAAATATTTAGCAACCGTCTTTCTAGCTTGCTCAATCATTGCTTTGGCAGAACGTCCAAAACTATGTGTCGAGGAAGCATTACCATAACATTGTTGCATGACTTGCGTCATTTTTTCTATAATTTCTGGTCTTAACTGCGTTGTGGCAGCACTGTCAAAATATACTGGTTTCATTGAGAATTTTGCTATTAATGGGCACAAAAATAGCTTAAATAAAATTAATTGCCTTAAGCAGCGTTATAAGTTTGACAATTCTATTATTTTTGTCTTTCAAAATTAAATTATAATGCGTAAAATTTCTGTTTTATTTACCTTGTTTTTAAGCTTTTTATCATGTGATGATGGAGATATTATAACTACTGAGTTAGAATTTGGAGACACCTTTCAAACGTGTGGTGATTTGGTACTTTACAAAGTAAAAACGGATCCTAACGAAACCTTATCCATACAACTTACAGAGCCTGGTTTTACAATTGCAGATTTAATTGAAACCGAAGCCGATCCAGACAATGCTTTGTTACTTAATTTAGTTGCTGAACAAACTACTGATTTTAGTATTGCTAATTTGTTTAAATTTAGAAGTTATACTAGCAATCCCTCCAACTTTTTTTGCAATGATGTACCACCAAGTGGGATACAAATAACTGAAGAGTTTACAGCTAGTAGTGGTAGTGCCTATTTTACAATGGAATTATTAGAGGATGATAATGATGGTATTCCTGCAGCATTGGAAGATTTAAATGGTAACGGAAACCTTTATGATGATGATACAGATGAGGATGGTTTACCTAACTTTTTAGATGCAGATGATGATGGAGACAACGTCTTAACAATAAGCGAAGGTGTAAATTATGTTGAAGGTATGACATTAGCCGAATTAAATTTAAGTGCTACAAATACAGATTTAGATTTACCTAATGGAGATAGCATCCCTAACTATTTAGATAATGATGATGATGGTGATGGTATACCGACTAGAAATGAAGAAATTAATTCTTTTGATAATAATCCAACTAATGATGTTTCAGGTAGTAGCACTGTTGCAGATTATTTAAATCCTGATTACACCAACGATAATGCGCCAACATCATTTAGAAGTCATACTATCACACAAACATTTACTATAACTTTAATTTTAGAAGGTGTTGAGTTTCCTACAATATTATATGAAGAAACTGTTTTTGGAACTTTAGAGGACTCCTCTTTATCAACTACAAGAACGTTAACACCACCATTTATTTAATTTGTATTTGGGTTTTGTAAGATATATACCTCTGTTGCACCTAAACCATACTTTTTATAATCGGCTTCATAGTACTTTACTTTATCGTATCTGCTAAATAGTGTTTCTAATTCCATTTTTAATACACCTTCTCCAACGCCATGAATAAAAACAATTTTTTGGATGCGTTTTCTTATCGCAAATTCTAATTGTTGTCTTGCAGTATCTAACTGTATTGACAGTTTGTCGTAGCTAGTCATGCCTCTTTCATTATCCACTAAATGGTGCAAATGCAAATCTACTTCCATGGTAGGTTGATAACGCTCTTTAGCTTTAACTTTTGTGGTAGAGTGACGCTTTTTCTCAGTTTTTTCAGATAAAACTTCGTTAATGGAAGCCGAGTCAAAAATATTATCTCTCAACGTAGATGATTTAATTTTGACTAACTCTGATGCATTAAAATCTAAATCAAAACCTTCATTGGTTTCAATAGTAATAACATCTCCTTTTATTAAGGTTACAATTCCAGATAAAACATCATCCAAAACATCTACCGTATCTCCTATTTTAAATTTCATTATTTTTCGTCACTTGTTTCCGTTTCAACAAACGATTCTTTTTCCCTTTTACTAGGTATGGTAGCTTGAACTTTAAAAAGACCAAACATCAAAACAATAATTCCAACAATTAATACCAGAATATTTTGTTCCTCGTTGGCATTAGCATATATCGCTACTACAGCACCAATTACAATTAAAAAGTAATATATTTTAGGCGATTTAAACATAGTTTAGTATTCAAGTTATATGTCGCAAATTTAAACTTTTATTTATTTCTTGATAAAAAAAACAATCTAAATACTAACTGATTTATTAAAAAAGACAGAAAAAAACTACACCTTTAAAAACCTGATAATGAACAAATAACAATGTTAAATTAATCTTTATTATAACAATAGTTTAACTTAAATCTTTAGCTTTGTCAAAAAATAGAATATGAAACCTACTTTCTACCTATTAATACTAACTTTACTCGGCCAACAATCCTTTGCGCAGCTTACGGTTAGAAACGATTCCTACATTTTTGGAAATGACGTAGTAATTTATGTCGAGGATGATATTAATTTAAAAGAAGTAAACTCCAACCTATATTTACGTAATGAAGCACAAATAATACAAGGTGCTGGTAATACTGGTAATTCTGGCTTAGGTAGACTTAGTGTTTATCAAGAAGGTACTGTAAATAATTACGCTTATAATTATTGGTCCTCTCCTGTCGGAAATGTTGCTACAAATAGCACTGGAAACACTCCTTTTATACCCAATCAAAACATTTTTGATATAGTAGATTTAACCAACAGTAACTTAGCAGGTTACAGTACGTCTGGTTATAATGGTACAAGTAGTCCTTTAAATATAGAAAGTTATTGGCTTTGGAAATATAATCCAGGAGCTGCTTATAGCGATTGGGATTTTGTAGGTCAATCAGGAACAGTAAATGCTGGATATGGTTTTTCCATGAAAGGAACCATAGGCTCAACTGCTGCTGCTGGTCAGCAATATGATTTTAGAGGTAAACCTAACGAAGGAGAAATTAATACAGCTGTTGTTTTAGGACAAGAAACCTTAATTGGTAACCCTTATCCTTCTGCTTTAGATGCTCGTGCTTTTATACATGATGCTAATAATACGCCTTTATTGGACTCTGGTACACTTTATTTTTGGGAACAAGACCAAACGATAAGCTCTCATATTTTAGAGGCTTACAGAGGTGGATATGGGTCATTTACTATTACCGCTTCCGGAACTGTTGGATCTTATGTACCTCCAACCTTTAACGCTTACAATTCTGACGGAACATTAAACACTACAGGTACTTCGTCAACATCAGGAAAACAAGTCAGACGCTATATACCAATTGGACAAGGTTTTATGGTAAAAGGTGCAGCTACTGGATCACTTTTAACCTCTGATAGTCATCGTGTTTTTTACAGAGAATCTGCAACCAACAGTGAGTTTTATAGAATCTCAGTCCAAAATCAAACAAATAATGAAGACCAAGTGTACGAAATCCAGTACGATAGTAATGGATTACAAATACTACCTTCCGACTACAAAAGATTTAGATTAAATATTGATTTTAACAATCTTTATACTAGACAGTTACTACATAATTTTCATGAAACTGCAACACCTAATTTTGATTATGGTTTGGAAAGTAAGGTGTTTTCTGCGTTAAATACTGATGCTAATTGGATACAAAATGAAAAGGCTTACAATACTAAAGCAGATAACTTTGAAGTTGAATTGACTATACCGATAGGTCTTAAACTAGATAATCAACAATTAATTAGGTTTAGAATATTTGATATTCAAAATTTTGAAAGTTCACAACCTATTTTTTTACATGATAAAGCACAAAACCTTTACATTAACCTAAAAGTGCAAGACTTTGAAGTAAGCTTACCACAAGGAAACTATAATGAACGTTTTGAGATTGTTTTTCAAGAAGCACAAACATTATCTAACCAAACATTTGATGAAGCTTCGTTTGTAATTCTTCAAGAAAATAAATTAAACCAACTAATTATTAAAAACCCTAATGCTATTGCATTAAAATCGGTAAAACTTTTTGATATTACTGGAAAACAGATTTTTGACAAATCAGATATTGAAACTAAAACAAGAGTTACTTTTTCGACCAAAAACTTAAGCGATGGTGTTTATGTTACTAAAATTGAAACTAAAGATGGAAGTACAATTAGTAAAAAAGTAATCATAACTAATAAATAGATTAAAAATATTTTATAAACAAAAAAGACTGTCAATGACAGTCTTTTTTTATTTCAAATCGTACTAAATTACTTTTCAAATTGTTTTAAAGTACTTGTAATAATACTAACACAATCTAATAATTCCGCTTTAGTCATTACTAATGGTGGCGCAAATCTAATAATGTTTCCGTGTGTTGGTTTAGCTAATAAACCATTATCACGTAAAGCAATACATATGTTCCATGCAGTGTCACTATCTTCTGTATCGTTAATTAAAATAGCATTAAGCAACCCTTTACCTCTAACCGAGTTTACAATATTTGAGGTCTCGATAAATTTAGATAATTCAGCTCTAAATAATTCTCCTAAATCAAAAGCGTTTTGTGCTAACTTTTCATCCTTAATAACCTCTAAAGCTGCAGTACCAATTGCAGCTGCTACAGGATTACCACCAAAAGTACTACCATGATTACCAGGTTTAATAACATTCATTACATTATCATTAGCTAATACAGCACTTACAGGATATGCACCACCAGATAACGCTTTTCCTAAAATTAAAATATCTGCTTTTACTTCAGGTGTTCCAGAACAATGTTTGTCAGCACAAGTACAATTACCACAAGTTGCTAATAAGCGTCCTGTTCTAGCAATACCTGTTTGCACTTCATCTGCAATAAATAAAACGTTATGTTTTTCACATAATGCTTTTGCTTTTGCTAAATACCCTTCACTTGGTACATAAACTCCAGCTTCACCTTGGATTGGCTCAACCAAGAAACCTGCAACATTTTTGTTACTTGTTAATACATCTTCTAAAGCTTGAAGATTATCGTATTCAATTTTAATAAATCCATTAGTATAAGGTCCAAAGTTTTTACGTGCTACAGGATCGTTAGAAAACGATATAATTGTAGTCGTACGACCATGAAAGTTATTTTCGCAAACAACAATTTCAGCTTCATTTTCGTCAATTCCTTTAACTTCATAAGCCCATTTTCTACATAGTTTTAAAGCAGTCTCAACTGCTTCGGCACCTGTATTCATTGGTAATAACTTATCGTAGTTAAACGTTTCTGTTGCAAATTTTTCAAATTTACCTAACATGTCGTTATAAAAAGCACGTGATGTTAACGTCAATGTTTGTGCTTGTTTAACCATTGCTCCTACTATTTTTGGATGACAATGTCCTTGATTAACTGCAGAGTATGCAGATAAAAAATCATAATATTTTTTTCCTTCTACGTCCCAAACATATACACCTTCACCTTTGCTTAATACAACTGGTAATGGATGGTAATTGTGTGCTCCGTATTTGTTTTCTAAGTCCATCGCTTCTTGCGACGTTAATTGGTTTAAAACAGCCATTTTTTTTATTATTTAAAAAGTTATAAAGTAGCCATTCCTTCTGTACCTTTATCCTTTCGAAAGCTCGAAAATTCAGCGTGGGAGAGAAATCATCCCTAAGAAGTTGCAAATTAATAAATATAACTTGCTAATTAAAATTATTGTGTGTAGTTTTTTACTAATAAAAAAGAAAGTACTTTTGCCACATGGCTAGAAAAAATACAAGAAAACAAATATTTACCAATGTCGAGGTAATTGATGCAGCTGCAAAAGGTAAAACTGTAGCAAAAGCACCTGATGGACGCGTTATATTTTTACCTAATGCAGTACCAGGAGATATTGTCGATGTACAAACATTTAAAAAACGTAAGGCTTATTTTGAAGGTAAGGCTACCGTGTTTCATAAACTTAGTGATAAACGAACTACTCCAGAATGTCAACATTTTGGTGTTTGTGGTGGTTGTAAGTGGCAAGACATGGGTTATGAGCATCAATTGTTTTACAAACAAAAAGAAGTTACTAATAACTTAACAAGGATTGGTCATTTGGAGTTACCTGAAGTAACACCTATTTTAGGTTCTGCTGAGCAGTATTTTTATAGAAACAAAATGGAGTTTTCATTTAGTGATTCTAGGTGGTTGACTTTAGAAGAAGTACAGTCAGAGAATGATTTAGGCGATAGAAATGCTTTAGGTTTTCATATTCCAGGAATGTGGGACAAAATATTAGACATTAAAAAATGTCATTTACAAGCAGATCCTTCTAATGCTATTAGAAACGCGGTAAGAGATTTTTCGATTAAAAATGATTTAGAATTTTTTAATACTAGAAATCAAACTGGATTGCTTCGTACCATGATGATTCGTACATCCTCAACTAAGGATATTATGGTTGTTATTCAGTTTTTTAAAGAAGATAAAGCTAAACGTGAACTATTATTAGATTATGTAGCTAACACATTTCCTGAAATTACTTCATTACAATATATTATTAACGAAAAAGCTAATGATACTATTTACGATCAAGATGTGATCTGCTATAAAGGGGAAGACCATATTTTTGAAGAAATGGAAGGTTTAACATTTAAAATTAATGCTAAATCTTTTTACCAAACTAATTCTAATCAAGCATTTGAATTATATAAATTAACTCGTGAATTTGCCGATTTAAATGGAGACGAACTAGTGTACGATTTATATACAGGTACTGGTACTATTGCACAATTTGTGTCTAAAAAAGCAAAAAAAGTAGTTGGTGTAGAGGCTGTTCCAGATGCTATTAGTGCTGCAAAAGAAAATGCTAAACGCAATAATATTACAAATTGCGAGTTTTTTGTAGGAGACATGAAAAACGTATTTAATCAAGAGTTTATTAATACACATGGTCAACCTGACGTGATTATAACAGATCCACCAAGAGATGGTATGCATAAGGATGTTGTACAACAAATATTAAACATAGCACCTAAAAAGGTGGTTTACGTAAGTTGTAATAGTGCAACACAAGCAAGAGATTTGGCTTTAATGAAAGCGCAATACGTAATAACTAAAGTGCAAGCAGTAGATATGTTTCCGCAAACACATCATGTTGAAAATATTGTACTTTTAGAAAAGAAATAGTTTTTTAAGTTTATGAAAAAAATAAAATTAATTCTACTTACAATTTGTTGCATAAGTCTTTTGACTTGCGAACGTGACGATTTGTGTCCAGAAACCACACCTACAACGCCTAGTCTAATTATTGGCTTTTTTAATAATGCTTTGCCAGAAAACCCAAAAACTGTAAATAATTTATATGTAATTGGTCTAGATAATGACAATGTATTACCTGGTTATAGTGTTGTAGATGAAGACGAATTAATTTTACCGCTTAGAACTGATCAAAATAGCACAACCTATATTTTAATTAGTGATACCGTTTTAGATACGGATGGTAATGTTACCTCTGGTAATAGTGATACTGTTACAATAACTTATGAAACTGAAGATGTTTACGTCTCTAGAGCATGCGGTTATAAAACCATATTTAATAACGTAATAGTAGCTATAGATGGCGGAACAGACGGAAATTGGATAATACTTGCGCAACCAGAAAACGATAATTTAACAATTGAAGATGAAACAACAACACACTATTACTTTAACCATTAGTCTTTTATTGTGCTTATGTTTCTCACTGCAAGCACAAGAGGAAGAACTTACTATAAAAAAAGATACAGTCAAGTTAAAATACGGTTTAAGAATAGGAACTGACGCTAGTAAGTTAATTAGAACTGCTTTAGATGATGATTATTCTGGGTTTGAACTAAACGCGGACTATAGACTTACTAGAGATTGGTTTTTAGCTGGAGAAATTGGTACTGAAGAAAAAATCACATCTAATGATTATTTAAGCGTCACTGCTAAAGGTAGCTACTTTAAAGCAGGTGTTGATTATAATATGCATAACAACTGGGATGGTTTAGACAACATGATTTACACTGGGTTTAGACTTGGTGCAAGTACATTTAGTCAAACCAGAAATAATTACACAATATATAACACTGATCAATATTGGCAACCTCAATTTTCTAGTACAGAAACAGAAGAATACAGTGGACTGTCTGCCATATGGTTTGAATTGATTATTGGTATTAAAGCTGAAGTTTTAAACAACTTATATTTTGGAATAAATGCACAACTAAAAGGTATGATAACGCAAGATCAACCTGTTGGTTTTGAAAATTTATTTGTTCCAGGATTTAATAAAACTTTTGATTCTGGTCGTATTGGTGTTGGATATGGCTACAGTATATCCTATTTAATACCTTTATTTAAAAAGAATAAATCCAAAACAGTAAAAAACGAAGACGAGGAATAATATCATAATTACAACAATTAAAAAAACCGCTTAAGATTTAAATTAATATTTATACTTAAGCGGTTTTTTCATTAGTCTTTATCCATGTACTTCCCTTTTTTACTTCCAGCATAAATCTCGTATTTAACTAATCTCGAGTCTAGCATCGCATTCATAAGATGGATTTTTCTAGACGGTCGTAAACCTACATGCTTTAAAGCATCTAAATTTGAAGTTATAAACCAAGCATTGGTATTAGGATAATTTTGTTTTAAAGTATCTCCAATGTTTTTGTAAAAACTTTCCATCTCAATATCCAAACGCTCACCATAAGGTGGATTAAAGACCATATGTAGTTTAGACTCTCCTCCTCTTTGGGTTTTAAAAAAGTCCTCGTGTTGTATAGTTATAAAATCTTCTAAATGTGCATTTGCAATGTTTTCTTTAGCCTTAGCTACAGCACTTGGTGACTTATCATAACCAATTATTTTATGATGAAAATCTCTAGTTTTTTTAATTAAAGACTCTTCTATTTTTTCAAATAAATCAACATCCCAATCGTTCCAACGCTCAAAAGCAAACTCTTTTCGCATTAAATTTGGTGGTATGTTACAAGCAATCATTGCTGCTTCGGCTAAAATGGTACCACTACCACACATAGGATCTATCAAATCTGATTGTCCATCCCAACCTGACAACATAATAATTCCTGCTGCTAAAACTTCGTTAATTGGTGCAATGTTAGTTGCTAATTTGTAACCACGTTTGTGTAAGGAATCTCCAGAAGAATCTAACGAGATATTACATTGTTCTCTATCTATATGGACATTAATTTTTACATCCGGAAATTTTAGATCTACACTTGGACGCTCACCTGTATCATCTCTAAACCTATCTACAATAGCATCTTTAGTTTTTTGAGCAATATATAACGAGTGTGTAAAAACAGTCGAGTTTATTGTTGCATCTACTGCTAAAGTACCTGTAGGCTTTAAATAAGGCGTCCAGTCCATTTTGTAAACGTGATCGTATAAATCTTGCTCAGTTTTTATCCTAAAGCTATGTATTGGTTTTAATATTTTCGTGGCTGTACGTAAAGCTAAATTTGCTTTATACATAAACCCTTTGTCACCAGAAAAACTAACATTACGCACACCTATTTTAATGTTCTGTGCGCCAAGTTGTCTAAGCTCTTTTGATAGTAACTCTTCAAAGCCAAATAAAGTTTTGGCAACCATATTGAAATTTTCTTCCATTCTTTTCGTCTATTACCTTGCAAAAATACTCTATTTTTGTCGGAAATATAACCTTTATAAATAAATGGGTTAAGGATGGAGCAATTTGTTTGAGCTCCTCGCAGAGAGCGAGTTGCGAGAGCCTGTTAAACTGGAGATTAAGCGGAAGTTTAAACCCCAAAAATAATATATGAATAAAAACGAAAATAAATGGTACGCATCTTGGTTTGATAGTCCATTTTACCACATACTTTACAAGGACAGAGATCATACTGAAGCTGAGGCTTTTATGTCCAATTTAACGGATTATTTGAATATTCCGGAACAAGGAAAAATTTTAGATTTGGCTTGCGGAAAAGGTCGTCATGCTGTGTATTTAAACTCGATTGGTTACAATGTTACAGGTGCAGATTTGTCTGAAAACAGTATTAATTACGCCAAACAATTTGAAAACGATAGCTTGCACTTTAAGGTACATAATATGTGTCAGCCTTTTGGCGAAACTTTTGATGCTGTGTTTAACTTATTTACCAGTTTTGGATATTTTGAAAATGAATCTGATAATTTAGCAACGATAAAAGCGATTAAAGCAAATTTAAACGATTTTGGTTTTGGTGTTATTGACTTTATGAATACCGAATATATTATTGAAAACTTAGTGCCTGAGAATACTAAAACGGTTGAAGGGATTGACTTTTTACAAAAAAGACGTGTTGAAAATGGCTATATAATTAAAGACATTAGCTTTAGTTTTGAAGGTGAAGACTATCAATTTCAAGAACGTGTTAAAGCGTTTAGTCTAGCAGATTTTGAGGCGTTATTTGAGCAAGCTGGTGTTTATTTATTAGATGTTTTTGGAGATTATAAGCTTAGTAAGTTTCATAAAAAAACGTCTGAACGTTTAATCATGATTTTTAAATAATTAAGGACATGAAAAATTTTTTATTACCAATTATTGCTGTTGTTTTAGGCTTTTTAATTGTCCTAATTTTTAAACCAAAACATAACCGTAATCTTAAATTACTACTAGCGTTTAGTGGTTCTTTTTTATTATCTATAACTGTTTTTCATTTTTTACCAGAAGTTTATAATAGTCAAGGCAAGCCTATTGGGTTGTTTATTATGATTGGTATTTTGTTGCAAATAATTTTAGAATTTTTCTCTAAAGGTGCAGAGCATGGTCATGTGCATATTAATAAAAACAGTGTAGAGTTTCCGTGGTTATTATTTATTAGTTTAAGTATCCATAGTGTTTTAGAAGGCATTCCAATAGAAGCTCATGATCACTTAATTTACGGAATTATTATCCACAAATTGCCTGTTGCTATTATATTATCAACCTTTTTTTTAGCGTCTAATTTAAGTCGAAATAAAATTATTTTATTTTTATTATTGTTTGCTTTAATGACGCCTTTAGGTGTATTTTTATCAACACAATTTCAGTTTTTTGAAAACTATTATTACGAAGTTTCTGCCTTAGTTATTGGTATATTTTTACATATTAGTACTACCATTTTATTTGAAAGTAGCGAAGGTCATAAATTTAATTTAGCCAAACTAAGTACCATTATTTTGGGTATTGTCATTGCTTATTTAATTTAAAATAAAAGACGTTTTCTGTTTTATAAATTTTGAAATCATATCAAAAAAGATTTCATCCAATAATGTATTAAAATTATGTTTTCTAAAGAAGAATCTAGACAAATTAAAGAACTATTTTGGACCAGTTTTGGGAAGTCATTTCCTAGAAAATGGATTTTATATAATACTAAACTAAAAGGCTTAAGCTTAAAGTTTTATTTTGATAATAAAAAAGCCTTGATAGCGCTTGACTTAGAAGACGACTTAGAAAACCGCATTAATTATTGGGAAAAACTAATGGCTTTAAAGTCTATTTTAATGGACGATTACTTACCTGACGCTATTTATGATGAAGAATTTTTATTAGATAATGGTAAAGAAATATCACGTATTTATGTGCCTTTAGGTCACAAAGTATCTATCCATAATAAAAACACATGGCAGGAAGTTATGGTGTTTTTTAATACACATATGTCGCTTCTAGAAGCTTTTTTTGAAGAATATAAGGATGTTATTGAAGGTTAGTCCACCTTGTTAATTGTACTTTCTAAAGGTTTTTTATAAAATATATGAACCCAAATAGCTCTAGAAATTTTATAATTTAAGGTGCTTAATAATAACGTGATTAATACTATTATTAAAAAGACTTTTAATGGCGAAAAGTCTATTAGGTGCCAGAATACTACTAAACTTATAATCATTTGTCCTACAGCAAGTGCGTAACTAACAAACATAGCTCCAAAGAAAAAACCTGGTTCTTTTTCAAATTTAAAATCACATACTTCACATCTAGTATTCATTTCAGGAATTTTAAAAAACAATATATTTCCACGAGTGCTAAACATTTTTCCTTTTTTACAATTAGGACATTTACATTGTATTACATTTAAAACGGTATTCATAAAACTAACATATTTATAGGGCAAAATTAAGCATATGTTATATATTTAAACCTATAATAAAAACGCTATTTTTTGTACTTTTAAGACATTTTATATGAAAATTCCTGTTTTAAAAATAAATCAGTTTAAGAAAATCAAGACTTTTAATGACCTTTATGTTAATGATTTTTTAAATCATATACAGTTAAACAAAGACTTGATAACAAAACCACATAGTCATAATTTTTATTTGTGTGTCTTATTTACCAAAGGAACTGGAACGCATGAAATTGATTTTAATAGCTATAGTATTTTACCTGGTAAGGTGTTTTTTTTAAAACCAGGTCAAACGCACGCTTGGAAGTTTGACACTAATCCGGAAGGTTATATCTTTTTTCATACACAGGATTTTTATGATCTTAATTTTTTAAGTCATGCATTGGAAAATTTTCCATTTTATTACTCCTATCAAAATCCACCAACACTAAAATTAGACACACAGCAAACTTTGGATTTAAACACTAAATTTGAGGTATTGTACAATGAGTACTCTAGCAATAATCTATTAAAAGAATTAAAACTAATTACTATAATTAGTAGTATTTATATTGATTTGACTAGAGCATATACCGCAAATGTAAAACCTGAAAACTTGATAACATCTAGCTATTCTAAAATTTTAGAGCAGCTAGAAATCTTGATTAATCAATATTTTTACACGCAAAAACTGCCTAATTTTTATGCTAATAAACTAAACATTACAACCAAACATCTTAACCGAGTGGTAAAGCAAACCTTAAATAAAACCACTAGTCAATTAATTTCTGAGAGGATATTACTGGAAGCCAAACGACTAATTGTACATTCTAAAAGCAACTTAACTGAAATATCAGATACTTTAGAATTTTCTGATTACGCTTATTTTTCTAAATTTTTTAAGTCTAAAACAGGCGTAACACCTATGGCTTTTAAAAAGCAATACTAAGTTAAGTTACATGTTTTAAACAACACAAGTTTAAATAACGTAAAATAACACCATAAAAAAGTGGCAAATAGCTCCTGCTAACACAAATAGATGCCATATTACATGATTATAAGGTATTTTTTCGATAGCATAAAAAACAATTCCTACTGTATAAGATAATCCTCCAGCCATAAGTAAAAGAATACCATTAGCATCCATTAAACTAGATAGTGTTGAAAAATCAAAAACCACTAACCAACCCATTACTAAGTACAGTAAAGTTGAAAAAGTGTTAAAGCGTCCAGTAAAAAACAATTTTAATACCACTCCAAAAGCAGCGATTCCCCAAACAATATAAAACAGCATCCAACCTAAACTTTGCTCTAAAGTAATTAGCAAAACAGGAGTGTAAGTTCCTGCTATTAGTAAGTAAATACTAACATGATCAACAATTCTAAAATAGTGTTTCTTTTTTTCGTCAGTAATAATATGATATAAAGTTGATGCTGTAAATAGGATTATTATGGATAGTCCATAAACCACGACACTAAATAAACTAAATTCGGTTTTCTTGGTTTCAAAAACAATTAATAATACTAAAGCTACAATCCCAAAAACAGCACCAATACCATGCGTCAGTGCGTTTAGCTTTTCTTCAAAAGGAGTTTGTTTTCGCATTTTATAAATTTTATTCTGTTTTTGACCATTTATTATTCAACTTAAAATATTCAAAATCTAAAGGTGATTTTACTAATTTTAATTGACCGTTTTGCCAAGCGCGTATTAATATATCTTCAATTAAATAATCCTCTTCAACATTTTCTGGGTCATACTCTCGCTTTAATGAGATATTAAATAAATAGGCAGTACTATTAAACCAAAAAGCTCTCCAACCGCTACGTAATTCTTTAATTAAATCAAAAGTCGTTTTACCAGTTTGTCTATGTATTAGTTTTACTAAAATTTGACCTTCTGTTCGTGTTAACTTTTTAAGCTCTTCAGAAAACTCTTCTTCAATATATTTTTGAACTTTTTTAGCATACTTTTTCTTATCACGTTTTCTATCTAAAGACTGCAATCTTGTATTTAAAGCATTTAACCTGTCCGCTGCTAACTTAGCATAAGGATAGACTTTTAAGGTTTTGCGACCTAAAATAAGGTAACGTCTTCTGTCTTCTTTAGATTTAAATGAAAGCTTATCCAAAATCATTACTTCGTCTAAATAAATAGATTTTTGAGGTATTGAATCACCTTCTATTATAATATACTCAACTTCTGTTGAGTCTTGCTCTATAATATTATCTTCTTGTCCAACAAGAAAAGTAGGTATGCATAATAATATAAAAAGGATGTATTTCATAAATAAATAACTACTAAAACTATTCCAAAACGGAAACTTATACTGTAAAATTAAGAATTAACGTATTGCTAACTATTAAATAAGTGTGAATATTGTTATTTTAGACAAAAATTAAATTAAATGGCAACAAAAAGCATACTAAACAAAAAGTCTATGGACTTTTTAGAAACATATCTAAACAATGCATCACCAACTGGCTACGAATGGGATGGTCAAAAAATATGGATGGATTACCTAAAACCTTATGTAGACACGTTTTTTACAGACACCTACGGAACTGCTGTTGGAGTTATAAATCCTGATGCAAAATTTAAAGTGGTAATTGAAGGTCATGCTGACGAAATCTCTTGGTACGTTAACTATATTTCTGATAATGGATTAATTTATGTAGTAAGAAATGGTGGTAGTGATCATCAAATCGCACCTAGTAAAATTGTTAATATTCATACTAAAAATGGTATTGTAAAAGGTGTTTTTGGATGGCCTGCAATACATACACGTAATAAAGCCAAGGAAGAAGCTCCAAAACCAAACAATATTACAATAGACGTTGGTGCAAAAGATAAAGAGGAGGTAGAAAAAATGGGTGTGCACGTTGGCTGTGTTATTACCTATCCAGATGAGTTTCATATTTTAAATGGAGACAAGTTTGTTTGTCGTGCTTTAGATAACCGTATGGGTGGTTTTATGATTGCTGAAGTGGCACGTTTGCTTAAAGAAAACAAGAAAACGCTACCATTTGGACTTTACATCACAAACTCTGTTCAAGAAGAAATTGGATTACGTGGTGCACAAATGATTACGGAAACAATCAAACCAAACGTAGCAATAGTAACAGATGTAACACATGATACTACAACACCAATGATTGACATGAAAGTACAAGGTCATGTAGAAATTGGTAAAGGTCCTGTTGTTGCTTACGCACCTGCTGTACAACAAAAATTACGTGATTTAATTACAGACACTGCAGATGATAATAAAATACCGTTTCAACGTGCTGCTTTAAGTAGAGCAACAGGAACTGATACTGATGCGTTTGCATATAGTAATGGTGGTGTTGCATCTGCATTAATCTCGTTACCATTACGCTACATGCATACTACTGTAGAAATGGTACATCAAGATGATGTAGAAAACGTAATTAAATTAATTTATGAAACATTACTTAAAATTGAAGATGGCGAAACATTTTCTTATTTTAAATAATAGCTCAGTCAAACTTGGCTAATAAGCAACTAATAATTAAGCCTCTTTTATTAAAAGAGGCTTTTTTAATCGTATAAAGTATGGATGAGTTAATAGATATAGTCACCAAAAATGGTAAACCCACAGGCCAATCTGCTTTAAAAAGTGAGATTCATAACAACGGACTTTACCACAATACAGCACACATTTGGTTTTATACTAACCAAGGTCAAATACTATTAGCGCAACGTGCAGCTTCAAAAGCAATCTATCCCTTACTTTGGGACGTTTCTGTAGCTGGACATATTGATGCAGGAGAATCTATTGAGAATGGCGCCATTAGAGAAATTAAGGAAGAAATTGGATTACAAATAAAACCTACTGATTTACAAAAAATTGGTGTTTTTGAGTGCTTTCAAAATTACCCTAACGGAATAAAAGATTACGAGTTTCATCATACATATATAACCCCATTAACAGTGTCAATATCTACACTAAAACCGCAGTTAGAAGAAGTTGAAGCACTTAAGCTAGTCACTATTTCTCAGTTTAAATCGCTTCTAGAAAATAGTAAAGCAAATGGTCATTTTGTTGCAAGCAATAAAGATTATTATGTACTCGTGCTAAACCAAATTTCTGAAAAAATATTATAATTTAAACCTATGCAACTACTATTGATGGCTTTAGCGCCAATTGTTATTATCATATTTTACATTTATCTAAAAGATAAGTACGAGAAAGAACCTAAACGTTTATTAATAATTTCGTTTTTATTGGGTGCTATTGTTAGTATTATTATTACCACACTACTCTACTCTGTCTTTAATATATTAGTCCCTTTAGAGAATAAACTAAGCATTTGGGAACAATTTAAACAAGCCTTTTTCGTGGTTGGTTTTTCTGAAGAATTAAGTAAATTTTTAATCGTATTACTTTTTGCACAACGCCATAAAGAGTTTAATGAGCCCTTTGACGGTATTGTTTATGCTGTTATGGTATCTATGGGGTTTGCAGCAACCGAAAACATCATGTACGTCATGCAAAGTGGGCCAGCAACAGCAATTGCCCGAGCATTTACCGCAGTACCTGCCCACGCTACATTTGGAATTTTAATGGGATACTTTATGGGTAAAGCAAAATTTGCACCTAACAAATTATACTTAAATTTATTAGGCTTATTTTTTGCTGTTTTATTTCATGGAGCCTATGACTTTTTCTTATTTATAGACTTTGTACCTGGTATTTGGGTTGGTGCTTTTGTATCTCTAGCAATTGGAATTTTCTTATCTAGAAGAGCCATTAGATACCATCAAAATAGTTCTGTTTTTAAAGACGATTTAAATTCTATTTCTTAACAAATTTTATCACACCCAAAGTACTTTCATTATTAAAAGTAACAAAATACAAACCATTAGCTAAAGCACTAACATCTATTGATGCATTGTTATAAAAGCTAGCATCATAAACTTGCTTTCCTGTAATATCAGTAATAGAAAATTGTATGGTTCTATTTAAAGCAGACTGTAATTGTAGCGTATTATTAACTGGATTTGGAAATAAAACTATCGATTTAGTAGTGTTTACAACCTGTGCTGTTGATAGCGTATAACTATTTAGTTCAGCTACATAACTATCTACAGAGTCTCCGTCTTCTGTTCCACTCCAATCACTACCAAATAATAATCTGGTCCCTGTTGGACTGATAGTCACATGTGGCTCTGCAAAATAACCAAACTCATCAGGATCACTTCTATGATGTGCTACTCTATAAACATCGGCATCAAACTCATTGACTTTCGCGATAAATAATTCTTGATCTAAAATCTGTACACCATCACGCTGAAAACCTAAACAAGAAACTGCAACCCAACCATCTCCAGTATTTTTATGCGCTAAAGACGATATATGTGTTCCTGATTTTGGATATGCATAATCACTATAAGTTGTAACAGCAAAACAGTCTCCTGTTGTCGCATTGTGCGCCACTAAAGTCCCTTGACAACCACCATTTACACCTTCTTCAAAATTAACGTTGTAATAAGCATCGTCTCCATTACTTAGTTTTCCTAAGCAAGAATGCTGTACGCCTGCTATATTTAAACTTCTCACAAAATCACCATTAGCATCATAAACATCTCCTCTATGAAAAAACAAATTACCACTAGGAAAAGGCATTGGTGCTGTATAAGCAACGTCTGATAAATTAAATTGTGTTAGTGTTCCTGTAGAGATTCTGTAATAATATGCAGCAGTATTTCCGCATCTAAAAGCAAATACATCATCATCCCATGACATCATTTGGACGTCATTACCTCCAGTTAAGCCATTACTAGCAATACAACCACTAATTGTTCTAATATTAACCAATACCGTTTTTACTTGGGTTTGCACATTGTAACTAATCAAATCATCCGTAGCGCCATCCATATAAAAGAATATATCTGGGTTTGAAAACGACCAAAAAATAGTCTCGATATCATCTGGATTGACATCTGTTAGGTTTCTTATAAACGTATAATCTTGACCATTTAATAATTGGTGATTTCCTCCGCCATAAACTATCATTAAACTTTCATCTGCATTCCAAGCTTGTATTGTGCTATACATAGGCTTAATAGAATTACCTGTTCCTGCATTAGTAATACGTCGTATTTGGGTTGCGGGAAAAGACGGGTCTGCTGCAGATTGCAAATAACCTGGTTTAGCTAAATCTTGCATTGGATGCTGTGCTAAGTCGTTTGCACTATATCCTAAGGACAAGTCTTGAGCGTAACTAACCTGAAATAATAAGCATAATAAAAGAAGTAATTTTATTTTCATAATCTATGGTGTATATAACTTAATTACGTAAAAATAAACCTAATAGATGTAATTGTTAACTATTAAAGAATAATATATTGGATTTCTGTTTTACTAAAACGATATAGTTACTTATCTTTATTGCTCATAATTTTAGACAAAATGAGCCAAAAATTTAATGTAAAAACAAATGGTCTTAATCAATTTGAGATAGACTCAGATGTTATAAAAAGCATTGATTCTGTTGAAGTTAAACAGAATACATTTCATCTTTTAGACAACAACAAACCTTTTAAAGTCGAAATCACGGAAAGTGATTTTCTAAAAAAAGCGTACACCGTAAAAGTTAACAACAACCTATATACAGTCCAAATAGAAGACCAATTGGATGCTTTAATAAAAGCAATGGGATTTGAAGTTGGTGCTTCCAAAAAAATTGATAACATAAAAGCACCAATGCCAGGATTAATCTTGGATATTATGGTTAAGCCTGGTGATGAAGTCTCTGTAAATACACCTTTACTTATCCTGGAAGCTATGAAAATGGAAAACAGTATTGTATCGCCTAGAGATGGTGTTATAAAGTCTGTAACAGGAACAAAAGGAAGTACTGTAGATAAAGGTGAATTGTTAATTGAATTTGAATAACATGAAAAAAATACTAGTCGCCAATCGTGGCGAAATCGCAATAAGAGTTATGAGTACAGCCCAGAAAATGGGAATTAAAACCGTAGCAGTCTACTCTACTGCAGATCGTAATGCGCCTCACGTAAAATTTGCTGACGAAGCTGTTTTAATTGGAGAAGCACCTTCTAATCAATCGTATTTGTTAGGCGATAAAATTATAGAAGTAGCCAAAAGCTTAAATGTTGACGGTATACATCCTGGTTATGGTTTTTTGAGTGAAAATGCAGATTTTGCAGAGCTTTGCGAAAAAAACAACATCACCTTTATTGGACCAAAATCGCATGCGATCAGAGTCATGGGTAGTAAACTTGCAGCTAAAGATGCTGTTAAAGGTTATGATATACCAATGGTACCAGGAACAGACCAAGCTATTACAGATATTCCTGAAGCTAAAAAAATAGCTAAGACTATTGGCTTTCCTATTTTAATAAAAGCCTCTGCTGGAGGTGGTGGAAAAGGAATGCGTGTTGTGGAAAACGAAGACGAATTTGAATCTCAAATGAATCGTGCTATTAGTGAAGCCGTTAATGCTTTTGGTGATGGTTCTGTTTTTATTGAAAAATACGTTGGATCGCCTCGTCATATCGAAATACAAGTTATGGCAGATACACATGGTAATGTCATTCATCTTTTTGAGCGTGAATGTAGTATACAACGTCGCCATCAAAAAGTAGTCGAAGAAGCGCCAAGTGTTGTTTTAACGCCAGAGTTAAGAGAAGAAATGGGACAAGCTGCAATTAAAGTAGCAAAAGCATGTGATTATGTTGGCGCTGGAACTGTCGAGTTTTTATTAGATGAAAACAAGAATTTCTATTTCCTTGAAATGAATACCAGACTACAAGTAGAGCATCCTGTATCAGAAATTATCGCTGGTGTTGACTTAGTAGAATTACAAATAAAAGTGGCTAGTGGCGAAGCTTTAGACATAAAACAATCTGATTTAAAAATTAATGGTCACGCTTTAGAATTACGTATTTATGCTGAAGATCCTTTAAACGATTTTCTACCTAGTGTTGGACATTTAGACGTTTATAAACTTCCAGAAGGAAAAGGGATAAGAGTGGATAATGGTTTTGAACAAGGTATGGATATTCCTATTTACTACGATCCAATGTTAGCCAAGCTAATTACTTACGGTAAAACACGTGAAGAAGCCATGCAACTAATGCGTCAAGCTATTGCAGATTACGATGTTAAAGGTATCGCAACCACGCTGCCTTTCGGGACGTTTGTTTTTAATCATGAGGCGTTTAAATCAGGAAACTTTGACACCCATTTTGTAAAAAAGTACTATTCTCCTGAAGCTTTAAAACAAGATGCAGAACACGAAGCTAAATTAGCTGCTCTTTTTGCTGTAAAACAGTATCTAGAGGATCAAAAGCAATTAAGACTACCAACTAATTAGATAATTACATAACGTATAGCGTTTACGACCATACGTGATTAAAATAGAGATATGGAATCTAAAATAAAAACCCTAAACGAAAAACTTGAGCTATCCAAATTAGGTGGTGGTCAAGATAGAATAGATAAACAACACCAAAAGAAAAAATTAACCGCAAGAGAACGTGTTACCTATTTAATGGACGAAGGTTCTTTTGAAGAAATTGGTGCATTAGTAACACATAGAACGGTTGATTTTGGAATGCAAAACCAAAAATTTTATGGTGATGGTGTTATTACAGGTTACGGAACAATAAACGGAAGATTAGTGTATGTTTTTGCACAAGATTTTACAGTATTTGGAGGTGCTTTGTCTGAAACACATGCCGAAAAAATTTGTAAAATAATGGACTTAGCACTTAAAGTTGGTGCGCCTTTTATTGGTCTTAATGATTCTGGTGGTGCACGTATCCAAGAAGGTGTTAGATCCTTAGGTGGATATGCAGATATTTTTCATAGAAATGTAAAAGCATCTGGTGTTATCCCACAACTATCTGCTATTATGGGTCCATGTGCTGGAGGAGCTGTTTACAGTCCTGCAATGACGGATTTTACTATGATGGTAGAGGATACAAGTTATATGTTTGTTACAGGTCCAAACGTGGTTAAAACAGTAACTAACGAGGAAGTTACCAGCGAAGAACTTGGTGGAGCAAGTACACACTCGACTAAATCTGGTGTAGCCCACGTCACATCGTCTAACGATATAGAATGTCTAGAAGATGTTAAACGTTTACTTAGCTATTTACCACAAAGCAACTTAGAAAAACCAAAAGATTTACCATTTAAGTTAGGTGATGAAATTAGAGACGAACTTAAAACAATCATTCCTTTAAATGCCAACAAGCCATATGACATGCATAATGTTATAAAAGGCATAATTGATGTAGATAGCTTTTTTGAAATCCATAAAGATTATGCTGAAAACATTATTGTTGGATTTGCAAGAATTGGTGGTAAAAGCGTTGGTATTGTAGCCAACCAACCCTTATTTTTAGCTGGAGTTTTAGATGTAAATAGTTCGCGTAAAGCAGCAAGATTTACACGATTTTGTGATGCCTTTAATATTCCGTTATTAGTGTTAGTAGATGTACCAGGATTTTTACCAGGAACAGATCAAGAATGGAACGGAATTATAGTGCATGGAGCAAAACTATTATATGCTTTAAGCGAAGCTACAGTGCCTAAAGTAACTGTAATTACAAGAAAAGCTTATGGTGGTGCTTACGACGTTATGAACTCTAAACACATTGGAGCGGACTTAAATTACGCTTGGCCAAGTGCTGAGATTGCTGTTATGGGAGCAAAAGGTGCAAGTGAAATTATTTTTAGAAAAGAAATAAAAGCAGCAGATAATCCTGAAGAAAAACTTTTAGAAAAAGAAGCCGAATATGCTGAGCTGTTTGCTAATCCTTATAAAGCTGCAGAACGTGGTTTTATAGATGAAGTTATTCTTCCTGAAAACACTAGACGTAAATTAATAAAAGCGTTTAAAATGTTAGAACATAAGGAAGAAGTTTTACCAAATAGAAAACATGGTAATATTCCTTTATAGAAAAAATAATACATAAAGAAAGCATAAAAAAAGAGCCTCAATTGAGGCTCTTTTTAGTTTCCCTAAAAAATTAGAGATTACTAGCTATACTCTATTCAATAATCACTTTTTGAGCAGATACTGTGATTCCATCTGTCATTCTTACAACATAAATCCCTGACGCTATCGTGCTAACATCTAAAGTATTTAATCCTGCTGTTAAGCTTCCTTTTTTGACTAAACCTCCAATGACATTGTACATTTGGTACTCATAATTACTATTAGCAGTGTTTAATTTAATATTCAAAAGACCTGCATTCACTGGGTTTGGATACACTAAAGGTGCTGTTTCACTTGATAATTGAACTTCTTCTACACCTAATGTTTCATTTAAAATACTAATTTCCCAAAGTCCTCTTCCATATGTTCCAACTACCAATTTGTCCTGCGTGTAGTTAATTTCTAAATCATTAATAACCACATTTGGCAATCCTTGACCTAGCTTAGTCCAATCTTCAGTTCCTGTTTTATAATACACGCCTATTTCTGTACCTAAAAACAAAATCTCTTGACCTTGATTTTGTTTTAAAACCACTTGTTTTGCAACAATATTTGGTAATCCTGCTGAAATATTAGTCCAAGTCGATCCGCCATCCATAGATTTAAAAACCTTTGATCCGTCTACATAACCATTTACTGTTGCATATAAAATATTAGTGTTATTTTGGTTTAATGAAACAGAATTCATTTTAGCACCAGCTTCAGGTTGATTAACTGTGGTCCATGTACTTCCATCATTACTTGATTTTCTAACCGTAGTTTCTCCAATAACTATTAAATTATTTCCAAAAGTTTCGATATACTCTATAGCTCCTGCTCCAGAGTTTAAGTTAGTCCATGTGTCTCCTTTATTAGCCGATTTATAAACATCTGCAAAACCACCATATAATATTGAAGAATTTGTGGAGTGCATTTTTAGCGTCCAAACAAAAGGTGCTCCTGCTGTTGGTGTTGTTAAACTTGTTCCCCAAACATCACCTAAAAAGCCATTATCTGCTCTTGTTAATCCACCATTTTGCGACCCTAAATATCTAATTTGAGGATTTGTATAATCTACTGCTGTACAAGTACCATCTCCTGCTCCTGCTGTTACCCATGTTGGTACACCTCCAACTAACTCTAAACTGTATCCATCATTATCTTGGTTTCCCATAATCATGTTATCTGTTGTGGTTTGTGGTGTTATTGCTACTGAATATAGCTGCGTTACTATTACTCCGTTTGACTTATATTCTACCGTAGGTTTTTCATCTGCAATAGTGCTATAAGTAACAAAATTTAATCCTCCATCGTTTACATTCCAAAAAGAATAGCCATCATCTAAAGGTCCCATTTCATGTATATCTGCATGTCCATAAGAACCAGCAGAAGTGTTATCTGACCAAGAATTGTTTAAAGTTACATACCATGTATTACCTGAGTCATCAGAATTTATTCCATCCACTACTCCACTAATAATCAATCCATCTTTTACAGTTAAACATTGGTTATAAGAACCTTGTGTATTATATCCTACTGCTGGCACACCAATAGTCGTTAAAACTGGTGATGCTAAAGTAGTATTATAAGTAGACACCTGTCCATTATCATTTTGTACATAAAACACACCTGATTGATCTGATGTAATAGCATGACGCTGACTACTTGTGCCTTCTGACACTAAAACACTCCATGTACTTCCATTATTTGAAGAGAAAAACAATCCACCCCAACTATCCGAACAGATAATATTATTACCATTTCTATGAAACTTACCTATTACAGCATCGTCATAATTATGAGTATATACATTGGTCCAAGTGATACCTCCATCTGTTGTTTTTTTGATATGTTTGTTAGTTCCAACTATGACTGTATTAGCATCAAGAACAATTAAATTAGAAGTTGACTCTTGTTGATTTAAATTGAAAGTCAAATTTGTAGGCTGATAGGTTTCTCCAAAATCAGTTGACTTATACACACCTATTGATTTGATATGTCCAGCATCAAAATCTCCAGTAGAGATATAAATAGTGCCTGGATTATTAATATCTGCACTACTACTTTTAATATCTGTAACACCAATACCTGCTAAATGATCTAATTTAGGTGTCCAAGAGGTTCCGTTATCTGTAGATTTCCATACACCTCCAACTGGAGCACTTACAAACAATACATTTTGACTTGGATCAGTAGCATGTGTGTACCTTAAAAAGTTAGTCAATCGTCCTAATTGTGGTTGATTAGGATAACCGTTAGCATCTGGTACTTCTTGTGGTCCAATATTTGTCCATGTTTGTCCTGTATTTGAAATTCTACTAGTCTGACTTGCTAAACTTATATTGTCTTTAAATTTACCATTCGCATCAATAATACCAGCATTATAATAACCTGAAAAGGCATTAGGAAAGTTTCCGTTTAGATCTACTCTATCTTTCCAAAAATAAGCCCAACGTTCAAATTGCTTATGCTTTTTAATTTCGGTTTTAGATGCATTTTTATTGAATGCTCCCAAATCCTCTCTAACTTGTTTTATGATCTGGTAATAATTACTACCTTTTATATAAGGTGTCTTTTTGTAGTCTATAGATTGAGCATAGGATACAATCGTGAAGACCAAGAATAAAAAAGTAATTGTTTTTTTCATGTTTTTATGTTGTTATTTGAACGTCACAAATATCTATTAACATCTTGAAAACATTGTAAACAAAGACTACGCATTGACTACGCACTTTTGTTTTAAATAAAAAAATCCCCAAAAGCAGCTGCTCTTGAGGATTCCTAACATAGTTAATTATTGCTATTATTTAACTATCAACTTATATGTAAATATTCCGTTTTCATTATTGATTCTAACAAAATAAAATCCCGTTTGATACTGCGAAATATCAATTTTATAATCTTCGATTAAGTTAATATTCTTTTTAAAGAACATTAATTTTCCTAAGGCATTAAATACTCTAACATCTACTGATTCATCTGAATTAGATACTAAATTAAAAGTTTGTGATGCTGGATTTGGATACATTTTAATACCAGATTTTTTGGTTAAATTATCCGTTATTCCTAAAGTCGTAACATCGTAACGAGGTGTACGCCAAACTCCACGACCATAGGTAGCAGTGTATAATTTATTATCTGAATAATTAATTTCTAACTCGCTAATTTTTACATTAGGCAAATTATTGATAAATGGTTGCCATGAATTATTAGTAGTATTATCAATGTAATACACACCATAATCCATACCTAAATACAATCCATCATTACCATTATTATCCCAAACTAAAGCTAAAGCACTAAAATCCGGTAAATCAAATTTATAAGACGTCCATGTTGTACCACCATCATTTGTAACATATACTTTTTCTGTACCTATAGTTGCAATTGCAACCTTATTGGCATTAGTTGGGTGAATAGCAACAGAATTTATATTATCACCAGAATAGCTAGATAATTCTGTCCAAGTTCCTGAACCTGTTATTGTTTTATATAATTTATTTTGGTATGATGCATACATTGTATTTGGATCAGATTGAGCTATTTTAAGATGATTTAATTTAGAACTAAATACTTGCGATATTGCAGTCCAATTTAACCCACCATCTAAAGACTTATAAACTTGATCGTAACCAGCATAAATAACATTTACAGCAACTGGATCTTGCTCAAAAGGTGTAACCCAATTTCCTGTTTTATTATCAGGAATAGTGATACCAGCCAAGGTTTGACCACCATCAATAGATTTATTTAAACTACCTTGTTGAGCTGTACCGTAAATAATTTGGCTATTTGTTTTATCTACAAAACCGTCCATACCATCTCCACCAATCCAATCTCTCCAAACACCTGTTGAAGTTAATGTAGCGCTTCCATTATCTTGAGCACCACCTGTAACTACTACTGGATTAGTTTGGCTAATACCAAAAGCGTAAAACTGTCTAATCCCTAATCCTGCTGTTATATCTGTAAAATAGCTTGTACTTATTGGTCCTGCGCTGTTTGTAGCTTTAAAAACACCTCCATCAGTTGTTGTATACAATGTACTTCCAACGAAAGTTAATAAATCTACATCAGCATGAGAATAACCTAAATTATTTGATTCCGTATCAGAAATATTCCAGTTTGTTGTTGGATTAAAAGTAACACCACCATCCAAAGAACGCCAAGTATTAATACCTGCAATATGCACTTCGTTAACATTAGTAGGACTTACTGCAATATCCATATCTCTTGGTGCTTGCCCACTTGTTGCATCACTTGGGTCTGTAGCAACTACATTATATCCAAAATAATTTTTACCAGAGTGCTCTAATGTTATAAAATTGTTTCCACTATCTGTAGATTTATATAACCCATTAAAATGCGCTCCAGAAACACCACTTGCTTCCACCAAATAAACTACAGATGGATCCGCTTCTGAAACAGCTAACATTTTAGCTCCTGAATTAAACACGTTAGGTGTTGAAGACTCAAAACCATCACTAAATAACACACCTAAATTAGAAGTTTCGACAGTCACATCATCTAATGTGACACCTCCACCACCAGCGTTAGTAACAGCTCCTTCAAAAGCAATATAATAATCAGATGAAGGATTAGGTAAATTTAAAGTAATATCTGACCATGACTCTTGAGCAGTCGTATAACTAGCTAGTTCTACCCATGAACCTGATAAAGCGGTTTTATAATACACTTTTAAAACATCAACATCCCCAAAATAATCAGGCTGTGTATATGAAAATTTTACAACTGGATTAGTTGCAGAATCTAGATTTAAAGCTGGAATAACTAACTTAGTAATATTACCAGACGCTCCATTGGTTCCTCTAACAAATAATCCCAGACCATTTCCTGTTTTAGGTGTTATAGAAGTCACTCCAAAATGCTGAAAACCAACAGCTGCAGAAGTCCAATCAATAGAGCCATTAACATATTCTGTGTCAAAATTAGGGATTCCTGTTGGTGTTTCAATTTTATTGAAGGTAGTACCACCATCCGTAGATTTAAAAACAGAAGTACCAGAAGCATAAATTGTATTAGAATCAAATGGTTTAAACTCGAAATCATAACCTCTATAATCTGCTTCTGGATGAATTAATGACCAAGAACTACCAGAATTAGTAGACTTAAAAAGCCCACCATGCTCAACACTACAGTACATTTTTGAAGGTGTATTTGGATCTATCAAAATTCTGTTAACTTCTCCAGCACCTATTGTGCCAGCTACAAAATTCCAAGTTGCTCCAGCATCTGTAGATTTAAATATTGTTCCGTTATCTGATCCCCAAAAATAAGTTGAAGGGTCTGTGGGATGCATAGCTAACGCATAAACCTTCATGTTAGAAAAATTATCACATAACGGTGACCAGTTGATTCCACCATCTAATGTTTTCCATACACCTCCTGTTTCTGCACCTACAATAATATGGTTTTGATTACCTGTTTCAAAAGCTATAGAAGTAATTCTGCCTGTCCCAGGATTCCAACCAGAAGTGGCATTCCATGAATATGGTCCTAATTGCTCCCAGTTACCGTTGTCTGAAGATACACTTCTACTGTTAATTGCTTTTTGATTGATATAGTTATTATAACGCTCTAATTCATTATAATAAAATTTATTAGATCTTAAAACTCCATTTTGTTTAATGGATCTTAAAGCTTGATATTCCCAACGTTTATATTGTTTGTAACCAGTGCCTCTTCCTTTATCTTTATTTTCAAAATGGGCTTCAGCTGCTGCTTGAATTTCTTGGACTGTGTAAGTCCCTTTATTAATCATTTCACTATAATCATTGGATTGCGAAAACAATGGTCCAGTTGATAATAGTAATAATACTAAGTAGATTTTTTTCATTGTTAATTTAGAGTTATAATTTATATCTCTACAAATAACTAAAGGCTATTTGCATTAATAAAATTATAAACTACGCATTGACTACGCACATATTAAAAAATATGTAAATGAGAGTTTTACTAAATTAAAGCGTACTTATTTTAGAATCCTTAAACGTATCATTCAAGTAATCTATTAGCGTAAGTGTATTATCTAAATCCTCAATTTTTTTTGATATACGATAACGTTTACTCTCTACAGCACGTGTTGAAGTATTTAAAAACGCAGCAATTTCTTTATTTTTGAAACCTAAAAACAGATAATAACAAATAATGATTTCGGAATCATTTAAGTTTGGATGCATGGTTTTTATTTGAGTAAAAAACTCAATATTGACATCATTAATTAGCTCTAAATAATTTTCTTCTTTAGCTAAAAACGTAGATGATTGATGGTGTATGTTTTTATATAATGCTTTTGTTTTTTCTTTTTGTTCTGTAGAATTGTCAATGGAAGAGATTGTCCTTAATTCTTTTTTAAGCTCTGTAATATAATCCTCCAATCCTCTAACCTTTACTTTTAATTTTTCATGGTTAGTTTGCATAAACTGGTATTCATCTTTTCGCTTAGTAAACTCGACAATCTTCAATTTAATTTTCTTGTAACGTAATGCGATTACAGAACCAAAAATGACAATAGCACTAATAAGTATTGCAATCCAAACTCTGTTAGTATTTCTTTTTTCAGTAACCACTAACAACGCTTCGTCTGTATTTACCAAGGCTTTATTTATATCTAAACTTGCGTTGGTTACTTTTTGCAATTGTTGTTCATTAAAAATACGCAGCGAATCTAGATAGTTATTTTTAGCTTCAACTTTACCTAATTGTTCATAATAATCTGCATACAAATTAAAATATTGTTTAACATCAGAACTATTCATAAAATGACGTAAGTCTTTAGAAGCTTCTAAATAAAAACCAACAGAGTCTATTGCTTTTTGCTCTAAAAAAACTTCTCCAAAACAATTATTAATTGTCACTACATGGGATTTGTGCAATGAAGGTGAAATGGTTTTATCATTTTTTAAACTTTTAAGTAATTTAAAATAATAATGAGCAGTATTTAACTTATTTAAATGCGCATAGTTAGAAGACAACATAAACAAAGCATACATGTAATAGTATTGGTCTTCCTTAATGTTTTTGTAAGTCTCTAAATTTGATAATATCAAAGCATTACTTTTAGCATAATTTGTTTTATCATACTCCACAAAAGCATACATTTGACTCACTTCTGCTAATCCATTTGTGTTATTAGTTTTGGTGTAAAACTGTTTAGCATCCTCCAAATATTTAAATGCTGTTGAATCCTTTTTAATTATATAAGTGTTAAAAAAAAGCTCTAAAGACACCATTCCTGCTATGTCGTAGTCTTGCTCTAGTTTAGCATATTTTAATGCTAAATAAAAGTTTTGAAACTGCTTAATAGGCTCATCATTAGCATCATTTATAAGTCCTTTTAGTTGGTAATAATGCGCTAAGCGATCTTTAATATTAGATGTTATTGGATCAGGAATACTATTTAAAAATTGTTCTGAAACTTTGGGATTATTGTCAATATACAGGTCTGCAGAGTCAATTAAACTATAATAATTTAGCTTGTTATTAGTCTGGCTAACTGCTAATCCACTATGTAAAATAAGCGTTATAAATAAAGTAAAAACAAATTTAATCTTGAACTGCTTAAAAATCATTAAAATCTAACTTAGTTATAGGGTTTAAGACAAATTTAGGTAAATTAAAACTCTTATAAAATGTAATATTTACTTTACTGCAAACATTAAAAATAAAAGTAGATTTAAGATTAAATTTCAGATGCAATTTTAATAAATTAACTAAAAACTATTACCAATAATGAGAAAAGTATCGCAAATGCTGACAAATTTAAAAATAGACTATTTTAAAATTTAACACTTTAACTACTAGTTATTTATATACATTTGCTAAATTATATCTACCGTATTATTTAAGATGAAAACAAAACTTTTTTTTCTTGTATTAGTTACTGCTTTTGTAACCAATAGTTTTGCTCAAGGCGAGTTGCCTTTACCTACCAGTGATGGCAGAATTGCTTTATTAACCTCTTTGGTAGATAACAATCTTCAAAAAACATTAGAAAAAGAAATTAACGCAAATCCATTATGGAAAACGTTAATTAATCAGAAAAAAATGGCAATTGGTTTAGTAGACTTAAGAGACACTAATAATGTAAAATTTGCACGACTTAATGGCAACCACATGATGTACGCTGCAAGTTTACCAAAAATTGCTGTTTTACTTGCTGCAATGGATGCTATTGATAAAAAAGAATTAATTGAAACCAAAGACATAAAAAAGGATATGCGTCTAATGATTAGCAAATCCAATAATCAAGCAACAACCAGAATGATAGACCGTTTAGGTTATGATAAGATTGAAGCGGTTATGAGAAGTCCAAAATATAAGTTTTACGACGAAAATTTTGGTGGTGGTCTTTGGGTTGGAAAACGCTATGGTGGTGGCGGAAACACTAACAGAGAGCCTTTAAAAAACCTTAGTCATGCTGCAACTGTTACACAAGTTTGTAGATATTATTACTTGTTAGCTAATGGTAAATTAGTTAACAGAAAACGTTCTAAACAAATGTTAGATATTATGGAAAACCCTGAGTTACACCATAAATTTGTAAATACTTTGGACAAAATTGCTCCTGATGCTAGAATATTTAGAAAATCTGGATCTTGGAAAAATTACCATTCCGACTCTGTTTTAGTTTGGGGAAAAGACAGTAACAGACGTTACATTTTGGTAGCATTAATAGAAGATTCTGCTGGAGAACAAATTATTAGAGATTTGATAAAACCAATTGAAAAAGTTTTAAGAACACAATAGTTAGCTATTAAATTCAGACCATAATTTCTGTTATAAAACATAAAAACAATACCTTTATAGTGTTATTTGATAATAACTTTTGACCTATAAATACGACTTTGAAAATCACACTTCCTTTTAACAAGAAGCTTAAAACTTTTATTTTAAAAGCATTTGATATTAAAGAAGAAGAGTTAAATAAAACGCTTCTACTCCAACTCAATATTTTTATTTTAATTACAACTTTGTTGGTTGTAAAACCTACAATTAATTCGCTTTTTTTATCAGAGCTTACCTCTAGCGCGTTACCTTTAGGTTACGTACTTACTGCCTTAATGGCTATAGTTGGTTCGTTTTTTTACACCAAAGCTTTAGAAAAATACACATTAAATATTATTATAGATAAAACGCTAATTGCTTCTATAATATCCTTAATTGCATTTGGTGTATTATTAAAATTTAATGTTATTTCTGGCAACTTTTTATACGTTCCGTATGTTTGGGTAGCCATTTATGGGCTGCTTACTGCTTCACAATTTTGGTTACTTGCTAATGTGGTTTATAATGTTAGAGAAGCCAAACGTGTTTTTGGATTTATTGGTGCAGGAGCAATTGCTGGTGGTATATTTGGTGGATACCTTACCTCCTTACTAACCGCGCTATTGTATACTGAAGACTTACTATTTATAGCTGCTTTACTAGTAACAATATGTGTGCCTTTATCTAGATATATTTGGAAACATGAGGTTAAAAGTCTAAACGAGTTTCAGTTATCCATAAAAAATGAGACTAATTCTAAATCCCCTTTTAAACTTATTAGACAATCCAAATTATTAAGCTTAATAGCATTAGTCATTGGGATGAGTGTTTTAATAGCTAAACTAATTGATTATCAATACAGTGATTATGCCTCTAGATTTATAGCTACAGAAGACGAGTTAACCTCATTTTTTGGTTTTTGGTTTTCTACATTAAGTGTAATTTCATTATTAATACAATTATTTTTAACCAAGCGTATTGTTGGTACTTTTGGCGTTGGCAAATCCCTTTTATGGTTGCCTGCTGGTATTTTAATTGGCTCTATTTTACTTCTTTTTATACCAGAGTTATGGGTTATAGTATTTATAAAAGTTATTGATGGCAGTTTAAAACAGTCCGTAAACAAAGCATCTACAGAGTTGTTGTCCATACCTATCCCAATGGATATTAAAAAGAAAACCAAAACTTTTACAGATGTTGTAGTGGATAGTATTGCTACCGGAATTGCAGGTTTTATTCTAATATTTTTTATTAACGGTTTAGATATTTCATCTACATCAATAAGTATTATAATTATCGTCTTAATTATTATATGGTTGGTTTTAATCTATTTTTTAAGACAGCAATATGTCATCGCATTTAAACAACTTTTAGATAATTCTGAAGTCAAAAAAAGTAAAGTACATAAAGAGGAACTTAAAGTCAGCTCCATTATTGGTTCTGTATTACGTGTTTTAAATACTGGAAAAGAAAATCAAATACTTAACATGCTTGAAAAAACCTTAGAGGTTAAGGACGAACGTTTTTTTTATGCCATTAAAACATTACTAAATCATAAATCACCTAAAATAAAAGCTTTAGCAATTGATAATTTATACTTTTTAAAAACAGAAAATTTATCAACGCAAATTGAAGCTATGATTTACGACGATAACCAGCAAGTTACAACGTCTGCCTTTAGATATCTTTTAAAAAATTATAAGCAAAATACAATCGTTTTATTTGAAAACCACATAAATAGTACAGACAACACCATTGCTAACGCAGCTTTAGTAGGCTTATCCTTGGAGTTAAGAAACAACCAATTACTGCAAAATCGTTTTAACTTAGAACAGAAAATAGAAGCTGCATTAAATAAATATTTAGAACTTAAGGATACCGATTTAAAAAATAACACCATTAAATCTGTGTTAGAAAGTATAGGTAATGCAAAAATAACCATGTATTACAACGTCCTTAAAACACAACTACTATCCAAAGATTTAGACGTTTTAAAAACCGCTATAATTAGTGCTTCTAGAACCTTAGACCCAGAGTTTATTGCGCCTATTATTTCGCATTTATCAATAAAAGACACCAGACAAGTTGCAGTGGATGCCTTATATTTTTATAATGATCCTGTTATTGATGTACTTTACCAAAAAGTGATTAAAGAAACTATTGATTTTGAAGATGCTGCCTATGTAATTTTGGTTATCGAAAAGTTTAAATCTCAAAAAGCCATTAACACATTAATGTTGCTAACTGGTGATACAGAACATACAGTTAAAATTGAAGCTATAGAAGCCTTAAAACGATTAAAATGGAAGTATCCACATCTAAAAATTAAAGATCGCTTTATAGTGGATAAAATTTTAGACGAATGTCAATTATATCAAAATACATTAGCTGTTATACACACTCAAATTGTGTTACAATATAAAATGAAATCGGTAACCATAGAGTCTAAAGATGAAAACGAAGCAAGAAACGGACTAATCCATTTACTAGAACAACGTCTTGACAGACAATTACAGCGTATTTTTAGATTTTTAGGAATCAAATATCCACCCAATGATGTTGACCCAATACTTAACACCATTATGCATGGTAAAGAAGAACAACGTATTCATGCTATCGAGTTTTTAGATAATATCCTAAATAGTCAACTTAAAAAAGAATTAATTCCAGTTGCCGAATCTGTGTTACTAGATTTCAACTCTGAAGAGAAATTAAAAAAATTAAATCTTAAGGTTTTTAGTGAAATTGAATGTTATAATGAGCTTTTAAAACGAAAAGATGTGAAACTAAAATTTGCTGTTTTATATCTCATAGAAAAATCAAATAACACCAGCTTTAAACCACTTTTAGAATTGGTGTTAATTAATGAAACAAACAAAAAAATTAGAGCAAAAACCGAAACACTTTTAGGTATTACTTCCTAATTAGTTTATCAATATTTGCAGCTAAAGTCATGTGGTCCGTTGCCGAGTTTTTACGCAATACATTAGTCATTAATACAACCATATAAGTTGTTTTATCAGGATGCTCTACAATTGCAACAGAGTTCATAAAGTTTTGAACATTACCCATATACTTACCACAAGCTTGTCCATTGCTTCTATCACATTTATATAAACTTCCGGATTTAAAATAGACTGCAGCTTCCTTTAAAGCAGGAGCTTGTGCATATCTAATACGTCTGTCTGTCATGTACATTAAACGTTTCATTTCTAAACTTGACTGCTCATCAATTACATTACCTTGTTCTAATTGCACTAAAAATTTCATGACACCAAAAGGCGTTCCAATACTTCCGCCTTTATCACCTACATAAGTATTTGCTCCTCTTGTAAAAAAGCTTCCTAAACGCCATTCGTCTGCTGTAATACCTAAGTTGCGTAACGGTAAATTTACTACATCGTTACCAAGATCTGTTAACACTTTTTTCTCTGTAGTTTTAAAATAAGTTAAGGCATCTGCTTCAGTTAATTCAGGATATTTTTCGCCAAAAGCTTGCATCAATAACACTTCGCGCCAAACAATACTTGCTGCTCCATTATTACTAACAGATAACATATGGTCAGCCCACTCAAATAAAGAAAACTCGTCACTAGCTATAACCTGACGTTTTACTAATTTTTTGGTTTCAATGTTATAAATAGGTATAGTATGCTCATCTGTTAATCCCCAAACTCCTGCTTTAACTACTTTAGTTTTTAATAATGCAATGCGTTTTTCAAAATTATCTGGATAAATTTTAGATAATTGATCAAATAACCCTAATAATACAGCTAGCTTACCAACGCTTCCAGGCTGATAACCAGAAGTTTCATTACGATGCGCATATTTAATATCGTTTAAATCTGTAATATCCATTACAGTTAACGAGTAACTTTTATCTAATCCTCTAAACAGATTATTAATGTCTTTCTGAAAAGCTTCATTCTCTTTAAAAAAACAATGTAAACTGTCTGCTGCTTTTTCTTTTAAATTTAATTTGATATCCAAATAGGATTTAAACGCACCTTCAGGTAAGGTTTGTTTCTCCACTATTTCACCACTTTTAATCAATTCTAAACGCTTTAAACGTTTGATTCCAGTGTACTCATAACCATCAATTGGATATAAAGTTACTGTTGTAAAAGCAGAACAGATTAGCACTAAAACTAGAACAATTAATACTTTTTTCATTTATATTTTTTTTGAAAGCGCTATCGCTTTATTAGTGTTTACTATTGGTGTTATGGATTGTAAATACGTAGAACTTAATGCCTTTTTATTTTCTACAAAAGGTCTAATTTGAAACAACCATAGTTTGTTATCCTTAAAACCTAACTCGACATCATAAGCACCTTCATACTCGGTATCTGTAGCATTTGGCATGGTTTCTCTAATGGTTTTAGCTAATTGCTTTATATCTGCAATATTTTGAGCGTTTAAAATAGGCTGCTCAAAGGTTGCAGATTGTTTAAGCGTACCACCTGTAATTGGTAAACTATTATAATAACGCTCACGCGAAGGTGCTAAAAATTGATAACCTCCAGTATCTTTTAATAAATACGTTTCAGAGGATTGACCATCTACAGCTCCACCTGCTCCTCTACTAAAAGCTATCGTTAAATCTTGATCATTTCCAGACGTTAATCCTTTTGTTATTAGCACTCCAGAATAATCAACATCCACACTAGGAATTACTAAAATTGATGGAAATACATTTTCTGGATTTAATAAATATTTTTGTCTCCATTTAAAACTACGCTCAGTATAAGGTGATGCCCAAACATCTTTGATACCCTCTAATATTTTGGATTTATCAACAACATTAAACAGTGTTAGGTTTAATCCTGCTCCTGTAAATTCTTTTAAATCTTCCATATTGGTGTCACTTCTTAAAAACACAGGAATAGCACCTAAATCTTGTCCTAAAACTGTTTTAAAATCAGTTTCCATTTGCGCTATAAATTCTGTTTTTAAAGGCATTTTTTTAATAGCAGCACGTAATGTTTCTAATTGTCTTAATTGGTAATGCTCAATTTCTTCTTCTGCAATACCATTTGTTTCCATTGCAATTGCTTCATTAAACATTGCTTCTAAAAATTGCCAATAAGTTTTGTTTTGGTCAGGCATTTCTTGATTCATATGATCTCTAAATATCCCAAACGGAATTACTAAACCTTCCACAACTTGTTCCGGAAACATTTTTTTAAGTTGTCCTAAATTGGCTGCTTTTGGACCACAAATCTTACCAGAATTACTCGCATCGACACTTCGGAGATTTAAAACATTATTCTGGTTTAAAATAATGGTTTCAACAGGGACTTCTATTTTTTCGTTACGACGTTCTTTTTTAACAAATAAAGCGCGTTCTTCCTCAGACATGTCTTGTTCTGTTTTGATAATCACATTGCCTTTATTTGACACAGCATAAAATACTTTTTGACCACTATAAGTCATTAAGTCCGCTAAATTTTGATCTGATAAAGCTGCATTTGGTATCCCTAAATTACGTGCTAATAGTTGTACATGAGACACCATATTACCTTCAGATACCGTTGCTATACCTGCAATAGGCTTTAAATCTGCTGGTGGACGCTGGAAAATATATATTTTATTTGAAGATACCTCAATATCATCAGGAGATCCTGCTACGACCACTAACTCTCCAAACGCATAACCAGGATTTAAACCTCGTATCGTACTTTGATTTGGAATACTAAGCACTTTGTTAGTCAATGCAGACTCGTTGGCTATAAAGTCGCCTAATTCTCCTACTGCTTTACCTAAATGTAAAGCAATAGACCCTCTAATTTTATCATCAATAAAACCATAAGCTAGAGGCTCAAAAGTAGTATAGGTATTAACGGTTTCTTGATAAGTGGCTTTAACCATTCCAGAACTCCATTCAACCAAACTTCTACCATTTTGCAAAACAGAGGTTAAGTCACCTAAAGTAGTATCATTTGTTGTATTTGCAGATAGTGTAAGTGTTAGAGCTTCCCACTCATGCTGTTCGATATAACCAGCAGCAGCTGTAGCCATACCTAGGTAACAAATTTTATCTACTAACTGTTCTACCGTTTTTGGTTCCCAAAGTGGTGCATTTTTAAAAATTACTTCTTCTAATTTTAATGATATATCTAATAATTGTAAACGTGCTAATGGACGTTTTTCATCCATGACAGCCTTTTTTAATAGCGCTAATACCTCTGCTGTATTTTGGATTAAATCCGAAGTTTTACTTGTTTCATGCTGTTCAGATACATAATCCTTAAATGCCTTTCCAAAAGTTGTGTCTTTTATCAATGTTGCTTTTTGCAATACAGCAGTTAAATCTATTGGTTTAAAGAAGGTAGTCATAGTAATTATTAGCTCGTCAATCAACTTGATTTGATTAACAGATAATTTTGTTAGGTGTTTAGCCTTAAAAGTTTTTACTTTTTCGATATCATTAAATTCTGGTTGTGCATGGATTTTAACACGCAAATCCATAAATGGTAAATAAGCATCAGATAGTACTTTGGATTGGCTTCGCATTAATTGCGCTAAATTATCGTCTCCATTATGCGGAATATCCTTTAAGGATTGTCTTACTAAAAAGTAATTTTGTTGTATAACATCGTCCTTTGCCAAAAGCCATTTGTAAAAATCAATTCCCCAAGCTTCTTCGTCCTCCGACTGAATGGCACCTCTATAAAACTGACTTTTTCTGTTAATCCAACCATCATCAACTCCTCTTAAATATTTATCTAATTGGTATTGTTTTAATCTAGAATGGCTAGCTGGTGCATCCCAAAATGCTTCAGTTTTTGTATAGGCCAAAATTTGACCTAAAAATATATGATTACTTACTGCTAATTTTTCGACGTCACCCTTATATCTAGCATGTTGATTTCCTGGACCAATATTATCTGGACAAGGGTCTTTGGGTTGCCTAACGCTACCATCTGTACAAAACCAACGAATATCTTTGTAAGGACCTCGTAAATCATTTTTGTATTTAGCAATTTGCTCCTGTATGACATCCGAAGCAATTTGTTGTGCTGATATTTGGTTAGAAACCATTAAAAAAATCAGGCTGATTATTAGATTATTTCTCATTGAAAATCAAAGGTTTGTTACAAGATACAACATACTAATATAATTATTTATTGCATATAAAATTGTTTTGCAAAGTTGTTATAAAAGTTTGATAAATATCAAATTAATTAGGTCTAATTTAACACCTATTTCACATTAATAAAACCAAGGATAAATCTTTTTTAAACTACTTTTGCAGCATGCAAAAAAATCCACCTGTTAAGCTAGAGTTTATTTTATTAATGGCATCCTTAATGTCTATTGTAGCATTAGCGATTGATGCTATTTTACCAGCCATGTCAGCTATTGGCATCTCTGTTAATAGTTTAGATACTGGCAATAACCAATTACTAATAACCATGATTTTTTTAGGTTTAGGATTTGGACAACTATTATTTGGTCCTTTATCTGATAGTTTTGGTAGAAAACCAATTGTTTATATTGGATTTGCTGTATTTGCTGTAGGTAGTATTGTCTGTGTGTTATCACATAGTTTAGAAATGATGGTTGTTGGTCGTATCATCCAAGGTATTGGGTTAGCTGCACCAAGGACTATTGCTATTGCAGTTATTAGGGATATGTTTAAAGGTGATTATATGGCCAAAATTATGTCGTTTGTTACGACATTTTTTATTTTAGTTCCTGTAATTGCACCTGTAATGGGTAAGTTTATTTTAAATCATTATGATTGGACAGGCATTTTTTATGTCCAATTAATTATGGCTTTAGCTGTCGCTATTTGGTTTTGGAAACGTCAACCTGAAACCTTAAAACCTGAATATAAAATAAAATTTACTAAGCATGTTTTTATAGATGGTTTAAAAGAGCTATTAAAGCATAAAGAAACTATTGGATTTACCATAATTTCTGGATTTATCTCTGGTGCTTTTATTGTTTATTTAAGTGCATCTCAGGTCATTTTTGAAAACCAATATGGCTTAATAGACGAGTTTCCTTACATCTTTGCTGGATTAGCTTGTGGTGTTGGTTTATCTACTTTTCTAAATGGTAGTTTTGTAATGCGTCTTGGTATGTGGCGTTTATCTTATTTAGCTATTATTGTTTTTAGTGTTAATGCTTTACTATATGTCTTATTATTTTGGAATGCTACCACTAACCCAGCATTACCAATTATATTAATATTTATGGCTATCCAATTTTTTACAATAGGCTTTATTTTTGGAAATTTAAGAGCTATAGCAATGGAACCCATTGGACATATTGCTGGTATTGGAGCTGCTATAACAGGATTTATATCGACTATTATGGCTGTACCAATTGCAAATTATATTGGTAGTTTTGTTGACACAACAGCGTTACCATTATTTATTGGATTTACCGTTTTTGGTTTTATGTCTCTAGCATTGTTTTTGTTTATTAAACGAACTAGAAAACGACACCTAAGTCTTTAGTTTATAAATTTATTGTTGAAAGTATATTTACAACGGAAGATATTATATACTCCACACCTATTGCTATTACAATAAAACCTATAATTCTAGATAGCGCGTTAATACCTGAAGCTCCTAAAAACTTAACAATAAAATGAGCACTTTTAAGTATTATATAAATAGTAATTGCTGCCAAAAACATAGCACCAACTATGGTGAATTTTTCTGCAGTTAAATCAAATTCTTGATTATAAGTAATTAATAACGAAATTGTTCCAGGTCCAGCCAACATAGGTATTGCTAAAGGAGTTAAACTTATTCCATCTCTTGTCTGTATATCCTCTTGTACCTTTTTACGTTTCATCCCTTTGTGTTCTCTAAATTTCCCTGTCAATAATGCAAAACCAGAAGAGGTGATAATTAATCCTCCTGCAATTTTTAAAGCATTAAGACTAATTCCAAAAAATGATAAGATATACTGACCTGCAAAAAACGAAAGCAATAAAATAACCAAAACATCTATTGCTGTCCAAAAGGCTGTTACGGATCGTGCTTTTTTACTGTGGTCTCCTGTTAAACCAACAAATACAGGTACGGTTCCTAAGGGGTTCATAATTGAAAATAAAGCTCCAAATACTGCTAAAAATAATTCCATTGTTTTTTCTGCAAATTCCGTTCTTTTTTAACGTTTTAAAGTTATCCATAGATTAACTAATCTTAAATAAAACGTAAATACTAAAAAAGCACTAAAACAAATTTAAACAACTATAAATCAATAAATTATGTGCTTAAAATATTTAATTAACACTTTGTTTACATAGTAACATTAGCGTAAAGTTTTCTTAAAACTTCATTCATTTTAAGTTAACACACATTGCATCTCTTGACCTTAGTTTTGACAAAAATTAACCACTTAAACAATCAAATACAATGAAATTATTTAAACAACGTTTTTTTCAATTATGTATACTTTCAAGTCTTGGATTTGGATTAGTAGGCTGTGAAGGAGAAAATGGATTAGACGGAACTAACGGTCAGGATGGACAAGATTTTACACCTACCGAAGAATTATTTAGTAACAAATCTGCTTTAGATCCTTTAGTAGATATTAGTTCTAATTTTAATACTGTAAAAGCTTACTCTTTAATTAGCTCAACAGATTATTTACCTAATGGATTCCGTTTAGTTGGTGCACAAGATGGTGCTGGTTTATTAAAAGATGGTAACGAATATATTTATGTTGTCAATGCAGAGGACGATTATAGTGTCTCTAGAATTAGATTTGACGAAAACATGAGACCTATAAAAGGAGAATGGTTATTAAACGCTGGAGTTGCTGATTTTGCAAGACAATGTTCTGGTACAATGTGGGAAGCTGCAATACATGGTGGTACTCAAGATTTCTTTTTATCTGCTTCAGAAAGTATAGCATACGATGTTAAAGCAATAGATCCTTGGATAGAAACACCTACGCCTACTGCCGATTTTGGATTGGATGCTTTAGGTGAATTTTCTTGGGAAAACGCAGTACCATTACCTCAAAACTCTTTTGCTGGTAAAACAGTAATTATTGGTGGAGATGACGACTCTAGTGGATCTGAAGGTCAAGTTATTATGTACTTATCAGAAAATGGAGACGCAGACTTAACTAACGGTAAAATATACGTTTTACGTTTAAAAGAAATGTCTGATGGCATTGGAGGTGTTCAAGATGTTGCTCCAAATACAGTCTACAACGAAGGAAGCTTAGACTTTGGAATGACGTACGATATCGAGTTTGTTGAAATAGAAAATGGTGCATCGATGACCAAAAACGAAATGGAAACAGCTTGCACTGGTGTCTTTGCTTCACAATTTATGCGTGTGGAAGATGTTGATTACCAAAAAGGAAGTGATGCCAATGGTAGAAACGTCTATTTTGCAGTTACTGGAAGAGGTCCTGGAGCAGGAACTTATAATGATTGGGGAACCGTTTACAAATTAAACTTAGATGCCAACAATCCATTACAAGGTCAATTAACACAAGTCGTGAGTGGTAACACAGACACTAATAATCAAGATGGAAACTTATCTAGTTTACAAAGTCCTGATAACATTTGTGTAACAGAAAACTATATTTATATCCAAGAAGATCCTAATTCTTTTTCTAGAGGACATGCTGCTAGAATCTACCAAACAGATTTAAACGGTAACAACCCTACAGCTGTTTTAGATTTAAAAATTGAAAGCAACTTATCTCCTACAGGAAGCACATCTTTATCAGGAGAGTTTGGTGCTTTAATTGACATTTCTGACAAAGTTGGAGTGCCAGATACTTTTATCCTAAACTTACAACCACACTACTGGAAAAGTGACGATTTTATATCTACAAACTTACCACACAATCAAGGTGGACAAATCGTTTTATTACAAGGATTACCTAGATAAGACAACGCTTTTTATTATTAATAATGAATCTCTGTTTTTTAATGGAGATTCATTTTGTTTATTACAATCTTAACATGAAATCATACCATTCATTTTTAATTATAATAGTATTATTAGTAACATTATCAGCTTGCAAATCGGATAAAACCGAAACCGTAGACGTCATAAATTGGGACAAAGCTCAAAAGTATTATATAAACAATATAGAGCTTGCTTCTAAATACTTAGATAGTTTAAAAACCGAAGGTCTTACTGGTAAAAACACCAAACACTATTTTACATTAGCACGAAAGGCTTTTAAAAAAGCAGAGCCTTTTGCCTCGTATTTAAATCCTGAAGTAGGACACAGAGCTAATGGTCCTGCACTTCCTGTGTATAAAGAAGATACAGGCAAAATATTAAAACCAATTGGTCTTCAAAAAATAGAAGAAAGTATTTATGAGCAAGAGACGTCTGTCACAGATTTTAATCAAGAAATCTATGTAACACAAGGGTTATTTGCTATATTAAAAGAAAATATGCAAAACAGAGCGTTAACACCTCAACGCTTTTTTATAGCTACACACCAACAGTTATTACGTATTGTAAGTTTAGGTATGTCAGGATTTGATACACCTGTTAGCCATTTAGGTATAAAAGAGAGTGCTATTTCATTAAAAAGCCTTCAAAACGTTTATAATAAAACCATAAAATCTTCTATTGTAAACAAAGACAAATCCTTAGATGATGCGTTTAACAACTCGATTTTAAAAGCAATTAATTACATTAATCAACATCAGGATTTTGATACTTTTGATAGGTTTACGTTTACCAGAGATTACCTAAATCCAATCACAGGTCATTGGGTATCTATCCGCAAAACAGCTGACATTTGGGAACCTACTAATACCGAACCATTCAATTTTGATGCACCTACTTTTTTTGAAAGCAACAGTTTCAACTTAAATTATTTTACACCAACAACCAACCGTAACCCAAGCGACAGACAAATAGCTTTGGGCGAAAAATTGTTTTTTGACACACAACTTTCTGCTAATAACAGTATGGCTTGTGTTACCTGTCATAGTCCTGCTTTAGGATATGCGGATGCTATGACTGTTAACTTAGATAATAACGGTAAGCCATTACAGCGCAACACACCAACTTTAATAAATAGTGCCTTTCAAAAAAGCTTTTTTTGGGATGGTAGATCAGAAACGATGATTGAACAAATTTCATCTGTGTTTTTAAATGATAAAGAATTTAATACTAATGTTCACACCTTTTCTGAAGCTATTTTACAAGATTCAACTTACGTTACATTATTTAAGGAAGCCTATGGGCAAGTTCCAAAAAATAATACCAATGTTATTAAAGCATTGTCTGCTTATATTTCTACTTTAAACGGTTTTGACTCTAAATTTGATAAAAATATTAGAGGCGAACTTAATAATTTTACAGATGAAGAAACCTTAGGTTATAACCTATTTATGGGAAAAGCCTTATGCGCCACATGCCATTTTATGCCATTAACTAGCGGAACTGTACCACCTTTTTTTACTGAAACTGAAAAAGAAGTTATTGGTGTTCCAAAAACAGCCCAAAATAAAACCCTAGACGACGATTCTGGTTTTTATTATAAGTATAAAGAAGCCTTACATAAAGGTATGTTTAAAACACCAACGGTTAGAAACGTTGCAATAACAGGTCCATATATGCATAATGGAGTCTATACTACATTAGAAGAAGTCCTAAATTTTTACAACCTTGGTGGAGGTGGTGGATTAGGTTTTGATTTGGACCATCAAACGCTTCCTTTTGATAATTTAAACCTAACAGAAACCGAGCAGCAAGCCATTATAGCTTATCTAAAAACCTTAACAGATGTACCTGACACGTATTAAAACGCACCAGAATCTACATCTTTTATAAAACTAATTAACCCTTTAAAAAACACCTTTTGATCATCAAATTGAGATAAATGACTACCATTTGGGCAAAGCAAAAAACGTCCATTTTGGACTTCGGTACTAATCCATTTCATATGTTCTGGATCCATAGTATCATGCGTTGCTCCAACGGTAAGGGTTGGTGTTTTTATTTCTTTTAAACGGTCTTTTACATCCCAATTTTTAAGCGTAGCATTACCTTTAATACCAAACTCACTTGGTCCTTGCATTGTTACATACACATCAGGATTTAAATGCTTAAAGCCTCTATTAATTGGTTCTGGCCAATCTTTGACTGGCATTCTTATAACATGTTTGGTATAATAATTTTCAACTATTAAATCTAAATATCTTTGGTTTGTGTAATCTTCTTTATCCTCATAGCTCATAATTTCTTTTAAAACTTCAGGATCTAATTTTGGTGCTAACACCTGGTCAGAATATTTTTGATAGTCAGGTATTGAAGCTACCATGTTAGATATAATTAAGCCTTTTAAATTGTCTTGATATTTTAAAGCGTATTGCATGCCTAAAATTCCTCCCCAAGATTGTCCATATAAATAAAAGTTATCTTTATTTAAACCTAATGCAACTCTGACTTGCTCTACTTCTTCTACAAATCTGTCCAAATCCCATAAACTTAAATCTTTGGGTTGATCACTATAATACGACCCTAATTGATCGTAGTAGTAATACTCTATATTTTCCTGCGGAAAGTAACCATCAAAACACTCATAAATCTCATGTGTCATTCCTGGACCACCATGTAATAAAAGCACCTTCATTGTTGGGTTATTTCCAACGCGTTTAGTCCAAACTTTAAATTCGCCTTTAGGTGTTGTAATCGGAATCATTTTAATACCTCCTAAAAATTGATCTTCTGTATTAGGTTTTAAATAATTTTCTGCAGTATTAGCTGTTTCTACAATAGTTATTTTTTCTGTTTTTTTACAATTAAAACATAAAACAAACAATAGACTTAAAATAAATAGTTTGGTTTTCATAAACTTGATAATTAGAAGACTAAGTTAATCAAATAATATGTCTTTTTATTGTGCAAATTATTTTAACAAAATGATAGTAATAGTCCAGTTTTAACCTATTAATTTTGCATAAATTAGTAAGATGAAAAACGCCATTACAGAACGTATTTTAGATTTCCTTAAAGGCTTTCCTCCTTTTGATGCTTTAAGTCATGAGCAGTTGACAGTTATTGCGTCTGAGGTTGAGGTAATTTACATTGAAAAGGATAATTTTATTTTTAAACAAAATGAAGCCTTACAAGAGGTGTTTTACGTGGTAAAGGCTGGTGCAATTGGTATTTTTAAAGATGATAAATTAGTTGACAAATGTGATGCTGGAGATATTTTTGGATTGCGTGCAATAATACGTAAAGACCATTATTTATTGGATGCAAGAGCTATTGAGCAAAGTATTATTTATAGTATACCTGCTCAGGTTATTGAAGACATTATAATAAATAACGCAAAAGCCAATCAGTTTTTAATTGCCAGTTTTGCTACTAATACACGTAACCCTTATAGTGATGAAGACAAGGGTACATTGTTTGCCAACATTGGTGTTTTAAAACCTGAAGCCTCTAGTTTTACAGAAATGCAATCGGCTAAGTTTTCTAAAAACCCTGTGGTATGCAATCCATTAATTAGCATACAAGAAGCTTCGCAAATAATGAGCACTAATAAAGTGGGATCTATTGTAATTACTAATAACAAACAGCCAATTGGTATTATTACAGACAAAGATTTGCGTAATAAAGTGGCTACTGGATTACACACCATAACGGACAATGTGGAAGCCATTATGTCTTCTCCAGTTATCACGTTTCCTGACAGTATATCTGTTGCCGAAGCACAAATTGCAATGCTGAAAAATGATATTTCACACCTATGTATTACCAAAGATGGGACACCATATTCTGAGTTAATTGGTATCCTATCAGAGCATGATATTATTGTAATTTATGGTAATAATCCTTCGGTTTTAATTAAAGAGATAAAACGTGCAAATTCTGCTGAATCGTTAAAATATATTAGAGAAAAAGCCCAAGAATTATTAAAAGGCTATCTTAAACAAAGCATCCCAATTAGTTTTATATCTAAAATAATTTCGGCAATAAATGATGCTATTACTTCACGTCTTATTGATTTAACAATTGCAGAATTTAAACAAGAACCTCCTGTCTCTTTTGCTTGGTTAGCCATTGGGAGTCAAGGTAGAAAAGAACAATTATTATATACAGATCAAGATAATGCTTTAGTATACGAAGACAGTACGGAAGACTACAAAACAAAAGCTTACTTTTTAAAATTAGCCACTGCAGTAAACCAAAAACTAGCTATTGTTGGCTTTAAGTTGTGTCCTGATAATATGATGGCTAGTAACCCTAAATGGTGTTTAACAGTCTCTGATTGGAAATCTCAATTTACCAATTGGATTACCCACTCTGACGAGGATAAAATGATGTTGTGCAACATTTTTTTTGATTACAACTTTGTTTATGGAAACCAAAGTTTAGTTAGTGGTATGTCTGACAATATTTTTAGAGCTATACATAGTCATGAAATTTTCTTAACTTTTATGGGTAGAAATGCTTTAAAAAAACCTGCACCTTTAAGCTTTTTTAGAAGCTTTTTAGTAGAGCATTCTGGAGAACATAAAGATCAATTTGATATTAAATCCAGAGCTATTATGCCACTTGTTGATGCTGCACGTGTTTTAATTTTGTCGCATGATATTAAGGATGTAAACAATACCATAGCACGCTACCAAAAACTAGTTGAAATTGAACCTCAGCACAAAGATTTGTTTGACTCGTGCATAAACGCATTTAGAGTATTGCTACGCTTTAGAACAAAACAAGGATTGAAAAATAATGATTCTGGTCAGTTTATTGACGTAAAATACCTTAGTAAAAACAACAAGTTAAAACTTAAAGGTTGCTTTAAACCTATTAAAGAAGTACAAGATTTATTAGCTGCGCGATATAAAGTGTCGCAATTACCTTAAATTATCGTAGTAATAATTGTGTGATTAATTATCGCTTTCGGCCTTTAGGTTTTACCTCTTTAATTCTGACATAAATTAATTTCATGCGACCTCTGGTGTCCTCACGACTATCTATTTCAAACGCTGGAATACTATTAATTAAAGGTGTTAGTTTTTGAAAACCATAATTTCTAGAATCAAAATTAGGTTGCTTTTTTTGTAATAAACTTCCAACATCACCTAAAAATGCCCAACCATCATCATCTGCAACATCGTCAATAGTTGTAGCAATAAGCTTAATTTCTTTTTGTGTGATGGTGTCGTAATTATTTTTGGACTTAGAAGATTTGGTTGAAGGTTCTAATGTACTGTCTTCCGTTAGGTTTTTAAGTATTTCTATGTAAATAAACTTATCACAAGCGACTATAAAAGGGTTTGGCGTTTTCTTTTCTCCAATACCATAGACTTTCATTCCAGCTTCACGCAAACGCGTTGCAAGACGTGTAAAATCGCTATCACTAGATACTAAGCAAAAGCCATCTACTTTCTCTGAATATAAAATATCCATTGCATCAATAATCATAGCAGAATCTGTAGCATTTTTACCTGTAGTATAGCCATATTGTTGGATTGGAGTTATAGCATTTTCTAATAGTAAACTTTTCCATTTATTAAGATTTGGTTTGGTCCAATCTCCATAAATACGTTTGATTGTTGGATTACCATATTTAGCAATTTCTTCCATCATTTCCTTTACATATGCTGAGGGAATATTGTCTCCATCAATAAGTACTGCTAATTTTATATCCATAAGTGCTAAGTTGAAATTTATAACGTAGCTAAAGGTAATAGCTTTAAATTAAAAAACCACTCATTTTTGAGTGGTTTTAACAGTCTATGGATAAGCTATTATTTTCGTGTTGCTTTTTTAGCTAGTTTAGCAGCCTTTTTTTCTTTAGGCGATAAGGTCGCTTCCTTTTTTACATTTTTTTTTGCGTCTTGTGATTTAGCCATAATTATTGTTTTTAATAATGAATTACATATTAATTAAATGTAATAAAAAGTAGCATACAAATTAAAATTAAAACCATTAATTGAGTTTTATTTTTGATTACAAGATTAATACAAAATAAAAAAGCCCTACAATAAATTTGCAAGGCTTTAATCGAGAATACATAAAGTCAATTAGCTATAATTATTCCTGTAAACTCTAATCAATTTACTTGGTTATAGTAAATCATAAAAAAGGCAATCACTAAGGATTGCCTAAAGTTTTTTCCCTTAGAAAAAACATTATTAATTAATTAGCATACAATTTTAAGACTTGTTAGCTTATGTATTTTACGGTTTCCCGTAAAGACTTGTTTTTTTTTAAATTAATCCTAAATCTTTTACGATTGCAACAAGATGTATGGCATTGTTAGCTTTAAATTGTATACGTAGTTTATTTAGCTTTTTTTCGATAGTACTCAAGCTGTTAGGCGAAATATTATCTGTTTTTAGTTGTTCTCTAATTTGTTCTTGCGACAAACCATTAGATAGTAATTTAATTAATAAAATATCATAATCATCAATCTCTAAATTAGACTTTGGACTTAAAGCTTGTTGTACTTGAGGTGATAAATATTGACCATTTTTATATGTTGTAACAATAGCCTGATCAAGTTCTATCAAACCACGTCTACCTTTACAAACATAACCATCAATGTTATGTTTATTAACCAATACTCTTACTTTTTGTAATCTATCTTCTACAGAATAAACAATAATTTTTAAATCAGGATTCTGTTGCTTTAAAGCAGCAACAAGCTCTTCTCCTGATTTATATTTCTGGTCTCTATGATCTGCAAAAAACGATAAATCTGTAATTAACAACTCAAATGGCTCTTGATCTAGAATTGCTTTAGATATTTTAAGATAAGCATCATCACAATATTGTACTTGTGTGACATTAGTTATGGATAAATTATCCAAGACAGATAAAACGCCTTGACTAATACTACCTAAATCATCTGATATAATTACTTTACTAAACATACTTTATAATATAATGTTTGCTTTAAACCCTTTATTAACTGTGGATGTAAAAGTAATTGTTCCATTAACAGATTGAATACGGTTTTCCACATTTTGCAAACCATTATTCTTTTTTAATAGTGTTCCTACACCATTATCGTTGTAATTAATAGTCACTTTTTTATTGTTTTGACTAAAAACTACGACTACAATATTAGCTTTGCTATGTTTTTTCATATTGGTCATTAACTCTTGTAAGACTCTGTAAAGTGCAGTCTTTTTAACATCTGACACCTTTTTCCAATCTACCTTTGCAATGTCCTTTGTAATCACATTAACCTGATTACTGCTATAATTAGCTAATAAATCTGTAAGTAGGATTTCAAAATCTTGATTAACATTTATTGTGCTATTTTCTTTAGAAATATCTCTAGTTTTAATGTAAATTTTTTCTAAATCGTCTAAAAAGTCTTCATTTATAGTGGCTTTACTCTGTAATTTTGTCATTATTTGATAGACATCATTTGCTACCTCGTCATGTACTTTTTTAGATATTCTAGTTTCTGTTGTATAAACCTCTTTTAATTTTTCTTTTTTATGTTTTGCTCTAAAAAAATAGAGTAATCCCAAAGCTAAAATCAATATTACAACTGCTAATAATTGGTAGATTTGTTTTTGAGCTTTCTCTATTTGAGACTGTAATTGACTTTTACTAACGTTATATTTTAGCAAAGCAAACTTATTTTGACTCAGTTTTGTCGCCTTTAATAAGCTATCGTTTAAAAATGAATACTCCTTAAACACCCTACTATCTCCTAAATTATACCTTGTTTTAACTGCATCTAATTTGTAGGACAAACTGTTTACCTTATTAGCAACGTCATAGGCTTTTATTGCAAAGGATAAAGCTTGGACTGTATCCTTTTTACTTAAGTAATATTCGGATAAATTTTTATAACTTGGATATAACTCGGCTAAATTATCAACATTTTGACGTATGGTGTAGGCTGTCTTAAAATCGTCAAATGCACCTTGATTATTTAATTTAAATTTTATAACCCCTAAATTATCAATAACTCTAGCCTTTTCTATTGAGTCTTCTACCCTATTAAATAAATTAGTTGCTTTTATTAATGTACTCTGAGCGTTATTATATAATTTTTGATTTTTGTAAATATTAGAAATGTTGTTATACAATACCAAACTATCTCTTGAAGTCAAAGTAATAGATAACGCTTTTAAATACGTCTCATTAGCTTTATCAAACATGTTTTTTTGATTATATACTTGACCCAAAAGGTTTAAAACTCCTGTTGTTAGTTTAGTATTATAATCATTAACTTTTAGACCATCTAATATCTTTAAAGCTTCAACAGCACTTACTTCACTATCATCATAAAAACCCACTTTGTAGTCTATTCTTGCTAAAAAATATAAATCATAAGCTATACCTAATTTGCTATTTTTTTTCTTTTTAATTTCTAAATGCTCTATTAAATATTGATATGCCTTAGCTAGCGTTTCTTCAGAGGTTACTTTCTCTATAGCATTTGTATAGTATGATAAGCTATCTGTTTGATGCTGCGAAAAAGCCTTATTACTAATAAGACAAGTAATGCATATATATATAAGAAGAAATAATTTTAGGTTGGTTTTCATACCTCTAAAATAGAAACTTATATTTAGTTATTTAAGCACTAAATTTACTTTTTAGTCACTAAAGCTAAATAGTCTATTTTACTTTTTATTTAGCTAAATCCAAGCCATTTGTAAATCATTAAAAAACAGCTCTATATAAAAATTAATCATTTTGGATTAAATATTTATTCAAAAAAAACCTGCTAATTAATTAGCAGTTTTTTTAATTTTTATAATATGTAGTTTATCTAAAACATACATTATGCAGTATGTAAAATCAATTTCAAACCAACGTACACCAAAATTAGCACGTCCACTATGCGAGTGGTGGTTATTATGGTATCCTTCTCCCATCATCAAAATATCTACAGGCAGTAAATTTTTAGACGTGTCACTAACTTTAAAGTTACGATAGCCATAAATATGCGCAAACCAGTTGATAATAACTCCGTGGATTGGTGCCATAAAAAAGGCAATAGGTAATAATAACCATTGCCACCAAGCAGTTGAAAAGACACTAAAAAACACAATATAGGCTGCAGCCCATGACAATCTTGAAATTCTAGAACTTGCTATCTTATCAAATGCCTTCCATTGTGGTACATTTTTAGTAAACTTATCTGCTACTGCAATACGTTTTTTATTAATATCCTGATAAATATTTTTTGTGCGCCACATCATAGTAAACAAATTACTATCGTATTTAGGTGAGTGCGGATCTTTTTCAGTATCTGCATAAGCATGATGCATCCTATGCATTACTCCGTAACCATAGGCACTTAAGTAATTTGATCCTTGAAAAACCCATGTTAATACAAAGCAAACACGCTCTGTCACTTTGGACATTGTAAAGGTTTGATGTGCTGCGTAACGATGTAAAAAGAAGGTCTGAAAGAACAAACCTGTATACCATAAAATTATGATAAATATTAAAATAGCCATAGACTTTACTTTATTTACAAAGGTCTACATACTATTATGCTCATACAATGAACCTAAGTTAAGAAATTCGCTTTCTAATCCTACTTAAAGCCTGAGGAGTAACACCAATATAAGATGCTATATATTTTAACGGAATCTCCTTTATTAAGTTTGGTCGCTCTGTAAACAAATTTAAATAACGCTCTTCAGCTGTTTCATTTAAAAGCGATTGCTCACGTTTTGATTTAATTAAAAACAACCGTTCTGAGGATAAACGACCAATTACATTACCTGCAAAACTTTTTTCGTACACTTCCTGCAGATCGTCATATGAGATGCTCCACATGGTAATATCCGTTAACGCTTGTAACTTATATAATGAAGGTTTTCTGGTCAAAAAAGAATCGTAAGCACTTACAAACTCATTTTTAAAACAAAATCCAAAGGTCAAATCTATTTCTTTTTCTTCCTTAGGAATTAAAAAACGAGCGATACCTTTTTCTATAAACGAAATATAGTTTTCTGTATCGCCAATGTCTAGTATTGTGCTTTTCTTTTTAAAAGTTCTATTCTCTAATTTAGACGAAAACAGTTGCCAATCTTGATCAGATATAACCACTGTTTTTTCTATATATTCTCTAATATTAATCATATTTGCATGTACACTACAAATATCGCGAATTAATTTTATTATTCTACGCGCTGACCTCGTAATACTTGACCATTTTGAAATAAAATCATTTGGTCTATTTCACCTTCCTTGTTTGCTTTAAATTCCACTTTAGCCTCCACAACTTTTAAATAAAACTGATTTACTTCTGAAGGATAAATTTCGAATTTTGATTGGTTAGTTGCTTGTAAAAATAAACGTCCATCGTTTGTTGAAATAGTAATAAAAAAATCTGGTGCTAATTGATATTTACCAACATACGTTTTTAGTATTTCTGGAGATATAACAACCTCATCCAATACCACATCTAACGATTTTAAAACGTCTATCGCATTGTCGTTTGCTGGATTTAATGCTAAAGACTTTTTGTAGTTAGTGATAGCTAATGTTTGTTCTCCTGATTTTAAATATGCTTCACCTAATGAGTCGTATGGATTTGAAGCCTCCGGAAATTGTGCTACATTTAATTTAAATAATGCTAAAGCAATTTCGTTTTGGTCATCATTTAAAAACTGATAACCTAAAGTGTTGAGCTGGTCTATATCAAAATTAAAAGTATCGGCTTGACTTACCTTAGCATCTTTATAAAACATGATAGCCTCAACTATACTACTCTCTTCAATTTTTTTAGCCATCACCTTTGCTATCGATGGTTTGACAGGTTGTAATGGATATGTTGGTACCATTAATTTAATAGCAATAGCATCCACGTTTTCATTACTATTTGTCAATACTATTACGCCTTTTTTATCCGCTTTATCAATAGCAGACATTGCGCAATAACCACCTGTTGCACCATTATGCATTAAAAATTTACCATTTTCAATATGCCAAGCTAATGCCATTTCTATACGCTGTTCTTCACTTTTAAAAGTAGACTGATGTGCTAGTTGCATCGCTTTATCTAATGGTGTGTTTCCAGAAGCACAGTTTAAATTTGCTTGGATATATTTTACCATATCACTGGTAGTCGACCTTATTCCTCCTGCTCCAGCTAAGGTGATAATATCCCAATTATTAGTTTCTGATAATCCTGCATGTCCTTTTGCTAAACGATTTTTCATTTGCTGTGTTAATACTATTCTGGTATCATCCATTTGTAAGGGATTAGCAATATGTTGTATTACTAACTCTTCAAAAGTTTGACCACTTTGAAGCTCTAAAATGTGACCTAATAATCCCATTCCTAAATTTGAATACTCACTAAAATCACCAATATCTCTAGTTAACTCGTAATTAGAAATAAAGCTATATAATTGTTTATAGGTATAATCTGCAAACGGATTGTTAACGTCTTTTGGAGCCATATTATCTGGCATACGTGGTAAAGCTGACGTGTGTGTTGCTAAATGTTGTAATGTAATCTCTTTGCCATTTTTTGTAGGTACTTTAACTGTTTCTGGTAAGTATTTTGAAATTGGGTCGTTTAAACTCATTTCGCCATTATTAACCTTTAATGCTAAAATAGTGGTCGTAAATGTTTTTGAAATAGATCCAATCTCAAACACTGAATTTTTATTTACAGGTGTTCCATCCTTAATTGCAGTGTTACCAAAGCTATAATAGTCTATATTTTGACCATCAATATATCCAACTACAATACCAACATTAACTTGATTATTAACTCTTGATTGAATGTATGTTTTAACTTCATCTGGAATTAGAACGTCTTGTGATTTAGCTTGAAAGCTGACGATAAATACGATAAGAATTACTATTAGTTTTTTCATTTTGGTAATGGTTTTGATTTATGCTAATAATTAACTTGAATATAGGCTAATGGTTAATTTATCCTAAAAATAAGACGTTTTTAATCTGTTTTTGTTACAAAAAAGTACTTTTTAATAAATTATGCAGACTAAATTATTGCTTTTTAATAAAAAAAACGCAACCTAAAAAGGTTGCGTTTTTTGCATTAGGGATTGTAGTGGCATCCTTTTGCTTTTTTTGCAAAAGATATAACGGAAAGCCCGACACTTTGTAGCTTAAGCGGAAAAGTGTAATGCCCAAATAAATAATTATATATTACTATTTAAGTTTGCTTTGTCATGCTTTTTTACAATGATACTACAGTACATTATCCATGATTTCTTGCACACATTCTGGGTTTAATAATGTACTTGTATCTCCTAAATTTTCTGTCTCATTACTTGCTATTTTACGTAAAATACGACGCATAATTTTACCACTTCGTGTTTTAGGTAATCCATTGGTAAACTGTATTTTATCTAACTTAGCGATTGGTCCTATTTGTTCCGTAATAATTTGATTTATTTCTTTACGCAGGTTGACATGATCTCTACTTTCTCCTGTTTCTTTAAGCGTTACATAACCATACAATGCGTTGCCTTTAATATCGTGTGGAAAGCCAACTATGGCACTTTCTGACACAGCCGGATGCTCGTTAATAGCATCTTCTATTGGTGCAGTTCCAAGGTTGTGTCCTGAAACAATAATAACATCATCCACACGACCAGTTATCCTGTAGTAGCCAACCTCATCACGTAATGCGCCATCTCCTGTAAAATATTTACCCTCGTAGGCAGAGAAATAAGTGTCTTTATAACGTTGGTGGTTTCCCCAAATGGTTCTTGCCATACTTGGCCAAGGGAATTTTATGCACAAACGACCATCGACTTGATTTCCTTTTATTTCTTGTCCATGCTCGTCCATTAATGCTGGCTGAATACCAATAAATGGTAAGGTTGCATAGGTTGGTTTTGTTGGTGTCGCAAATGCAATTGGTGTAATCATTATTCCTCCAGTTTCGGTTTGCCACCAGGTATCAACAATTGGAGCTTTACGTTTACCAACGTTATCATCGTACCAATGCCAAGCTTCTTCGTTAATTGGCTCGCCAACTGTACCCAATACTTTTAATGAGGATAAATCGTGTTTTTCTAAATGCTCCACGCCTTCTTTTGCTAAGGCACGTATTGCTGTTGGTGCTGTGTAAAACTGATTGACTTTATGTTTTTCGACAATTTCCCAGAAGCGTCCAAAATCTGGATAGCTGGGAACACCTTCAAACATTACGGTTGTTGCTCCATTACATAATGGTCCGTAAACAATGTAACTGTGTCCTGTAATCCAACCAATATCTGCTGTACACCAATACACGTCTTGCTCTCTGTATTGAAATACATTTTTAAACGTATATGCCGAATATACCATGTAACCTCCTGTGGTATGCACCATTCCTTTTGGTGTCCCTGTGGATCCTGATGTGTACAGAATAAATAATGGGTCTTCTGCATCCATTATTTCTGGTACGCAGTCATGGTAGGCGTCATCCAATAAAGGTTGTAACCATTGGTCACGACCTTGTTGCATATTAATGTCTGAGTTAATACGTTTTGCTACTAAAACAGTATTTACACCAGGACAATCCTGAAGTGCCTCGTCAACGATACCTTTTAAATCTATAGTTTTTGCACCACGATAAGATCCATCACTTGTAATTACCATTTTACAATCACTATCATTTATTCTAGTTGCTAAAGCTGTAGAAGAAAATCCTGCAAATACAACAGAATGAATTGCACCTATACGTGCACATGCTAATACAGAAACTGCCAATTCAGGAATCATTGGTAAATAAATACACACTCTGTCTCCTTTAGCAACTCCGTTTTCTTTTAATACGTTTGCAAATCTACAAACACGATCGTGCAATTCTCTGTAGGTTATATGAAGTGCTTCTTCGTCTGGACTGTTAGGTTCAAAGATAATAGCTGTTTTATCTCCTCTTGTATATAAATGTCTGTCTATACAGTTTTCGGTTATATTTAATTTGGCTCCTTCAAACCATTTGACTTCAGGTTTATCAAAATCCCAGCTTAAAACGTTGTCCCATTTTTTACGCCACATAAAATGCTCTTCGGCTATTTCTTCCCAAAAACTCTCTGGGTTTCTGACGGATTTACGGTAAACTTGGTAGTACTCTTCTAAATGTTTTATGTGATAATTACTCATAATTAGTTTAATTTATTAAACACTTTACTTGTGTTTATTGGGATATTTATATTATTAATTTAGTTTTTTTTTCTGTTTTTTCGAGACACTTTGACTACGCTAAGTTTGACAAATAGCCATTTATCTTTTTACATCTCGATACAATTTTCTCATACCTCAAAAATCACTCGATGTGACGTATAATTTAAAGCGCATTGTATCCATAACTTATTTATGAATCCCAATACTATGGGTTTTATATACTATTTTTATTTCGTCTATAATTGTAACATCATCAATGGTTGACGGTATATTATATTGTTGCTCATCAGCGATATTACGTAACAATTTACGAAGAATTTTTCCACTACGTGTCTTTGGCAATCGGTTTACTACCAATACCTCTCTAAAGGAGGCTACTGCTCCTATTTCGCGACGCACATCTTGTATAATTTCATTTTGAATAGCATCGTTATTTAAAGTTGTTTCTGTTTTTAAAACCACTAAGCCTAATGGCTTTTGTCCTTTAAGTTGGCAATGCACGCCAAATACAGCACATTCTGCTACAGATTTATGTGAGGATACAATTTCTTCCATTTCGGCAGTAGATAATCGATGTCCAGCAACGTTTATAATATCGTCTACACGACCAGTTATAAACACATAACCATCTTCGTCTTTGTAACCACCATCTCCAGAAAAATAATAATCAGGAAAACGGTCTAAATAGCCCGATTTAAAACGCTGTGGATTTCCCCAAAGGTTACTTAATGTTCCTGGCGGTAATGGTAATTTTATAGCAACGTAGCCTTCCACACTAGATTCTACTTCCTCTCCTTCTTCATTTAATATCCTAACATCATAACCTGATACAGGTAATCCAGCCGAACCTGGTTTTATGTCTTGCAAAGCAACACCAACCATATTTGCAATCATTGGCCATCCACTTTCGGTTTGCCACCAATGGTCAATTACCGGAATTTGAAGTTTTTCTTCAGTCCAACTTAAGGTTGCCACATCACAACGTTCTCCTGCCAAAAACAAATATTTTAAACACGACAAATCAAAACGCTTTATCATATGCCCTTTAGGGTCTTCTTTTCGGATTGCTCTAATAGCGGTAGGCGCTGTAAACATTGCTTTTACATTATGCTCGCTAATGACACGCCAAAAAGTCGATGCATCTGGTGTTTTGATTGGTTTTCCTTCAAACAGAATGGTTGTGTTTCGATTTAATAATGGTCCGTAAGCAATAAAACTATGTCCCACAACCCAACCAACGTCACTTGCTGCCCAAAATGTTTCGCCTTCGTTTACACCATAAATATATTTCATAGCGAATTTTAAAGCGGTTGCATAACCACCCGTATCTCTAATAATACCTTTTGGTGTGCCTGTTGTTCCTGATGTATATAAAATATAAGAAGGATGTGTAGACTCTATAGCAACAGCAGCAATGGAGGGCGATGCCTCTACTAAAGTTGTATAATCTATATCGTAGCTTTTCTTCGGAATCTCAACACCTAAGGTTCTATCAAAAACGATAACGTGTTCTGGTTTGTTTTTGGCTTTAGTGATGGCTTGATCTACAAATGGTTTATAAGGTATTATTTTCTGAACCTCTACTCCGTTGGATGCTGTTATAATTGCTTTGGGTTTACAATCGTCTATCCTGATAGCCAACTCATGTGGTGCAAAACCACCAAATACTACCGAATGTATTACGCCTATTCTAGCACAAGCTAACATAGCATATAAGGCTTGCGGAATCATTGGCATATAAATAATACATGTATCTCCTTTTTGCAATCCTAAACGTTGTAATCCACCTGCCAGTTTTGACACTTCATGATGTAATTGATTAAAAGTAATATGTTGTTTTACATTAGTTACAGGAGAGTCGTAAATAATAGCATTCTGATCGCCAAAACCCTCCTTGATATGTTTATCAATACACAGATAACTTAAGTTAAGTTGCCCATCTTCAAACCATTGATCATAGTCATATTTATCCTTAGACAATATGGTTTTTGGCACTTTAAACCATTCCAATTGCATGGCTTGTTCTTGCCAAAATTGCGCTGGTTGATCTATACTTTTTCTATAAAATTCTTGATAATACATAGCTAGGCTTTTTTAGAATTAAATAAGCCGAACCAATTGGGATTAAGTACTTTTAATTTGACAAGTGCATAGATTATAAGCACAAAACAGAGACCCAAAACAATTGAGAGCATTGGGCTTGTATAGGTTTGACTTTCAAATTTAAACCTAAGATAAAGCGTAGCGATAATATAAATACTAATTATAATATCTGACGCTAATGGGTTGATGTGAAATTTCATGTCTTTAAACTTTAATTAAACTTAGTTTGTTTGCACACAAAACCAATTTTAAATAAACTTAAAAAACTGTTTTAAGTCACTAGTTCCAATATTTCTGAAACTATTTTTTTTACTGAAAAAGGCTTTGTTAAATACTTATCTGCTCCAAGTTTTAAACCTTTTTCAATATCTGAAGCTTTATTTTTTGCAGTTAAAAATACCACTTTGGTATCCTTTAAACTATCTGTATTTTTAATTTGCGTTAAGGTTTGAAAACCATCAACGTTTGGCATCATAATATCTAACAAAACCACGTTAGGAATATGATGTTTTAATATCTCTAAAGCCTCACTTCCATCTCTTGCAATAAACACTTCAAAACCTTGTTTTTTGAAAGTGTACTCTAACGACATAACAATATTTGGCTCGTCGTCAACAATTAAAATTTTCTTCTTCATACTTTACGACAACAATTTACTTAAAAGGTATGGTAAAAACAAGCGTTGCGCCATTTTTAACGTCTTTTTTTGCCCAAATTTTCCCGTTATGCTTTTCTACAATTTGTTTTGTAATTGCTAAACCTAATCCACTGCCTTGTGGTTTGATGGTATTTTGGTGTTTTGACTGATAAAATTTATCAAAAATAAACTTATGATCTTCTTCCGGAATTCCTTTACCATTGTCTGTTACAGAGATTTCTACAGTTTGATTCCCTAGCTTATAATCGATTTCAATAACTCCTGTTTTTGGATTACAAAACTTGATTGCATTAGACAGTAAATTGGTTAATACCTGCAGGATACGATCCTCGTCATAATTTGTTTTAAAACTGTGCGAATTTTTATTGGATATTTTTACTTCTTTTTTAGCTGCAATCTGAGAGATACTACTAATAGCTTTAGTAATGGTTTTCTGGATATCTTGATATTGTAAATCCAAGTGCAAGCGTCCAGTTTCCAACTTTTCAAAATCAAGGATATTGTGAATTAAGCGTCCTAAACGATCGGAATCTTGAAGGATATTTTTTAAAAACTGTGCCTTAATGTCTGGTGGCATATCATCGTCTTCATCCATCAACAACTCTGTTGCAGCTCTAATACCGGTAATTGGTGTTTTTAACTCATGCGCAACAGTATCTAAAAATTCGTCTTTTTGCTTGTCTTTACTTATTAATTCGTCATTAGCATCTTTTAATTTTGAAGATAGCTGAGACAATTCATTTGACTTTTCTAAAAGCACCTTATTACTCACAATGTTTTCTTTAGACTCTTCCAATATCTTTAATACTTCGACTAAACTAATCTGCTCTTCCTTGACTACGCTAGCAATTAATATTTTGGCTGAAGCCGAACCAATACTTCCTGTTAACAATTTTTCTGAGAAATTAATTAATCTAGCATCCGCTAATTGCGTGTCTTGAGGTAATTTGTATTTAGTGAAGAATATAGTCAGTGCACGAGTGGCTCTTTTTTCACCTAAAAACCGAATTAATACACTTTTAATATCAGAAACGTAAGCTTCTCCTTTCCAAACCAATGCATTATCCTGAAGTGTCGTAAAGTTATTACTATCCACAAACATCTCAGCATAATTACGCTCTCTGTAATTTCCTTTTGAGGTTAATGAAAACACTGCATAACATAACATGTTAAAAGTAATACTCCAGAAAAAAGCATGTGCAGGCGGACTTAAAAAATCAATACCAAATAACGCATAAGGTTTTAAAGCTGAAATACCGAACAAACCAAGTTGCGTAAAATCATCTGTACCTGTGTAAGCTTGAAGTGTAAAGGGTAACACTAATGTATACACCGCTATAAAAAAACCGACTAATATCCCTATAATTGCTGCTTTAGAAGCCCCTCGATTCCAATATAATCCTATAAAAAAGGAAGGCGCTAATTGCGAAATAATAACAAACGATATTAATCCAATAGAATACAACGATAATTCTTTTGAGAATAACACATAGAAAAAATAAGCTGTAATAATGATTGTAAAAATAGAAATACGACGGATATTCTTAATGTACTTAGAGTTTCGTTCTGGTTGGTTTTTTATAAACTTATCTAAAAACCCATAAGGAATAATCAAGTTGTTACTCACCATAGTAGACAACGCCAAGGTGGACACAATAACCATTGATATTACAGCGGAGAAACCACCTAGAAAAACTAATGTTGCTAAAAATGAATTCCCATTTTCTAATGGTAATAATAACGAGTAATATTCTGCATTCTGAGTCGATCCAAACGTGATTTTACCTGCCCAAGCTATAAAAATAACAAACAGATTAAATAATAATAAATACAATGGGAACAACCAAATAGCCTTTTTAAGATGTTTTTCTCTATTATTTTCTAAAACTGAAACCTGAAATTGTCTGGGCAATAAAAATATTGCCATAAAAGACAATCCTATTAAGAAAAACCAATTAAAACCATCCTCCACACCACTAAGCGTAGTGAGTTGTTTAAAATTTTCAGTTTTTGAAATCTGATTATAAATATCTGTAGTCCCATCAAACAAGTAATAGGTCACATAAACGCCTATAGCCAAAAAGAATACTAGTTTTAAAACCGACTCAAAAGCCACAGTAGCAATAATACCTTTATGTTTTTCGGAAGCATCCGCATTTTGTGTCCCGAAAAAAGTAGCGAATATAGCTAACAATAAAGCGACGTAAAAAGTAGAATCGTCAATTACAGTTGTAGAAACATAACTAGTATCGTCAGACATAATCTCAAACGTTTCGGATACTGCTTTTAATTGTAATGAAATATATGGCAAGGTTCCAAACAAACAGACTATGGTTACTAACGCTCCAAGAAATCGACTATTTCCGTAACGTAGCGAAATAAAATCGGCAATAGTTGAAATTTTATGTTGTTTAGAAATCCTTATAATCTTCCGAAGCACAACAATCCACAAAGGTGCTGCTATAACTGGCCCTAAATAAATTGGTAAAAAATTAATTCCTGAATTTGCTGCAATACCAACACTTCCGTAATACGTCCATGCAGAGCAATACACCGCTAAAGACAGCGTATACACATAAGGATTGTTAACCCATTTGCTTTGTTTCTTTTTTTCACCAAGAAAAGCAATGTAAAATAACACCGCTAAATAAATTACAATTATGGCAATTAGTGCGTAGTTATTCATAGTGGCGTTTTAATACGATATATGAAATAACGATAGATAATAACCAAATTGAAAATATTGAAAAATATAAAGTTGGGATTCCCAAAATGGCACCTTCAAAATTGAAAACTAAAATAAACGGAATATTAAAAATTAAACACAATGCTATTGATAATACCACTAGCTTTTGTTCGTGTCTTTTTTTCATTTGGTTAATTGGTTTTGTTTTCCGCGAAAGCGAAAAAATTATGATGTTACTAATATAAGAAAATCAGCACTACAATTTGTAATGCTGACTTTCTAACTAACTAAATTAAAATTAAGCTCAATAGCTTTTCGCTTTCGCGGAAAAACACTCAGACAGAACTCAACATTTTAATGATCTTGAGCTTCTCCAGCTCCTGAAGGGATTCTAATACTTTCAACCATATCTTGTACATCTTGAGGTGGTGCAGGTGTTAATCTAGACACCACTAATGATATTACTACATTTACACACATTGCAATTGTACCAAATCCTTCTGGAGATGTACCAAACCACCAATCTGCACTTGTACCACCACCAAACATATTTAGTTTAAATTTCATCATGTAGAATAACATTAAAACAATACCTACAACCATTCCTGAAATGGCACCTTGACTATTCATACGTTTATCAAATATTCCTAAAATAATTGCAGGAAAAAAGGAGGCTGCTGCAAGACCAAATGCGAGCGCGACGACTGCAGCCACAAAGCCTGGCGGATTAATACCAAAGTAACCTGCAATTAGAATAGCTATAAAAATAGCTATTCTAGCCACTTTTAATTCGTCTTTATCAGAAATATCTGGTTTTAATTGCTTTTTAACTAAATCATGAGACACAGATGTAGAAATTACCAGTAATAATCCTGCTGCTGTAGATAATGCTGCTGCCAAACCTCCTGCTGCCACTAAACCAATAACCCAATTAGGTAGATTTGCAATCTCTGGGTTTGCCAATACCATAATATCTCTATCTACGTAAAGCTCGTTTGAAGCATCACTTACATTAGCTACTATACGCTCTCCACTTGCGCCTCGTGCATCTGTATATTCTGGTTTTTTACCTGACAAAGCATCTCCAGCAACATATTGAATTTTTCCATCTCCATTTTTATCCGACCATGCTATCAATCCTGTATTCTCCCAATTTTTAAACCATTCTGGGATTTCTTTATATTCTTTATTACTAACCGTTTCTATTAAATTAGTTCTTGAAAACACTGCAATTGCAGGTGCTGTAGTATATAAAATAGCGATTAAAAATAACGCATAACCTGCAGATTTACGTGCATCTTTTACTTTTGGTACTGTGAAAAAACGCACAATTACGTGTGGCAATCCTGCAGTACCTGTCATTAATGCCAATGTAATTGCAAACACATCCCAAGTAGATTTTGTTCCGCTGGTATACTCATTAAAACCTAGTTGTGTGTGTAAAGTGTCTAATTTATCTAGTAAAAATGCACCACCTTCTACCTTACTTCCCATACCTATTTGCGGAATAATATTTCCGGTCATTTGCATTGATATAAAAAATGCAGGCACCATAAATGCAAATATTAACACACAATATTGTGCGACTTGTGTATAGGTTATACCTTTCATTCCTCCTAATAAAGCAAAGGTTAAAACCACTGCCATACCAATAGCAACTCCAATATTAATATCCACTTGTAAAAATTGAGAAAATACAATACCAACACCTCGCATTTGTCCTGCTACGTACGTAAATGATACAATTAACGCACAAATTACGGCTACTGTTCTTGCTGTATTTGAGTAATATCTATCTCCAATAAAATCTGGCACTGTAAACTTTCCAAACTTACGCAAATATGGTGCTAATAATAAAGCTAAAAGCACATATCCACCTGTCCAACCCATTAAGTAAACAGAACCATCATAACCTGAAAAGGAAATAATTCCAGCCATACTAATAAAGGAAGCTGCACTCATCCAATCGGCTGCTGTAGCCATACCATTTGCTAACGGAGAAACACCTCCACCAGCAACATAAAACTCTTTTGTTGAGCCTGCTCTTGCCCAAATTGCGATTCCAAAATATAAGGCAAAAGTAAGACCTACTAATAACCATGTCCAAAATTGTACACTCATAATATTATAGTTTTTAAGTTATTAGTTTAGACTACTCGTCAAAACCGTATTTTTTATCTAGTTTATTCATTAATCTTACATACACGAAAATTAAAATTACGAATACATAAATGGATCCTTGTTGGGCAAACCAAAAGCCTAGTTTAAAGCCTCCTAGCCTAAATTGGTCTAATTCTTCTCTAAATAAAATGCCACATCCAAAGGACACTACAAACCATATGATTAGTAATATTGCTAGGTATTTGATGTTTTCTTTCCAGTACGCTGTTGCGTGTTTTTGTTTATCACTCATAGTTGTTAGTTTTTATAGATAAATCATTGCTTGAAGCGAAATAGTATTTGCATCTAATGCTCCAAATTCTTGATTTGTATATTCTAAAGTTAATTTTGAATTATGTCCACTCATATACGCATTTACACCAATGCCTAAAGTAGATCTATCATCACTTACAGCATCATAACTATGCGTGCCGTAACTTACGTAGGGTTGATAACGCGTTTTAGCTTTGTCACCTTTAATAACATAACCAACATGACCGTAAATCATGCTTCCTGTACCATAAGCGCTATATAAATAATCTTTACCATAATCACTGTTTTGATACACTGCATAAGCAGTAATTGCGCTTCCATTATCACCAAGAGGCGCATCATAAAAAGCATCAACTGCAAAGATGGAAACATCCTCACCTTCTAAGTTTGGTGTTAATGCTGTACCTGTGTCTATTACTGATCCTTTTGGATGCAAGAAGAATCCCGCTCCAACATTAAATATTTTTTTACCACCTAAATAACTACCTACTTTATAAGGCAAAAAGTTAGATTCTTGGTCTAAGAAATTATAATCGAAATAACCTGCGTATGTTTTACCTGCATCTTTAGAACCTAAAGTTGCACGACCATTATAAACTGCTTCGCCTCCTGCAACAGCAGAACGCGCATCTAAAGATGATACAGAAGCATCATTAATAGCGACACGATATTGCAGTTTATCGAATTTACCTTTTGCAAAAACACCTAAATGACGTGCAAATTGATCGGATAAACCAATAGTTGCCCATGATTGACGGTTATTATCTAAGGTCATCATATTAAGCGTGCTTTGATTATTTAATCTAGAAATACCATTAAAATAATGTAAACCACCACCAACTGTGTGGTCTTTGCCTAAATTGTATTGTGCCCAAACATCATGAAAAAAGAGTTGTGAGCCATCTCCTTTTCCTGTTGGACTAAGTGTAGCACTTGTTAAACTGTTTAATCCAAAGTGTGTTACGATTAAAAAGTCTTTATTAATTTGTGCAAACATTAAAATACGAGCACGACGTAAATTAAAATTTAATTTACTGTTCTCATTTCCGTTAGCATCAAATGTGTCGTCTGTATTATAATTAGCTTGGACCTGAGCCCAAGAAATAAGCCGAAGATATTTAGAACCATCTTCGTTAAATTTAAACTTAAGTCCTCCTTCGTAATCGGGAGAGCCTTGAGCAGTCATTAATTGAAAGGACATTAAAAAGAGTCCAGCCAATAAAAGGGTTTGTTTTCTCATTGTTTAAAAGATTAGTTAGTAATTAATTGGTTTTGTGTGCACTACTAAGCTCTTAAAAACAATCTGTTAACAAAAAATTAATATATCTTTTTGTTAAATTACTATATTAATCTTTAAAACGCTCCCATTTAATCAACATAAATTTATCTCCTAACTCAGTTACTACAACACCTGCTCCTTTTATATTATTGGCATTACTAAAATACACACCAAGCTCTGAAGCATTTAAAATCTTATACGTTGGGTGGTAATTAGAATTGTATGGACGTTTAATATTGTATTTTTTTACCCAATTCATGATACTAACATGTGAGATTCCTAAAATACGTTCGATTTCTCGATAGGTTAATCCTTCAAGGTATAATTGAAGCGATTTATTAACATAGTAGTCGTCTATCTTCTTTCCTATCTTATTTACCGAAAAAAAATAGTTGCATTTTTTACACTTATAACGTTGTCTGTCGTTAACTATTCCGCTTTTAATGTAATGGTCTGAGCCACAATTAGGACATAAATCTACAGTCATATATATTAATTTAGCATAAATATATCAATTTAGCAATATAATAAACACGCATTCGTTAATTATTTAGATATTATCTATAAAAAAAGCTTTAAAATAGCGAATAACACTAATTTTTAAAGCTTAAACTACTGAAATGATAATAGAACTAATTTACAGTATCACTTATTAAAAAACGCTTCTTCAGTTTTAGTTAATAATCTTGAATGAATTAAAAATCGTAAACCTAACGGAATCTCTAAAGAGAAGCTTGCACCACGACCTTCTGTTACATCTACTGTTAAATGTGTGTGTTTCCAATATTCAAATTGGTCTTGATTCATATAAAAACTAACACCATTTAAAGTTCCTAAAAGGATATCACTTTCATCTAAATACAAATCACCTTTTTCAAAAACCATTGGAGCAGAACCATCACAACAGCCTCCACTTTGATGAAAAATTAAATCGCCATGTTTTGTTTTCAATTGTTCTAATACTTTTGCTGCCTCTTCTGTGATTGCTACTCTTTCCATAATTCAAAGTTATTAAAAAAGGCTGAAATATAATATAAGTCAGCCTTTTGTGCTATTAATCTGTGTCTACTAAAAGAAACCTAATTTGTTTTTATCGTATGAGATTAACATATTTTTAGTTTGACGATAGTAATTAAGCATCATCACATGGTTTTCTCTACCAAATCCAGATTTTTTATAACCTCCAAATGGTGCATGTGCTGGATAAGCGTGGTAACAATTTACCCAAACACGACCAGCTTTAATTGCTCTTGGTATTTGGTATAATTGGTGTGCATCTCTAGTCCACACTCCTGCTCCAAGTCCGTAAAGTGTATCGTTAGCAATTTCGATTGCTTCTGCTTCATCTTTAAATTTTGTGACGCAAGCTACAGGACCAAAAATTTCTTCTTGAAAAACTCTCATTTTATTATGTCCTTCTAAAATAGTTGGCTGAATGTAAAATCCATTTGCTAAATCTCCTTCTAGTTTTTTAGCATCACCACCTGTTAGTACTTTGGCACCTTCGTCTTTACCAATTTTAAAATAAGATTGTATTTTTTGGTATTGATCGTTAGACGCTTGTGCACCAACCATGGTATTAACATCGTAAGGATTGTCTTGTACAATTGCATTAGTACGTTCTATAACGCGTTCCATAAAAGCATCATAAATATCTTCTTGCACTAAAATTCTGGAAGGACAAGTACAAACTTCACCTTGATTAAACGCAAATAAAACTGCACCTTCAATAGCTTTGTCTAAATACGCATCGTCTGCATCCATTACAGAATTAAAAAACACATTTGGCGATTTACCACCTAACTCCATAGTTACAGGATTTAAGTTTTTGGATGCGTATTGCATAATTAATTGTCCTGTTGTTGTTTCCCCTGTAAAGGCAACTTTATCTACTTTAGGACTTGATGCTAAAGGTTTACCAGCTTCTGGTCCAAATCCATGTACAATATTTACAACTCCTGGAGGAAATACATCTGCAATTTTCTCCATTAATAAAGTTGCAGAAGATGGTGTTTGTTCGGCTGGTTTTAAAACCACACAGTTACCAGTTACTAAAGCTGGAGGTAACTTCCATGACAACATTAATAAGGGGAAGTTCCATGGTATAATTTGACCTACAACACCTAATGGCTCCTTAATATTCATGGATAGTGTGTGTTGATCCAACTCTGTTGCACTACCTTCTTCCGATCTAATACAAGCTGCAAAATAACGCCAATGGTCTACTGCTAATGGTACATCTGCATTCAACGTTTCTCTTATTGGTTTTCCATTATCACAAGTTTCAACTAAAGCAAATTCTTCTAAATTAGCTTCAATAATATCTGCTACTTTGTTTAATAAATTAGATCTTTCCGTTGCTGAGGTATTTCCCCAAGCTTCTTTTGCTGCATTGGCTGCATCTAAAGCCATTTCGACATCTTCCTTTTGAGATCTTGGATATTTAGCAATTAAACTATTATCTATTGGAGATGTATTTTCAAAATATTGCCCATCTAAAGGTTCTACAAATTTTCCGTTTATAAAATTGCCATATTTTTCTTTAAACTTAGGTTTTGAATAACTCATATAATTTCATGTTAAATTAGTAAATAGATAATTTATTAGTTTAAAAAATAGATTATCTTTAGTTTTGATAAAGTTATTTTATCATATTCTAATTTAATTGAACAGAATTATCATAATCTTGAACATATCTATTATTAACAAATTTATGTTCAAATTTTATTGTAGTATTGATTATGCAATCCTTATTAAACAATCATAAAAGCAACAGAAAACTGACCACCTTAGTGGAAAACAGAACAACGTATAATGCAGATTATGCCGAGCTTAATATTTTTGAAACTCACGCTTTCGCGGAAAAAGTCTCGTTGACGTTTGACTTCCCGATTATTGCAAGTATGCTAACTGGACAGAAAATTATGCATTTAGATGGTTTTGACCCTTTTAATTTTTTTCCTGGTGAATCTGTAGTGATGCCAACCAATAAAGAAATGGTAATTGATTTTCCGATTGCCACAAAAGAACAACCAACACAATGTCTAGCCTTAGGTATTGACACTTTTAAAATTAATGAGGTTGTAGAAAAATTTAACCAACAAGTGGCTATTGAAAATGAAAATAACAGTTGGGATTTAAATGAAACCACTTCGCATTTAATTAATAACACTGACGTTAACCATTTAATTGAAAGACTAACCTATACCTTTACAAATAACAATAAATCTAAAGACGTTTTATTAGATTTAATGATACAAGAATTGATTGTTAGACTGCTTCAAACTAAAGCAAAGTCCTTAATTATAAACGATCCTAATCAGATTTTTAACGATACTAGAATTGGAACGGTTATTAAATATATTAAAGACAATTTAACCAATAAAGATATTAGTGTAGACCTACTAGCTAAAAAAGCTTATATGAGTACGTCTCACTTCCATAAACAGTTTAAAAACACTTTAGGTATTTCTCCTATTGATTATATAAATTCTGAAAAAATTAAGTTTTCTAAAAAACTGATTAAAGAATCCAAAGATTTTAGAATGTCCGAAATTGCATTTAAATCTGGATTTAATAACACCAGTTACTTTAACCGACAGTTTAAAAAAATGGAACTGATGACGCCTCAACAGTTTAAAGCTTCTGTAAATAAAATTTAAATTTCTTTCATTCTTTCAAAATACGCTTTAGCCTCTTTTAAAACTTTAGGAGCCAATATTAAAGTTGCTGTCATAGTTGGAATTGCCATTAAAGCAAAAACACCATCAATCAAATTAATCATTAACGCAAGTGATGTTGTTGATCCAAGAATTATACTTAAAATGTAAAAATAGTTGTAATAATGTTTGTGTTTATCTCCTATTAAAAACGACAAACATTTACCGCCATAATACGCATAAGAAAACAAGGATGACACACTAAATATTACAATACAAAGCAATAATAAATAGCGTCCAAAAGTTGGCATTGCTGCTCCAAAAGCATTAGCTGTTAGGCTTACTCCATTAGCTTCTGTAGTTTGCCAAACACCTGTTACCAAAATAGCCAAAGCAGTAAGCGTACAAACTATTAAAGTATCTATTGCTGGTCCTAGCATCGCAACTAAACCTTCACGAATAGGCTCGTTTGTTTTTGCTGCTCCATGTGCTAAAGGTGCTGTACCAATACCAGCTTCGTTTGAAAATGCACCACGACGAATACCTAAAATTATTAATCCTCCTAAAAGACCACCTAAAAAGGCATCTCCTTTATAGTTTTCTGCTGCAAAAGCATCTGTAAAAATAAGTTTAAAATAAGTTGGCACGACTTCCGCATTAGCGAACAAAATAATAAGTATTAACACAAAATATAGCAGCACCATACTTGGTACTAATTTGGATGCAACTTTACTTATTCGGTTTAAACCGCCTAAAATTACAATAGACGTTATGATTACTAATACCAAACCAATAATTAAATTGGAGGTAAAATCTACTGTAATTCCATTGGGTTTTAATACAATATCATTTATAGCTTGCGTTAATTGATTAACGTTAAATACTGGTAAAGCACCAATCAAACCACAAAAACTAAACAAAACAGCTAAAGGCTTCCAGTGTTTACCAAGACCTTCCGTTATAAAATACATTGGACCACCTTGTGTATTACCTGCACTGTCTTTACCTCTGTACATTATGGCTAAACTAGAGGTGAAAAATTTGGTAGACATACCTACAACTGCACTAATCCACATCCAAAATACTGCTCCTGGTCCTCCAATTGAGATGGCTACTGCAACGCCTGCAATATTACCCATTCCAATGGTAGATGACAAGGCTGTAGTTAAGGCTTGAAAATGTGTGATTTCGCCTTCGTCATCCTGATTATCATACTTACCACGTAATATTTGTATGGCGTGGCCTAAATATCTAAACGGTAAAAACTTAGACAAAATTAGCAGATATAATCCACCTCCAATTAATAAAATTAGTAGTGGTAAACCCCAAATAAAAGAGGCAAAATCTGCTATAAAGTCATTTATTTTATCATACATATAACTACAAAGTTTTAGACTTTAAATATAACTATTATCTTTACAACCCTAACAAAAATACCATTTGAAACCAACCAGACTTTTTTTTCTTGATGCTGTCAGAGCTTTTGCTATACTAATGATGTTACAAGGTCATTTTATAGACTCGCTTTTAAACCCAATTTATCGGGACACTTCTAATACTATTTATAATATTTGGGCTTATTTTAGAGGGATTACAGCTCCAACCTTTTTTACTATTACAGGTTTAGTATTTGTATTTTTATTATTAAAAGCTAAAGAAAAAGGTACAGAACAAGAGCGAATTAAAAAAGGAATAAATCGAGGCTTACTGTTAATTGTATTGGGTTATGCCTTGCGCTTTTCGTTTATTAGTTTAATGTATGGGCAAGTTAACATGAATTTTTTACAAGTAGATGTCTTACAATGCATAGGTTTATCCTTATTAATTTTAATTTTTTTATTTAAAATAAGTTTTAAAAATGAATGGGTTTTAGCCGCATTATTTTTAATAATAGGCTTTAGCATTTTTGTATCAGAGCCATTATACCGAACCCTAAAAATTGAAAACGCTCCAATATTATTCTCTAATTACTTAAGCTTACAACATGGATCGGTATTTACTATAATCCCATGGTTTGGCTACGTTGCATTTGGTGGTTTTATTGCTGTATTATTTGCTAAATTTGGACATAAAAACAACTATAAACCTATTAAAATTGTCGCCTTTTTAATTATAGGTGTGTCTATGATTTATTATTCTAGTCCAACTTTAAAACTACTAGATAACCTATTTAATTTACCTTTGTTTACCAGAAGTGCTAACTACAATTATTTGTTTAGTAGACTTGGAAATGTAATGGTAATCTTTGGGATATTTTACACTTTTGAAACTTATCTTAAACAAGCAATAATTACTAAAATCGGACAAAAAACGTTGTCTATTTATGTCATTCATTTTATGATTATCTACGGTAGTTTTACAGGTTTAAGCTTAAAACACTTTTTTTATAAAAGTTTAAATCCAACCCAAGCTATCCTTGGTGCTATTGTTTTTATGGTGGTTGTGTGCTTTATTTCTTTTTATTATGTGCAAACCAATACTTATTTGTATAATAAGATTCGGAAGTTTTATTTGAAGCTTAAAAACTAAAAAAGTGTTAAAAATTTTTTTATTACTAACCAATCGTTTAGTTTTGTCATGTAATTAGCAGTTACCGTTTACACGGAAATTAAAAATGGCAAGAACAAAACAATATAACGAAGCTGAAGTAGTCGAAAAAGCAATGCACCTTTTTTGGAAAAATGGGTATGAAACCACTTCAATGCAAATGCTTGAGAAAGAAATGGGCATTAACAAGTTTTCTATATATTCTAGTTTTGGCAACAAACATGGTTTGTTTTTAGAAAGTTTAAAGCTTTATAAATCTAATGTTAGTACTGTATTAGATAAGCTAAAAAAAGGAACTAAAGGTGTCGAAGATATTAAACAATTTTTTCACGACTCTGTAAGTTCTAATTTTAAAAGCGACAAAGTTAAAGGTTGTTTTGTTACTAATACTTACAATGAGTTTTCTGATAAAGAAGATGAATGTATTGCTAAACAAATGAATAGTTTTATGGATAATTTAAAATCCATAATTATTGAAAAATTACAACTAGATGCTTCTAAAGACGAAGAGACTATAGTAAAACAAGCTAACTATTTATTACTTGCAAAACACGGTTTAGCTGCAGCAGCTAGAGTTAACACAAAAAAAGAGATTGAGGATTATATAGAAATGGTCTTCAAAAATTTATAAGCATTTTTTTTACACAATAACTAAACGAACGTTTAGAAAAGATTAACAGAATATTAAAATAAAAACAAGAAACTATGACTACTTTAAAAGTTCACAACATCGAAACTGCACCAGAAGCTGCAAAACCATTATTAGAAAACTCTCAAAAAGCATACGGAATGATTCCTGGTTTACACGGAGTTTTATCAGCTTCACCGGAATTATTAAAAGCATACCAAGAGTTACACCAATTATTTACAGAAACATCTTTTAATAACGAAGAGCTTACTGTGGTATGGCAAACCATTAACGTAGAGCACGCTTGTCATTACTGTGTGCCAGCGCATACAGGAATTGCTAAAATGATGAAAGTTGATGATGACATTATTGATGCTTTACGTAATGAAACACCTCTTGCTGATGCAAAATTAGAAGCATTACGTACTTTTACTTTATCCATAACACGTAATCGTGGTAATGTTTCGCAAGCAGATTTAGAAGCTTTTTACACAGCTGGATATGGTGAGCAACAAGTATTAGAAATAATTTTAGGATTATCTCAAAAAGTAATTAGTAATTACACAAACCACATCGCAAATACACCTGTTGATGAGGCTTTTCAAAAATTTGCTTGGTCAAAAAAATAATCTAGTATTTAAATTAAAAACTATAGATTGATTAATAGCTGTAAACCTTTCTTAACTTTAAGGAAGGTTTATTAATTTTATAACAAAAACAATCATGATAAAAGTATCAGTAATGTATCCAAACGGTAAAGATGTACAGTTTGATGCAGACTATTATAAAAACACGCACTTACCAATGGTATCAAAATTAGTTGGTAGCGCTTTAAAAGATTTAGAATTAGACTTAGGTATAGCTAGCAGAGTTCCTGGTGAGCCTGCTCCTTATGTAGCTATCGCACATTTAAAGTTTGATAGCGTTCAGGCTTTCCAAGAATCGTTTGGACCACATGGGGAAACTTTTGCTGCAGATGTAAAAAACTATACTAATATTCAAGCTGAACTTCAAATTAGTGAACTAATAACATTTTAATTATGGCAAATAAATTAAAAATAGATATCGTTTCTGACGTTGTGTGTCCTTGGTGTACCATTGGCTACAAACGTTTAGAAAAAGCAATACAAGAATTAGGTGTTGAGGATAAAATTGACATAGAATGGCAACCGTTTGAATTAAATCCAAATATGCCAGCAGAAGGTCAAAATGTAAACGAACATATTACAGAAAAATACGGATCAACTACAGAACAACAAAATGACTCTAAACGTAACATGACAGAGATTGGTGCAGATTTAGGTTTTACATTTGATTATTTTGATGACATGCGCATGGTAAATACATTTGACGCACATGTATTATTAGAATATGCTAAAGATTTTGGTAAGCAAACCGAATTAAAAATGACTTTAACTAAAGCCTTTTTTAGTGATAGAAAAGATGTATCTAAAAGAGATGTTTTAAAAGAAGCACTTTTAGAAGTTGGTTTAAATGCAAATGAAGCTTTAGCAAAATTAGATAGCGATGAAGCACGATTGGAAGTAAGAAACAAACAAAACTATTGGAAAAACATGGGAGTAAACTCAGTACCAACTATTGTTTTTAATAGAAAAAGTGCAGTTACAGGAGCACAACCTATAGATACTTTTAAACAAGTATTAACGGAGTTAATAGCAGAACAACAAGCCGTTTAATTTTATAATTTTTCAAAAGAAAATAAAGGTATGAGTTCAAATAAAATAGGTGACTTAGATGTATTGTTAGATGAAGTTCGTCAAGCAAGTGCATCTAAATTTACAGACGAAAAGAAAAAAATATATGCAGATGGAATTTCTAGTGTTGCAAACTCTGGAGTTTTAGATTCTGCTTTAAAAGTTGGTGACAAAGCGCATAATTTCACTCTAAAAAATGCTTTAAACGAATCGGTTAGTTTATACGACCAATTAAAAAACGGACCCGTAGTTTTAACTTGGTACAGAGGTGGTTGGTGTCCATATTGCAATATTACTTTGCACGCTTTACAAGAAAAATTACCAGAATTTAAACAAGAAGGCGCTACACTTATGGCTTTAACTCCAGAATTGCCAGATAATTCTTTAAGTACTTCAGAAAAAAACAATCTTAAATTTACCGTTTTAAGTGATTTAGAAAACACTATTGGTAAAGCATATGGTGTGGTTTACACGCTAACAGATGATGTTGCTACTATTTATAACGCTGGTTTTGGACTAAACAAAGTTAATGGAGATACTAGTAATTCCTTACCTCTAGCTGCAACTTATGTTATAGGTACCAACGGAATAATTACCTATGCTTTTTTAGATGCAGATTATACACAACGTGCAGAACCATCGGAAATATTATCAGCTTTAAAACAATTGAAATAAAAAACGACACTAATGACAACTAAACCTAAAGTATTATTCTTTGATGTAAACGAAACATTATTAGATTTAAACATAATGAAAAAGCAGGTTGGTGACGCTTTAGGGGGAAACCAAGAGTTATTATCCTTATGGTTTACTACAATGTTACAGTATTCATTAGTGGTATCTGCAAGTGGACAATATAAACCGTTTGGACACATTGGTGCTGCTGCTTTACAAATGGTTGCAGCCAACAATAACATTGTAATTTCTGAAGAAGAAGCTAGAGATATTGTTGTAAAATCGATGCAAAATTTACCGCCTCATCCGGAAGTAAAAGACGCTTTAAACACGCTAAAAACTGACGGTTATACCCTTGTAGCTTTAACCAATTCTAACGATGAAAGCCTTAAAACTAAAATTGAAAATGCTGGTTTAACCCAATATTTTGATGATTTGTTAAGTATTGAATCGGTTGGAAAATTTAAACCTTTTACTGATGTTTATAATTGGGCTTCAAATAAAATGAACATAAAACCAGAAGAATGTATGCTTATTGCTGCACATGGTTGGGATGTTGCTGGTGCACTTTGGGCAGGTTGGAGAGCTGCTTTTGTTAGCAGACCTGGACAGCAAACATTTCCATTAGCACCACAAACAGAAATCAACGAAAGTGATTTACAAAAAGTAGCTGATATTTTATTAACTTATAAATAGTGGTTTCTTTTAAGAACAAATACGTGTATTTTACTTTAATTTACTTAATAAAACCAATTGAAAGCTAAAATTTTGAGTGAAGATTTTACAACTATTGAATACTTAAAACACGGGAATAAGAAACAGATTAAGGCTTATTTTGATTTGAAAAAACATAATGTTTTGCAACTGTTAATGTCTTACAATCCAATTTTAACAGGTACAATCCCAATTGGTATAGATATACCTAATAGCGACTTAGATATTATTTGCGAGTGTAAAAACCATGATACCTTTTCTTTATTTTTAAAACAACAGTTTTCAGAATATCAAGATTTTAAAGTCTACCAAACCATTCAAAATACAATACCATCAACCATTGCTACTTTTAAAACTGATCAGTTTTTATATGAAATTTTTGGTCAAGCTATTCCTTCAAAACAGCAAAATGCATACAGACATATGCTTATTGAAAATGGAATTTTAAAACAAAAAGGACATCAGTTTAAAAAAGACATTGTTTCTTTAAAATTAAAAGGTTTTAAAACCGAACCTGCTTTTGCTAAACTGCTTGGCTTAAAAGGTAATCCATACTTAGCTTTACTAGCATTGGAAGGTGACTATATTAAGAGTTAATTCAACTATTTTATAAAAAAAGAGCTTGCAATTGCAAGCTCTTTTTTTATTTCAAAAATATATTATATTTTATTTCAAATATGCTAAAACGTTAGCTTCAATACGTTCTTGAATGTTTGACACATCTGCTTTTACAAATGGTTCTCCCATAATATTCTCGTATAATTCAATATAACGTTCTGATACAGTTTCAATATAGTCATCAGACATAACTGGTACAGTTTGTCCCTCTAAACCTTGAAAATTATTAGCAATTAACCACTGTCTTACAAACTCTTTAGACAATTGTTTTTGTGCTTCGTTATTATCTTGACGGTCTTGGTAACCTTCAGCATAAAAATATCGAGAAGAATCTGGTGTGTGGATTTCGTCAATTAAGACAATTTTTCCATCCTTAGTTTTACCAAATTCATATTTAGTATCCACCAAAATCAATCCACGTGAAGCAGCTATTTCTGTCCCTCTTTTAAATAATTTACGCGTATAATCTTCTAAAACAATATAATCTGCTTCTGTAACAATTCCTTTTTTAAGGATGTCTTCTCTTGAGATATCTTCGTCATGATCACCCATTTCTGCTTTAGTTGCAGGCGTAATAATAGGCTCCGGAAATTTATCGTTTTCCTTAATCCCTTCTGGCATTGCAACACCACAAAGCATGCGTTTTCCCGCTTTATACTCACGCGCTGCATGACCAGACATGTAACCACGTATAACCATTTCTACTTTAAAAGGCTCGCATAAATGTCCTACTGCAACGTTAGGATCTGGAGTTGCTGTTAACCAATTTGGCACAACATCTTCGGTAGCTTTCATCATGCTAGTTGCAATCTGATTAAGTATTTGTCCTTTATATGGGATTCCTTTTGGCATAACTACATCAAACGCGCTTAAACGGTCTGTTGCAATCATGACTAATTCTTCATCATTAATATTGTAAACCGCTCTAACTTTTCCTTTGTATAGACTTTTTTGATTAGGAAAATTAAAATTGGTGTCTATAATAGTATTACTCATTAGTTGTATTGTTGTTGTTGTTGTTGTTGTTGTTGTAATTAAAATTTACTCTCTATTTTCTATATTTTTATAAGCCTCGATAATTTTTTTGACTAGTTTATGTCTAACAACATCCTTGTCATCCAGAAAAATCATTCCTACACCTTCTACTCCTTTTAAAATAAGTAAAGCTTCTTTTAAACCAGAAATAGTACGACGAGGCAAATCAATTTGTCCTGGATCACCTGTTAATAAAAATTTAGCGCTTTTACCCATTCTGGTTAAAAACATCTTCATTTGTGCATGTGTTGTATTTTGACCTTCATCTAAAATAACAAAAGCATGATCTAATGTACGACCACGCATAAATGCTAAAGGTGCAATTTGTATGGTACCATTTTCAATATACTGCGCTAATTTTTCCGCAGGAATCATATCTCTTAATGCGTCATATAATGGTTGCATATAAGGATCTAATTTTTCTTTTAAATCGCCTGGTAAAAAACCTAGATTTTCACCTGCTTCCACTGCTGGACGCGTCAAAATAATACGTTTTACCTCTTTATTTTTTAATGCTTTAACTGCTAATGCTACTCCTGTATACGTTTTACCTGTTCCTGCTGGTCCAATAGCAAATACCATATCGTTTTTTCGCATTAGCTCGACCATTTTACGTTGGTTAGCTGTAATAGCCTTGATAGGTTTACCATTGGCACCATGTACTAAGACTTCGCCACTTTTTTCAGAAGTGCTGTAATCATCACTACTTTGGCTAGTTAAAACACGCTCGATTACATTTTCGTCTAATTTATTGTATTTAGAAAAATGCTTTAATAGCATGGTCATTCTGCGATCAAACTCATCCAATAACTCTTCGTCTCCAAAAGCCTTAATGGTATTTCCTCTAGCTACAATCTTGAGTTTTGGAAAGTATTTTTTTAGTAGTGTAATATTCTCATTTCCGGTTCCAAAAAACTCTTTTGGAGAGATCTCCTGTAGTTCAATAATTATTTCGTTCAAAAGCGCTGATTTATTAAATTAATCTGTACAATTTTATTAGTTTTGTGTATCTAACAAATTTACACATTTTTTGTGTGTTCTAGGTTAAAAAAATATCAACAATAATTCATGCCAATTATAACGCTTACCACAGATTTTGGAGAGAAAGATCACTTTGCTGGCGCAATAAAAGGCGCTATTTACAGCGAATTGCCAGAAGTTAAAATTGTTGATATCTCTCATTCCATATCACCATTTAATATTGCTGAGGCAGCCTATATTATTCAAAATGCCTATAGTAGTTTTCCTAAAGGTACAATCCATGTCATTGGTATTGACTCCGAAATTAATCCAGAAAACAAGCATATTGCTGTAGAACTGGACGAACATTATTTTATCTGTGCCAATAACGGAATTATGAGCATGATAGCTAATGAGATTGCACATTCTAAATTAGTAGAAATTAATATACATGATAAAATAGAAACCAGTTTTCCTGTTTTAGATGTCTTTGTAAAAGTAGCATGCCACATAGCACGTGGTGGAACGTTAGAAGTTATAGGCAAAGCTATTGATAAAATAAAACCAATTAAAAATCTAGTGCCTTACGTTAATGAGGAGCAAACGCAAATAATTGGTAGCATAATCTACATTGACAATTATGGTAATGTCGTTACTAATATTAGAAAAAACTTTTTTGAAACGCTGCAAAAAGGACGTTCTTACGAAGTGTCTGCAAGAAATTATAAGTTCAAAAAAATACAATCCAAATATAGTGACATCGTTAACTTTGACACACCAGAAGATAAACGTAATGACGAAGGACGTGGATTAGTCGTATTTAACAGTTCTAATTATCTAGAAATTGCCATTTATAAAAGTAATAACCAAACGGTTGGTAGCGCAAGCAGCCTAATGGGATTAGGATTGCGTGATACAGTAACCATTAATTTTTTTAAATAAATAATAGTATCGCTTTCGCGGAAACCCATAAATACCCAAGCCATGTTTGTAAGAATTGTTAAATTAAGTTTTGCTGAAGAAAATATAGCCACCTTTTTAGCTAATTTTGAAACCGTAAAATTTAAGATAAGAAACTTTAAGGGTAACCAGCTATTAGAGTTATATCAAGACAAAACCAATCCTAATGTGTTTTTTACATATAGCTATTGGGATAACGAAAGTGATTTAGAAAACTATCGCAACTCAGACCTATTTAAAGGTGTTTGGACAAAAACTAAACCCCTTTTTAATGCTAAACCAGAAGCTTGGAGTGTAGACAAACTAGCTTCATTGAAATAAATTATAAATAACATTAATAAATAAAGCATGCTAGCCATACTTAAAAAAGAAATAAACTCATTTTTTGCTTCGCCAATAGGCTACTTAGTTATTGCTATATTTTTATTATTAAACGGACTGTTTTTATGGGTATTTAAAGGCGAATTTAATATCCTTGATAACGGATTTGCTGATCTATCAACGTTTTTTTTATTGGCACCATGGATTTTAATATTCTTAATTCCAGCAGTAACCATGCGTAGCTTTAGTGACGAAAAAAAACAAGGCACTTTAGAGCTACTTTTAACTAAACCTATTAGCACATTACAATTAGTTTTAGGAAAATATCTTGGCGCGCTTTTATTAATTATTATAGCCTTACTGCCAACACTATTATACGTTTATACCGTTTACCAATTAGGTAACCCATTAGGTAATTTAGATTTTGGAAGTACATTAGGATCCTATTTTGGCTTACTATTTTTAGTAGCAGCCTATACTGCAATTGGTGTTTTTGCATCAACCATATCAGACAATCAAATAGTTGCATTTATAGTTGCTGTGTTTTTATGTCTATTTTTTTATATTGGTTTTGAAGGCATTGCAGATGTAATATCTAGTAATACTGTGGAGCAATTGGGTATGAATGCACATTATAAAAGTATGAGTCGTGGTGTTCTGGATACTAAAGACCTAATATACTTTTTAAGTATAACTATTTTATTTATTGCGCTAACCAAATTCAATATTAAAAAACAATAGTATGGTAATTACACCCATTTTAATTATATCATTTATAGTTGTTTTTATTTTAGCCTGGCTATTTATAAAAACTATTGGAGACAATAAATGGATAAGCTTATTAATTACAGTAATAGCAACACCTCTACTCTATTTTTATTTATTTTATCCAATAGTTAATATTTTTTCTAGTTACCATCACCAAAAACATTTTAATGCAGAAAATTGGGCTGAATACCCAGAACTTAGGTTTGAAATGATGGATCAATTAAATGATAATAACCAATTAATTGGCAAAACTAAAGCTGAAATTAAAACAGATTTTGGTACAGCAGAATGGTATGGTTGGGATGATAGTATTAAAGCTAACTCTAAAGATCAATGGAATTACAATATGGGCTTTAAACCTGGTGCTTTTAATAAAGACCAAGAATGTATTGAGCTTCAATTTAAAAACGATACTGTTGTTGCAATAAAAACCTATCAACTTGAGAAAAAATTTGAATAATACTATCAAAAATATCGTACTTGTAGTTATTGGGTTAATTGTAATTAATGTAATAGCCAATACCTTTTATAAACGTTTTGATTTAACGACAGATCAACGCTACACTTTAAATCCTTCGGTTTTAACCATATTAGAAAAGGTAGATTCCCCTATTTTGGTTGATGTATTTTTAGAAGGTGATGATTTTCCTTCAGAGTTTAGAAAACTACAATCTGAAACCAAACAATTATTAGAAGAGTTAGTCGCTTATAATAATAACATTAGTTTCAATTTTATAAATCCAATTGAAGACGAAGCGACTAGAGATCAAAATATCCAGCAATTAAATGCTAGAGGATTAACACCCATGCAATTAAACGTCCAAGAAAACGGAAAAACAAGTCAAGCTGTTATTTTTCCTTGGGCTTTAGCAAGTTATAATGACCAAACGGTAAAAATTCCGTTAGTAAAAAATACACTTGGAGCAACACAACAACAATTAGTTACAAACTCTGTACAACAATTAGAATATGCGTTTGCAGATGGTATTAGCAAATTGGTTAATCCTAAACGACGTAAAATAGCAGTTTTAAAAGGTAATGGACAGCTAGAAAACAAATACATTGCAGACTATATTAAAAGTATAAGAGACTATTATTTTATTGCTCCATTTACATTAGATAGCGTTTCTAATTACGCAGAAAGCACTCTAAAAAAATTACAGGAATACGATTTAATTATTTCGGCTAAGCCAACAGAAGCATTTTCAGAAAAAGAAAAATTTGTTTTAGATCAGTATACCATGAATGGTGGTAAAAGCCTATGGTTACTAGAGCAAGTAGCAATGGATAAAGATAGTCTTTATAACGATTATGGTAAAAATATTGCTATCCCATTCGATTTAAACCTAACCGATTTTTTCTTTAAATATGGTATACGTATAAATCCACTTATAGTAAGCTCTATGTACTCTGCTCCTATAACTTTAGCGTCAGGAGAAGGTAGCGATAGTCAATTTCAAAGCTATCCTTGGACCTATTCGCCTTTAGCAAAAGGAAACAGCAATCATCCTATTGTCAATAATTTAGATTTCTTAAAATTCGATTTTGCCAATCCTATGGATACTATTAAAAGTAGTACAAAAAAAACAATATTGCTCCAAACTGCGCCATTAACTAAATTAGAAGGTACGCCTCGCGAAATCAGCTTGGATATGGTCAATAATAAGTTAGAGCCTAAAACCTTTAATAAAGGCCCACAAACATTAGCTGTGTTGCTAGAAGGAACCTTTACGTCGGCTTATAACAACCGAGTAAAACCTGTGGCTATTTCAAACTCTAAAAATACTAGTATACCAACCAAAATGGTAGTCATATCTGATGGTGACGTCATTAAAAACGAAGTTGGAAGATTAGGTCCTGAAGAGCTAGGTTTTGACAAATACACAGGACAAACCTTTGGTAATAAAGAATTTTTGACAAATGTGGCAAATTATCTTTTAGATGACACAGGACTTATAAACATTAGATCCAAAGAAATTGCAGTTGCCTTTTTAAATCCTGAAAAAATTACAGAAGAAAAAACAAAATGGCAACTACTAAACCTCTTATTACCATTGGTTTTATTAGGTGTTTTTGGTTTAATATTTAACTACCTTCGTAAGAAAAAATATGCCAAGTAAGTGTTAATAAGTTTGTTTCTTATTTTAACACATTAGCAATATATTTGTAAGACAAATTATTAATAGTATTAATTTACACATATAGATGAAATTTATCGTATCAAGCACATACTTACTAAAACAATTACAGGTTTTAGGAGGTGTAATTAACAGTTCAAATACATTACCTATTTTAGATAACTTTTTATTTGAATTAAATGAATCTAAATTAACTGTATCTGCAAGCGATTTAGAAACAACAATGTCTGCTGTTTTAGATGTAGATAGTGACAACGAAGGAAGCGTAGCCATTCCTGCACGTTTACTTTTAGATACTTTAAAAACATTTCCAGAACAACCTTTAACGTTTGTTATTGAAGAAAACAATACCGTAGAAATTAGCTCAAATCATGGTAAATATGCTTTAGCTTATGCAGACGGAAACGAGTTTCCAAAAGCCATTAGCCTAGAGGATCCAAGTAGTACAAAAATGCCTGGTCATATTTTAGCAACAGCTATCAACAAAACTATTTTTGCAGCAGGAAATGACGATTTAAGACCTGTTATGAGTGGTGTATTCTTTCAGTTTTCAACTGAAGGTTTAACCTTTGTTGCTACAGATGCTCATAAATTAGTTAAATACTCTAGAGAAGATGTTAAAGCCTCTCAGGTAGCCGAGTTTATTATGCCTAAAAAGCCTTTAAACTTATTAAAAGGAATACTTGGTGCAAGTGACGAGGAAATTACTATTGAATATAATGACTCTAACGCTAAGTTTACTTTTGAAAACACAATATTAATCTGTCGTTTAATTGACGGTAAATATCCTAATTACGAAGCTGTAATACCAAAAGAAAACCCAAACAAACTAACAATAGACAGAACACAGTTTTTAAACTCTGTACGTCGTGTTAGTATTTTCTCTAACAAAACAACACACCAAATTAGATTAAAAATTGCTGGAGCAGAATTAAATATATCTGCAGAAGATATTGACTACTCTAACAAAGCAGAAGAACGGTTGACTTGTGATTACCAAGGAGACGATATGCAAATTGGTTTTAACTCTCGTTTTTTAACAGAGATGTTAAACAATTTAGGATCTAACGATGTACAATTAGAGCTAAGCATGCCTAATAGAGCAGGTATCTTAACGCCAATTGATGATTTAGAGGTTGGAGAACAAGTAACTATGTTAGTGATGCCTGTAATGCTAAACAGCTAATAACTTAAACCTATTTCATAAAAAAAGCAACTCAATAGAGTTGCTTTTTTTGTTATAATAAATATTATATTCCTTTAATTTTAATACTTTTACAACGCAATAATCTAAGTTACCCTCAACATTAAATAACTTAGCAATTGATTAAAACAATTAATCTATAATATGAAGTACAGTTTTAAATTATTCTTTTTATTAATAACTAGTATCGCTCTATTATCTTGTAATAATAATGACGATGCTTCTAACACAAATAACACCACTACCAATCCCATTATTGGTGATTGGCTTCGCGAAGATGCTACTGCCTCTTTTGAATATCACATTCACTTTGAAGGTGAAAATTTTGGTAAAATAGTAACTATGGTAATAACAGAGGACAATGTAATATCAAGTGCAAATCCTTTTGAATGGACTATTCATAATGAAATACTTACTATTATTGACAATGAAGATTTTGAGCATAATACTACAGTAGAATATACTGTAGACGGTCATCTAAAAATTGAAGGTTTTTCTAATTTAGAATTCACAAAACAATAATTCTAAACACCCTTCCTATAATCACATAACAAAAAACGCAACCTTAACAGGTTGCGTTTTTCTTCTTTATCAATGTAATGTAAACTAACTAATAAAATTAAAAGATAAAGGGTAATGCGGTTCTTCGCCATTACTAACCTTAATGGCATTTATTATTGGGTAAATTATAGATACTAATCCTAAAACAAACCAGCCTAATAGTCCTAAACCAAAAAGTAAAATTAAAGGCACACATACAATATATAAAACCACTATACTTAATTGAAAGTTAACAATGGTTTTACCATGAGCGTCCATTTGATATATTTTATCTTTTTGTGTTAACCATATGATTAGTGGTAAAATTAAGCTACCACAACCTATAATTAAAGACACTAATTGACTTAAATGGGTTAATACTAATAATTGTCTGTCTGTTTTCATTTTTACTTTAATTCGCTTTTTAGATTTCTACTTATATGACGTATAATTTGTAAAAATGTTACAGATTTTAAAAATAAAATGTAATTAATGTGGTAATTTATCTTTTAATACACCATATAAAAACGTCCCTAAAACAGCAGATAAAAATACGATAATAATAGGTAAATAACCTGCACCTACAAGAACAAATATAGGTCCTGGACATGCGCCAACTAATGCCCAACCTAACCCGAAAATAATGCCTCCAAGCAAGTATTTAGAAAAGGATTTTTCCTTTGGCGCAATTACAATTGGGTGACCATCAAACGATTTTACGTTATACCTTTTAATAATTTGAACAAACAAAATACCAAACGCTAAAGCGGTACCTATAATACCATACATATGAAACGCTTCAAAACGAAACATTTCATAAATTCTAAACCACGAAGCAGCCTCAGATTTGTACATTATAATCCCAAAACAAAGTCCTATAAAAATAAAAAGTAGTTTTTTCATATTAAAAAATTAAAGGGAATAATAAATGAACCATTACTAATCCTCCAATAAAAAAGCCAATAACAGCAATTAACGACGGAAGTTGTAAATTACTTAAACCAGAAATGGCGTGACCAGAAGTACAACCTCCAGCATATCGTGCTCCAAAACCTACTAAGATTCCTCCAACAATTAAAATAGCAATTGTTTTTATATCGCTTAAAGCGGAAATAGAAAATAACTCGACAGGTAAATATTGGTTTTCAGTCGAAATATTTATACTAGATAACGATGCTTTTGTAGCATCACTAATGGCAGGCATATCTGCGGATGACAAATAATGTGATACTATAAAACCACCTATCATTGCTCCTATTACAACTAATACATTCCACACATCCGATTTCCAATCAAATTTAAAAAACGAATTGACTTTTCCTGCACCACAAGCAGCACAAAAAGTTCTTAAGTTTGATGACATACCAAACTTTTTTCCCATTAATAATAAAAATAGCATTGTACAGGCTATTAAAAATCCTGAAACAAACCAATGCCAAGGTTCAAATAAAAAATCCATAAATTAAATTTGCGCAAAAATACGTGCTACAAATCAATTTATGGACTTTTAGTCTACTAATTTTATAGGAATTAACCTAATATAAACTAATGCTATTTAACGCTACAACCTGCGCCTTCTTTTCTCACACCTAACTTTACTAATATTGTTTCCAATAAGCACCATTTTGTAAATGCAGACTGTATTAAGTTTACACCTATAAATACTGTAAACCACATCCATTTTGGGCTAACATAAACCGAAAGTACCACACTTAATAATACCATTACACCAACAATTACTCTAAAATATGTATTCAACATCTTTATTCTTTTTTAAATTTATAACTTAACATTCACGTCATTCTGAACTAGTTCAGAACCTAATTATTCACAACTCAACTTTCTTTTTATTACCCAATCTTATCAGTAAACCGCACGTCATTCTGAATTCATTTCAGAATCCCATAATTCACAACACAATTACCCATTATTTATAATTTTGCTTCTCTATCATATAATAAACAAGAGGCACAACCAGTAGAGTCAATACTGTAGACACAATTGTCCCTCCCATTAAAGAGATTGCCAATCCTTGAAAAATAGGATCAAAAAGTATCACAAATGCTCCGATAACAACCGTTCCTGCTGTTAATAAAATTGGCGTTGTACGTACTGCGCCTGCTTCAATACACGCTTGTTTTAGTGGCACACCTTCTGCTGTTCTTATATTAATAAAATCAATAAGTAATACGGAGTTCCTAACCATAATTCCTGCCAAAGCTATCATACCAATAAAAGAAGTCGCTGTAAAAAAGGCTCCCATTATCCAGTGTCCTAAAATAATTCCTATTAACGATAAAGGAATAGCAACCATCATAACGATTGGTGCTTTAAAGTTTTGAAACCATCCTACAATCAAAATGTATATTAAGATAATGGCTCCTAAAAAGGCAATACCTAAATCTCTAAATACCTCTAAAGTAATTTGCCATTCTCCATCCCATTTTACAGTATAATTATCTTCAAAATCTGGTTGACCTAAATACATTTCGTTTAACTCGTAGCCTTTTGGTAACGGAATCTCTTTTAACTTTTCTTCCATTCCAAGAATAGCATACGCAGGACTTTCTAAATCTCCAGCCATATCTGCCATCACGTAAACCACGCGCTTTTGGTTTTTACGATAAATACTTTTTGCTGCAGTCGTTTTAGTAATCGTTACTAAATCTGCAATAGGCACCATATTCCCTTGTTTAGATTTTACTTTTAATTGCGAAATATCACTAATTGTAGATTTCTCTTTTTCATCTAAAGCCAATATCAAACCTACTTGAGTAACCGCATCTTCATCATATAAATTTGTGATCGCTCTGTTCGACAATGCCATATTCATGGTATACGCAATTTGTTGTGGCGCAACACCATATAGCATGGCTTTTTCTTTGTTTATATTAAATTGATATTCGGTTTGATCGGCTTCCACCATCCAATCGATATCTACCACATCATCTGTGTTTTTTAAAATCTCTTGAACGCCATTGGCAATTTTAATTTGCTCGTTATAATCAGGCCCATAGACTTCTGCAACAATAGTTGACAAAACTGGAGGTCCTGGTGGTACTTCTACCAATTTAATATTAGCGTTATACTTTGCAGCAATTTTCTGAATATCCGGACGCATTACTTTAGCAATTCCGTGACTTTGAATATCACGTTCGCCTTTATCAATTAAATTCACTTGGATATCTGCCATATTAGATCCACCACGTAAATCGTAATGACGCACCAAACCGTTAAACGTAATTGGTGCAGATGTACCAACGTAGTTTTGATAATTAACCACTTCTGGTCGCGTCGCTAAGTATTGCGACACTTCTTGTGCTACAACTCCTGTTCTTTCTAGCGTTGTGCCTTCAGGCATATCAATAACCACCTGAAACTCATTCTTGTTATCAAATGGTAACATTTTTACAGCAACCGATTTTGTAAAAAACAACACCATTGTCGCCATTAAGACCATAAACGTTATCCCTAAAAACAACCAACGCTTACCTTTGCTTTCTAATAAAGGACGTTCAAACTTGTTATAAATCTTATAAATAAGCGTGTCCTCAACAGGCTGCTCTGGGTTCTCTTCTGCGCCTTTTTTATCTTTTTCTTTTAGAAAAATATATCCTAAATAAGGCGTAATAGTTAAGGCTATAAATAAGGATAATATCATTGCAATAGACGCTCCTATTGGCATTGGCGCCATATATGGTCCCATTAATCCAGATACAAAAGCCATAGGTAAAACAGATGCTATAACTGTAAATGTTGCTAAAATGGTTGGATTCCCAACTTCATTAATCGCATATAAAGCTGCATCTTTAAATGGTAAGCGCTTCATCTTAAAATGTCGGTGCATATTTTCGGCAATAATAATCGAGTCATCGACGACAATTCCCGTTACAAATACTAATGCGAATAAGGTAATTCGGTTTAGCGTGTAATCCATCATGTAGTAACTCAATAAGGTTAAAGCAAACGTAATTGGCACAGATAAAAACACGACCAATCCACCACGCCAACCCATTGCTAGCATCACTACAAGTGTTACCGCAAAGATAGACCCAATAAGGTGCCACAGTAATTCCGATACTTTATGCGACGCTGTTTCACCATAATTTCTAGTGACTTCTACATATACATCATCCGGAATTAAAGTACTACGTAAATGATCTACTTTATCAATAATCACATCAGCAATTTTCATGGCATCTGCTCCTTTACGTTTCGCTACCGAAATAGTAACAGCAGGATATTCTGACTTATAATCAACCGATTTCACACTTCCTTTTCCGTAACCTATACTCACATAATTTTGTGGTACTTCTGGTCCATCAATAATTTTTGCGACTTGCTTTAAATAAATAGGTTGATTTTGTTGCACACCAACCACCAAATTTTCAACATCTGTAACCGAAGCCAAAAACGAACCTGTATTTACTAAAAACTCAGTATCATTCTTATCAAAACTACCAGCACTTAATTGGCTGTTATTTGCTTTAATCATTTCCGAAACCGACAAGAAGTCCAAACCACTTGCAGCTAATTTATCTTTATCTAAAACCACACGTAATTGACGATCTCTACCACCAATTTTATGCGTAATAGCCACATCATTTATCTTCTTAATTTCAGCTTCCAACTCTTGAGCCATTTGGTTTAACTGGTAATCGTCATAATTTTCACTCCACAACGTTAAACCCAACATTGGCACATCGTCAATCGCACGCGTTTTTACTAACGGAAACGTAACACCTTCCGGCATTTGGTCCATGTGCTTATTAATTTCGTTGTATAACTTTACAAAAGAACGCTCAATATCTTCGCCAACATAAAACTGTACGATGACCATTCCTTGCTCTTTCATAGACGTAGAATACACGTATTCCACACCTTTAATATTCGAAATTAATTGCTCTAAAGGCTTAATCACACGTGACTCTACTTCCGTAGGACTTGCTCCAGGATAACCCACAAAAATGTCTGCCATAGGCACATCAATTTGCGGTTCTTCTTCACGCGGAATTAAAAACGAACTGTACACACCAACCACCATAAATACAATCATCAAAAGCACTGTAAGCTTAGACTGCATAAAGACTTTGGCAATTTTACCTGCGATTCCTTCTTTCATTTGAATTTTTATTTTGGGCGTTTTAACAGGCTATCCGTTACAATCTTTTTTTGCCATATATGGCAGCAAAAAAAGGATTTCCTCTTCTATCCTTAACGCAACTTATTAGTTATTGAATTGTAATTTTGGCTCCATTAAACAGTTTACCTTCAGCTGAAACAATGTATGCTTCGTCTACATTTAAACCAGATAATACTTCCACTTGATCTCCAAAAGTTCTACCTAAACGCAACCAACGTAATAATGCTGTATTGCTTTGACTTACTGTATACACACCAGATAATTGTCCGTTTGTGACAATAGCTTCGTTTGGTATTAAAACCATTGATGACGTTGCCTTTCTTTCCACAGGAAATTGAACTGTTGTAAACATCCCAGATAAAATATTAGCCTCTGTTTTATCTAAATCTATTTTTACTAAATATTGTCCTCCAGTATTTTTAGCAGAAGTACTCACTTCTTTTACTTTTCCTTTTATGGTTTTATTGATTGATTTAACTAACACATCAACAGTTGATCCTTTTTTAATCGCTGAAATTTCAGTTTCAGGAACCATTGCTATCACTTCAAAATTCCCAGGTGTTTCTATACTTATTAATGATACACCAGGATTTGCCATGTTACCAGCTTCCACATTTTTACTAGTTACTGTTCCGCTAAAAGGTGCAGTAATATTACTGTAAGCAAACTGTGCGTTAATTTCGTTTTTCATTTGATTAGCGCCTTCTACTCTAGCTTTTGCCATTTCGTAATTTGCAGTCATATCATCCATCTCTTTTTGAGACGCACTATTATCCGCAAATAAATTTTTAAAACGGTTGTAATCTTTTTGAGCATTGCTTAAAGCTGCATTTGCTTCTGTAATCCCCGCATTTACTTGCGCTCTTTTAGCTTGTAAATCGCTATTATTAATAGAGACTAATAATTGTCCTTTACGCACTTTGTCTCCTACGTTTACATGTACTTTATTAACGTAACCCATCATTCTAGTACTTAAATCGGCACTATTAATAGCCTGTATTTTACCGCTTACAGATAAAAAAGGACTATTCCCATTTGCTGCTACTTGACTCGTTTTTACGCTAATTGCTGGCGAATTATCTACAACAAGCTTTTTGTCTTCGCTACCACAACTCGCTACTAATAGCGCTACAGAAAGTGTTAGGATTGTATATATTTTTTTCATGGTTGTTATTTTTTATTTAAGACACTTCGACAAGCTCAGTGTGATATATTTTTATAATTAAAAACTCTCGAAAATCAATCTTGATTCTTGGTTCTATATTCTTGTATCCTTTTTTATTCTTTAGTTAAAAATTGCAAATATGCTTGTGTGTAATTGTATTCAAAAATAGTTTGGTAGTATTCCAATTGCTTTTGTGCATATTGCGTTTCGGCAATTAATAAATCTGATGTTTTTTCTAGACCTTCTTTAAATCTATTGGTTCTAATTCTTAAAGATTCTTCAGATTGTTGTAATGCTAGAGTTGTTAATTTCAACTTATTGTCAGCATCTGTAAACGCACGTTTAGCTTTGTTTAATTCTAAATTACTTTGTGATACATATTGATTGTATTCTAGCTTTGATTTTTCAAATTCGGCTTTACTCTTTTGTACTTTTCCAAAACGCTTTGAGCCTTTAAAAATATCCCAACTTAATTGTGCTCCAAATAAATACCCATTTGCATCACCTTGGAAAATTTTATCATCATACAACTCGTAACTCCCAAACGCATTTAAACGTGGTAAAAACGCCATCTTATCTGCTTTATTCATAGCTTCATAAGCATTGGTTGCTAATTGCATGGCTTTAATATCCGATCTGTTTTCAGACACCATTTTATCCTCTAAAGTAAAAGTTGAGATTGACAATTCATCACTAGGCATGTACACAACATAAGCGTCATCATTCATTAAAAAAGACAAATAATTAGACGCATTTTGCACATTACTTTTAGCGGTTTGTAATTGGTTTTGAACTTCAGTGACACGTACTTCAACATTTAATACATCTGCACGTTGTAAATACCCTTGTTTAAAGCTATCGTCAGCTAGTTTTTTATTTGCATTTGCTGCGTCCAAAGCTTTCTCTAAAACACTTACTGCTTTGTAAGCTAATTGTAATTGCATATAAGATTTATCCACTTCAAAAGCTAAATAATCCTGTGTACGTTCTGTTTTTAAAGACATGGCTTCCATTTTAGACTTAGCAGCTTTACGTTGGTAAATACCGTCTAAATTTAGTAATGGTTGCTGAATTTCTAGTTTGGTTGCGTAATTTTCAATTTGAGAAGGATTGTTTAACAACGCAGGACTAAAATCATTCTGTGTTAAAATCTCTTGATTTAATTTAGAACCAAAAGCCATTAAAGGATTAGTTGTTGCCATTGCAGTGTGACTTGCTGTAATGTTTGGCAAAAACACAGCATTGGTTTGTCTGTAGTCTGCTCTAGCTGCGTTAAAATCTTGTTCGGAAATTTTTATATTCTTATTATTTTCAGAAACCTTAGACAAAACATCAGATTTTGAAATAGGAACAAGTTGTTGCGCTTGAACAGAAAGTGTTAACCCCAAAAGCAATAATGGTATATAAATGTGTTTTTTCATCAATTATTAATTTACAGTACAAATTTACATTACATAAATAGCCTGGTCGGTAACATAAGTTACCAAGCAAAAAGCAACATAAAACCGAAGTCTTGTAATAAATAAATTGGTATCCCTTACTTTTGCATGCTATATGGATTCATTAACACAAATAGTATTAGGAGCAGCTGTAGGAGAAGCTGTTTTAGGTAGAAAAGTTGGAAATAAAGCCATGCTTTATGGAGCTATTGCAGGAACTATTCCTGATTTAGATGTACTAGCATCCTTTTTTACAGACAATGTCACTGCACTTTATGTGCATCGTGGATTTACGCATTCCATTGTGTTTTCAGTACTTTTCGCACCTATTTTAGCTTGGATTGTCACGCGATACGAAACCTATAAAAACTTTAAAAACTGGACTTGGCTATTCTTTTTAGCCTTTGTAACACACCCTATTTTAGATGCACATACGACTTGGGGAACACAACTGTTTTGGCCTTTTGATTTAAGATTAGCCTTCAAAAATATATTTGTAGTTGATCCATTATACACCGTGCCTTTTCTAGTGTTTTTAATTTTGGCAATGCGCCAGAAACGAACTACTGCAAAACGTCGCTTTTATAATAACATGGGATTGATTTTAAGCACCTCTTATTTAGCATTAACTTTATTATTAAAATGGGCTGCTTATACAACATTTGAATCTGCTTTAGCAACACAAAACATTGATTATTCAAATATTGACACAAGACCATCACCTTTAAACACGATACTTTGGAGTGCCAATGTCCAAACTGAAGATGCTTATTTACTTGGAAATTATTCGTTTTTTGATAGCCAACCCATCACTTTTGAAAGCTATCCAAAAAACCACGACTTATTAGGTAGTCTTATTGAGGATAAAAGTGTAAAACAAATGATTGCTATTACTGAAGGTTGGTATACTATTACTAAAGAGAATAACACACTTTACTTTAACGATTTACGCTTTGGATTATTAAGCCTAAAACCAAAATCAACCAATTTTGTTTTTAAATACAAATTAGAAGTTGATTCAACGGGTAAAGTTTCATTTATAGAGGCGCCTAAAGATTCTAATGATGGTAAAAAGCTATTATCAGAACTTTGGCAACGCTTAAAAGGGAATTAATTTCGGTTTAAAACCACTATTTAATTTCAACTAGACTAATTATTACATACTATTAATTTCTTTAGAATTTGAGAATGGAAATCTTTCAAATTTTAAATATCTTGTAAACTAAACTTATAAATTTATGGACATTACTGCAGCATATACGGATCTATATCAAATTACAATGGCGCAAGTCTATTTTGTGACTAAACCAAATGGTAAAGCGGTATTTGACTATTATTACCGTCGTAATCCTTTTGATAATGGGTATGCCATATTTGCAGGGTTAGAAGATGTTTTAGATATACTAGAATCGCTTAAATTCTCAGAGTCTGATATTTCTTATTTAAAGCAAAAAGGATTTGAGAACGAGTTTTTAGAGTATTTAAAAAACTTTAGCTTTAAAGGTAGTATACGCTCTAGTAAAGAAGGTGATATTGTTTTTCCTAACCGTCCAATTTTACAGGTTGAAGCTAATATTATTGAAGCACAAATAATAGAAACTCTTCTGCTTAATATTTTAAACTTTCAAACTTTAATTGCAACCAAAGCGAGCAGAATACGCTATAGCGCCAAAGATGCTATTTTACTAGATATGGGATTACGTCGTGCCCATGCTACAGGTGGTTACTATGCGTCTAGAGCTGCTGCTATTGGTGGTTTTGATAGTACAAGTAATGTGAAATCTGCAGAAGATTACAACATCGCATCAACAGGAACAATGGCACATTCGTTTATACAGAGTTATGATAATGAATTAGACGCTTTTCGTGATTTTGCGCAAGTACGACCTAAAAACTGTGTACTTTTAATTGATACTTATAATACCCTAAAATTAGGACTTCCAAATGCGATTATTGTTGCAAAAGAAATGGAAGAGAATGGTGAAAAATTATTCGGAATCCGATTGGACAGTGGTGATTTAGCGTATCTATCTAAAAAAGCGAGAGCCATTTTGGATGCTGCTGATTTAAGTTATGTAAAAATTGTAGTCTCTAATCAGTTAGATGAATTTGTTATAAAAAGTTTAAAAGAACAACAGGCGCCTATTGATGTTTTTGGTGTAGGAACTAATCTGGTTACTGGAAGACCAGATGCGGCGTTAGATGGCGTTTATAAATTATCTGAATACAATGGTGATCCAAGAATTAAACTCTCTGAAAACATCATAAAAGTATCGCTGCCTTTTAAAAAGCAAGTGTACAGAATGACTGATGCCGACGGACAATTTTATGGTGCAGATGCTGTGGCTATTTATGCCGAAGGTGAGATTGATAAAATGGAACATCCTTTTGATATTACCAAGCAAATAGATATTAGTACACTAAAAAAAGAACCGTTATTAGAATTAGTCATGGAAGATGGTAAACGTATGGTTCCTGCTAGAACTGTTACCGAAATTTCGAAATATTCGCAATCGCGTTTAGCACAACTTCCTGATGAATATAAACGTTTTCAAAATCCGCATACTTATAAAATTGGATTGAGTAGTCAGCTTAAAAAGGAACGAAACGATCTAATTAACACACATAAAAGCTAAAGTAATACTGCAAATGGTTAGATAAATCGTAACCTAATCAATTAAAAAATAGTCAAACTATGAAAACACTTTTAGTCATTGATGTACAAAACGATTTTATGCCTAGCGGATCTCTTGCAGTGCCCGATGGAGATAACATTGTGCCCGTAATAAATAGCATACAAGATAAATTCGATTTGATTGTAGCTACGCAAGATTGGCATCCAAAAACGCATTCTAGCTTTGCTGTAAACCATGATAATAAATCTAATTTTGATAGCATAGAATGGCGCGGGAAATTGCAAACCTTATGGCCGGAACATTGTGTACAAGGCAGTAAAGGAGCCGAATTACATCCAGAATTAGACACTACAAAATACGAAGCTATTTTTAGAAAAGGTACCGATATTAATATTGATAGTTATAGCGCCTTTTATGACAATAACCATTTAAAAGCAACAGGGTTAACAGGTTATTTAAAAGAAAAGGAGGCCAAAAAACTCTATTTTTGTGGTCTAGCATCTGATATTTGCGTGTACTTTTCTATTCGCGATGCTATTCAAGAAGGTTTTAAATGTTATTTTATTGAAGATGCTGCTAAACCTTTAGATCTAGAAGTATTTGAAACTATTAAGATTAAAATGGTTGCTATGGGTGTGCATATTATAACATCTAAATCGCTAAAATAGCAATACATTTTGTACAGTAAAAGTCATTTAGCTTCTTGTACCACCATGTCCTCCTGCTACCACAACCATTATTTTTATACTTAAATAGATGAATTTAAAAAACTGGATGATTGGATTCATCATTTTAAATCTTTGATATTTTGATATTCTTTCTGTCATTTTGATAATTATTAAATTCTTGTAAAATTTTCATGATATCCTAAATTTCTCTTTGATCTTTCAGGATAAACAATTCATATCAATTAAAAATTAAGCGCGCTGTTTATTCTGGAATCAACCACCAAAATGGTCGCATTTTAGCTTTATAGATAAAGGCGTAATGTAAAGCCAATTTAAGCCAATGTCCTGCTAAACCTATTTCTCCGAAGGTTTCCCCTAATTGTCTACCTTGTGTTTTAGGATATTTTTCGTAATCTGGAACAATGGGATAGGTTGTAATACTAACGCCACTTCCCTTTGTCATTCCGTATCCAGCAGAAGCAATACAAGCTGCTCCCATATTACCTAAACTTCCCTTATGGGTTAAAGATTCTTTTCCTATTTTTATTGAATCTATAATATTATCTGCAACCAATTTTGCGGTAATACCAGATGGCATTCCTGTTCGTGGTGGAGCTGGTGCAATTACCGTCCCATTTTTACTTGTTCTTGGTTTAGAAATGGCATGTGGAGGTGCAAATGCAATACCTGGAGCAAAAATGTTTTTATAACTCGGATTTTGATATGTTTCAGGCCAATCTTTTACAGACCATTCTTCGTATGGTTTTGACGTGTAATCGGCGTCAACAATCATAAAGCCTTTAAAGAGTTTTTCTGTGATGTCGGTTTCATTTTTATCATAAGCTTTAAAACCATGACCAGAAAATGATGGAATTAACATTGCAAAATCATAAGTTTCGGCTTTATGTTCTCCTTCTAGGTTTTCGTAATAGGCAATACCATCCTCAATTTTTTCGACTCCTGCGCCAAGAATCCATTTAATGTCTCTGTCTTCAAAAATCATTTCAACCATTTCATGAGATTTCATGGTCATACTTCCGTAGCTTAATAGCATACCATCCATACCAAAATCACCTAATTGGTATTCATTAGAAATCCAAGTGACTTCAGCCATTTCTCTAACTTTATGCTTACGTAATTCTTGTTCTACATTTAATATATATTCAAAAGCAGCTCCTTGACAAGTTGATTTGGCGTGACCTGTACCTATTAGAATTTTCATTTTTTTACCAGCTTTCATTTGCTGAATGACTTCATTTAAACCTTCCCAAGCATGGTCTGCATGTGTATATGTACAAACAGAATAGGTTTTATTTTGTCCAGGAATTAAACCTTCGGTAGCTTCAAAATTTAATTTTGGACCTGTAGCATTAATTAAATAATCGTATGTTATTTTTTCCTGTTGACCTTTACTAGCTCCTACGACATACTCTGCTAAAACATAAGGTTTTTCTTCTGTTTTATCGCCTTCTGGAAAAAACGAAATTGCTTTGGCTTGTTTGTATCCAATACCTTTCTTTTTATACAAAGGCGCTAATGGGAATAGGATTTTATTTGATTTCATTCTACCAATTCCAACCCAAATATTAGACGGAATCCATTGGTAATTACTGTTAGGAGACACTACGACTACTTCATGGTCTTTGGATAGTTTTCTACGTAAATGTGAAGCTGCTACATGACCAGAAATTCCAGCTCCTAAAATGACTATTTTAGACATAAACTGTTAATTTTTAATAAAGATATTACATCTCTAAAATCTGCACAGCTACTTATGTTACATAACTAATAACTAGTATCATCCAACTTGACTTTACCATGAAATGTTTTATATAAAAACAAGAAATAACCTGCTAATAATGGTGCTCCAATAGCAACAATGGTTAACATTATGCCTAAGGATTTTTGAGATGAAGCTGCATTATATATAGTTACACTGTATTTAGGATCTATGGTAGAAGGCAATAATACTGGATATAACTGAAAAGCAACCAACATTAATAAAAAAGCCATTGTTAAAGATGAAAAAACTAAAGCATTAGCGTATTTTTTCTTAGACACTAATCTAGGCACATTAGCTACAGCTAAAAAGGCTAAAATAGGTAGTACAAAAAACACTGGATTTTCTTTAAATTTATCTGTAACTCCGTGTAAAAAAGTCAAAGTATATAAGGATGTTACTGCAAAACTTATTATAAAGAAAATCATTCCTTTTTTAAGTAAAAAAGTTAATCTAGCATGTAAGCGACCTTCAGTTTTTAGCAATAAAAAAATTGCCCCTTGTGTCATAAAAATAGACAATGTTGTAAACCCAACCATAATAGCATAAGGACTTAAAAAGGAGAAGAAAATACCACCTTTATAGGTTAGGTTTTCTCCTAATTCAAAACCTTGTAAAATATTTCCTAAAACGACACCTAATAAAAAAGCTATTAACGTATTAGAAATAAAGTAAATAATATCCCATGTTTTTCGCCACCAAGCCATTTCTTCAGCACTTCTAAATTTTATTGCAGCAGATCTTAATACTAATAGCATTAAAAACAACATGAAAGGAATATACATAGCGGACAACATCGTAGCATACATTACAGGAAAACCTGCAAATAAAGAGCCTCCACCAATAATTAACCACACTTGATTTGCATCCCACAATGGACCAATAGCATTAATAGCAATACGACGACTTAAGTCTTTTTTTAAAAATAAATGCCATGCTCCTGCGCCATAATCGAAGCCTTCTAAGATGGCGTAACCAGAAAATAATAAACCCACAACTAAATACCAAAGTGTTGGATAATCTATACCTAATATTGTTTCCATAGTTTTTTTATTAAACGTATTTTAAAAATTCATCTGGGTTTTTAGCTTCATCATAAGGACCATGCTTTATCTTTTTATTTACAGAATAAAGGAATAATAAAAACAATATAGCATAGACTACTAAAAATAAAATTAAAGAGAATAAAATTTGATTAGAAGACACTTCTTGCGAAAATCCTTCGTTTGTTCTTAAATGTCCATAAACAATCCATGGTTGACGTCCCATCTCTGCAGCAAACCATCCGACTTGATTTGCTATTTGTGGCAGTAAGACTGAAAATGCAAAGATTTTTAATAACCATCGTTTTTTAAATAAAGTTCCTTTCCACCATAAAAACGAAGCATACAATGTTAATCCAATTAAAAACATACCAATAGAAATCATAATGTGATAAAATTGAAATACTGCATTAACTTGACCTGGTCTATCCGCTTCTGGAAAAGCGTTTAATCCTGTGATAGGTGCCTTAAAATCTTGATGTACTAAAAACGATAATCCTCCAGGTATACCAATACCTGTAACCTCTTGTGTTTTATCATTAACCCAACCAAACAAGTATAAATCAGCAGGTGCAGATTTATCATAATGCCCTTCCATTGCTGCTAATTTTGCTGGCTGATTTACAGCTACACCATCTGCCGAACTATGTCCTGAAAGTAACTGAGTTAATGATACAATTGTCGCTAACCCTAATGCAATTTTAAATGCTTTTTTTGAAATTTCAACATATCGACCTTTAAGTAGATAATAAGCATGCACACTTAATACTAAAAAGGCACCAGCTAAAAAAGCACCTTGCCAAACATGAATAATCCTGTCTACACTAGATGGATTAAAAACCATTGCCCAAAAGTCTGTTACTTCTGCTCTAGCATTAAATCCCTCTCCTACAATATGATAACCAGCAGGTGTTTGCTGCCAACTATTAGCCACAACAATCCAAACTGCCGAAAACATGGAACCAAGAAAAACACCGATTGTAGATATAAAATGTACTTTAGGAGACACTCGGTTCCATCCAAAAATTAACACTCCCAAAAAGGCACTTTCCAACCCAAATGCAAATAAGCCTTCTGCTGCTAAAGCGCTTCCAAAAATATCACCAACATATCTTGAATATACTGCCCAATTGGTGCCAAACTCAAACTCCATAATAATACCAGTTGCGACACCAATACCAAAAGTTATAGCAAAGATTTTTAACCAAAAGCGGGTTAATACTTCATAATGTTTATTTCCTGTTTTAAGATATAATCCTTCCATGATAACCATAATTAGACCTATACCAATACTTAATGGAGGATAGATATAATGAAAGGCAATGGTGAAGGCAAATTGAATTCTGGCTAAAATTTCGGTATCCATAGCTTGTTTATTTTAATACAAAAATACGACGCAACGCTTAAACGCTGTGTAACTTTTATTACAAAAAAGCCTCAAAAAAGAGGCTTTTCAAAATTAATGTGCGTTATCTATTTTTAAATTGTAAATGCTTTAACAGCATCGCTAAGATCATATACGGGAACTGTTTTAATTATACTAGAAATAATACTACTTCCTGCTGCACTTCTATAACCTCCTGCGCAATGCACCACAATAGGTTTATCCGTAGGAATTTGACTTTGAGAGGCTCTTAACTGATGTAAAGGAATTGAAATCGCAGTTTCAAAAATCTTACCTTCTGCTACCTCGCTTGCATTACGGATATCAATAATAGTATATTGATTTGGGTGTTTTTTAAAATCTTTAATATCTAATACTTTAAATGTTTCAAAGGTATTGAAACCTAATGTTATAATCGATTTGATTTGCTTTTCATAACCTATTTTAGCAATACGACTAAGCATTGTTTTTCTGTCGTTAATTGAGTTAATTACTAAATGAAACGCTTCATTAGGAGCAACGATAGAACCTAACCAAGTTTCTACTTTATCATCTTCCGTTTCTGCAATAATATTAACACTTCCTTTTAGGTGATTCTCTTTAAATTGTGATGCACTTCTAACATCAATAATCAGATTGTCATCGTTAACAAAATTGGTTATACCGAAAGAAAAAGGTATCCTACAAAATGTAGATTCAAAATTATCTGCACCAATTTTATTTATATCTACATTAAAACCAAAATAAGTAGGTATAAAAGGTTGATCCTTTAAAATATGCTTTACAAATTGATCTTCAGTTAAATCTTTAAATGCCCAATTTTCAGTACGTTCTCTTCCTAAAGTGCTTGATGCATCTGTACTCATGTTTTTACCACATAACGATCCTGCACCATGCGCTGGATAAACAGTTGTTGTGTCTGGTAAATGATTAAATTTATGACGCATAGTATGATACATACTTTTAGCTAACTCCTCTCTTTTAGCTTTCATATTACCTGCTTTTTCACGCAAATCTGGTCTTCCAACATCACCAATAAATAAGGTATCTCCAGAAAACATCGCATAATTATTATCTGCATCATTAGCTATAATTGTAATACTATCTGGCGAGTGACCTGGCGAGTTAATAGCCGAGAAAGTTACCGTTCCTAAATTTAGAGTATCTCCATCATCAAATGCTTGATGCGGATAATTAGCGCCAACCAGTTTACTTACATAAATTTTTGCACCAGTTTCCTTATGTATTTGCAAATGACTACTCACAAAATCGGCATGTGGATGCGTTTCAAAAACAGCAATAATTTTAGCATTATGTTTTTCTGCTAAATCATAATACAGTTTTACATCTCTTGATGGATCTACAAGTGCCATTTTACCATCACTTATTATTGCATAAGAATAGTGAGCTAATGGCTTATCTTCAAATTGTTTAATAATCATGATTTTTTATTTAGATATTAAAATACAAAAAAGAGCCTTAATAAAAGGCTCTTTTTAAATGTATTAGCTTACTTTTTTAAGATTGAATCTAATACTAAATCCTTATCTAATTTTTTAGTACAGAAAAACCAGTCTTTACAGTCTAAATCCTCAGTAGAGGTCATACGCTCTTCTGCAACACCACAAGATCCAGCTGGAGATACAATTACATCGTCACCAGGATTCCAATCTGCTGGAGTAGCTACATTAAATTTATCTGATGTTTGCATAGCTATTAAGGCTCTGTATAACTCATCAAAATTACGTCCTAAACTTAATGGATAGTAAATAATAGCTCTAACTATTTCGTTTGGATCTACAAAAAAGACCGCTCTAACCGCTTGCGTTTTGCTTTCACCTGGTTGGATCATACCATATTTTTTGGCCACATTCATTGAGATGTCTTCGATTAAAGGAAATTTAACTTCTATGTTTTTCATTCCGTTAAATTCAATTTTATCTTTAATCGTTCTTAACCATGCAATATGACTGTATAAACCATCGATTGACAAACCGATAAGACTACAATTTGCTTTTTCGAATTTTTCTTCTAAATGTGCAAATGTCATAAATTCTGATGTACAAACAGGCGTAAAATCTGCTGGGTGACTAAATAATATAGACCATTTACCTTTATAATCTGAAGGGTAATTAATATCTCCTTGTGTTGTTACTGCTGTAAACTCTGGTGCTTTATCGCCAATTCTTGGCATTGCAAATGTGTCTTGTGGTGTTGTTTCTGAAGTATTCATAATATATAGATTTTTAAATTATTTATAGTGTAAAATTACTTTACAAGGCTGTGGTTATGTGTAACATATGTCACTTAAACAATACCTAAAGCTTATACTAAAATAAGATTTAGCTATAAACTTAAAATCTACAGTAATGTAACAATTGTCACCTTTTATAATACGCTGTTATTTTATTTTTACACTAATGAAAATGAATACATACATATTCGCTTTAAGTGTAACCATTCTTATACTATTTAATAGTACAAGAGTATCCTTAACTTATGCCTATTATAAACTAGATCCTGTTGGTTTTATAGAGGCCTTATGTGTTAATAAAGATAAACCTGAGTTGCAATGTAATGGTAAATGTCATTTGAATAAGGTTATAAAATCACTAGATAAAGATCAAGATATACCAGAAAATATAGTTGATTTTAAAGAACTACTTCTATATACTATAGCTTTAGAAAAGATAATTTTTAAACCAATAAACGATCTAAAAAAACAAAATACTTCGATTTACAAAAACCTATATAGTTATAACAATATCAACGATTGTTTCCATCCTCCACAGGTATAATTTAACTTTTAGTATTGGTAGTTAATCTACCCCAAACATTTAAGTTAAATATAATATTACTATATATGAAAACAATAAATAGTGTGCTTTTATGCATACTTGTTTCAGCTATGTCTTTTGGTCAAAATGAAACTAAAAAAGACACTACAAATCAAAAAATAAACAAATTAGACGAAGTTATTGTTACAGGAAAATTAAACCAAGATCCTGTATTAACAGTTGTTGCCAATAATTATGACAAAGCTATTGTGCAACCCAAAAATGTTGCTGATTTATTTAACAATATCAATGGATTTTCAGTAATTAAAAGAGGTAACTATGCTATAGATCCTTCTTTTAGAGCTTCACAATATGAGCAGTTAAACATTCAGTACGATGGCGGAACCAAAGCAATGCATGCTTGCCCAAATAGAATGGATCCCATAACGACACATATTATTCCTGAAGAAATTTCTAAAATTGAAATTATTAAAGGACCATATACCGTACGTTATGGTGCTACTTTTGGAGGTATAATAAATCTAGTAACGCAAAAACCAGATTATGAAGATTATGGTTTACACGGAAAAGTATCTGGTGGGTACGAAAGTAACGGAAACGCTTTAGTAAATTTAGCGCAATTACAATACATTCAAGAAAAATATGATATTGTTGCTAATGCTGGCTACAGAGATTTCGGGAATTATAAAGATGGAAATGGTACAGAAATACCCTCATCTTTTAGAAGTACCGATTACGGAATAAAATTAGGGTATAATATAAATGAAGACCAACGTATACAAGCCCATTGGAGGCAGTCTTTTGGTCGCGATGTGCTGCATGCTGCATTACCTATGGATACCGAATTTGATAATAGTAGCATTATGTCTTTAGACTATAAATTAGATAATATAGGCGTTATAGCTAAGTCCTTAACCGCTAAAGTATACTATAGTTATGTGGATCACTTAATGACCAATAACAATAGACCGTCGTTTATCATGATGAAAGCATCATCTGCAGTAAACGCGACAACTGCAGGTGGTAAATTAGAATTAAACTGGAAACCACTTGAAAAATTAAATGTATTTACTGGACTAGATGCTATGCATATTGCTAGAGATGGAGGAAGAACAAGAACCGTTAAAGTTATGAATGGAAACATGCTAACAACACCTATAACGTTTAATGATAAGGTGTGGCAAGACTCATACATTGCAGATTTAGGAGTATTTACAGAAGCTAAATACTCTATTAATCCAAAAACGGTTATTACCGCAGGTGTGCGTTATGATAATGTCACCTCAGATATTCAAGATCCAGAAGCTGATTTTGAAGCTTTATATGATTTAAAAAAACGGACTGAACATAATATAAGCGGAACATTGTCTATTAAAAAGAAAGTAACGGACAACTTTATTTTAGAGGCTGCATATGGTCGTGGTGTGCGATCTGCCAATATGATCGAGCGTTTTATTAACCATTTTACTGTTGGACAAGACCCTTATGAATATGTAGGAAATCCTAATTTGAAAGCAGAAGTTAACAATCAATTTGAAATTGGATTTAAAGGTAAGCAATCCTTAAAAAATGGTTTTAATAGCTTTAAATACGAAACCTCTTTTTATTATTCCTTTTTTGAAAACTATATTGTTGGTGTTATAGATCCAACATTAACAAGAAAATTTAATCCAACTTCAGACCCAACCAATGTTAAAGTCTTCCAAAATATAGACGAAGCTTATAAAACTGGATTTGAAGTTATGGCTGAAATCGATTTTTTAAATGATTATTATTTTAAAACTGAATTTGCTTATGTCTATGCTAAAAACAAAGATTTAGCAGAGTCATTACCTTTAACACCTCCATTTAATACCCAATTGATTTTAGGTTTTAAGAAAGATAAATTCTGGGGAAATGCACAATATAACATCGTATCTAAACAAGAGAATATTTCTAGAAGTTTTGGAGAAACCGAAACTGCAGGATACCAAACTTTAGATATTAGATTTGGAATAAAACCCATTACATCCATAATACTTGGTGTTGCTATAATTAATGCTTTTGATGAAGCCTATAACAACCATTTAAATTTTTCGTTTACTAATCAGGAAAATTTTGGAAGAACACCAATAACAGAGCCTGGACGTAACTTTTCTGCCTTTTTACAGTATAAGTTTTAAATCTAAAAAAGTGTAAACAAAAAAGAAGGAGCCCATTTAATATGTGCTCCTTCTTTTTATTTATAAATATAACTAGACCTTATCTTTCTTTTGCTTCGTCATCTTTTCTGTCACTACTAGACATTGATTTCACTAAAAAACCAATAAGTAATAAACAAATTACTCCAAAAATAGCAATCATTACTACTCCGTTACTCCAACTATATAATGCGATGTTTTGAGAAATCATAATTTTAAAATTTTAGTGTTTATTGTAAAGCACAAATTTACTGTTGCTGTTTAATATTTAATATGACAATTATCAGTTTTAAATAAGGTTTTAATTTTTATTTTTTCTGAATAATAAAAAACAATTCTCGACCAGCTCTTGGCTTTATGGAGTTATACGAAGCATCCATTATCTTAATGTCAAAATAAGGTATAAAATAGCCTAAATACTCTGTTTTACTACCTCCGAATGGAGGATGTGTTGTATTTAAAACTGCATCAAATAATAGCCCTGAAACTTTACCATTTACATTTAATATTTCTGAAGCTTTTTTAGCATAATCAGCTCTAAAGCTAGGATTAATAGCACAAAAAAAAGTTTGTTCAATAATTAAATCGAAAGTTATATTTAAGTCAAAAAAATTATCTAAAATTAAATTTGATGATGGAAAATCTGGTATTCTATGTTTTAAATTATCCAATGCTGTTTGAGATAAATCAACAACATACACGTTTTTGAACCCTTTATTAAAAAGATATTCTGCCTCATAACTATTACCACCTCCTGGAATTAAAATTTTTAAATCCAAATTGGTTAGCTGATCAAAATAAGCTTTTAATGGCGGAGAAACAGTACCTAAATCCCAACCAATATCATTAGATTTGTATCTATTATCCCAAAAATCTGCGCTTAAATCCATTAGTATGTTGCTGTAATAACATCAATCAATTCGTTTTTTTGTAGCACGCCAGATTGTCTCCAAACTTGTTTTCCTTTTTTGAATAACAATAACGTTGGCACACCTCTAACTTGATATTTAGATGCTAATTCTTGATTTTTATCTACATCAATTTTAATAATAGACACACGGTCTTTTAAATTATCTTTTACGTCTTTTAAAATAGGACTCATAGTTTTACAAGGTCCACACCACTCTGCATAAAAATCCACCAAAACTGGTGAATCTTGATTAATTATTTCTGAAAATTTACTCATTTTATTTTTATTTATTTATCAAAAACAATAGTCCAAATACCTCTAACTTGATTTATATTGTAACCTGTAGCTTTATCTTCAGGATATAGTTTAGCAAGCCTAGTTAACGTAGGTTTTTCAATATCCTCATTAGGTTTACCATGACATTGCAAGCACATGGTATTGGTTGTAATTGGATAATACACTTGTACTTTATCGTCTAATAAATCAACTATTGGTTGTGGTTCTTTATTATTTTTAATTTCGTTTTTAAAAGAATTAATATACGTCAATTCTTTTTTATTTGCTAAATTATTTTGATTTCTTGGTTTATCAGATACCCTTTTAATAGATGCATTATGTACCACTGACATACTATCTGTTAACGGATAAGCTTTTTCATTACAAAACGCTAAAGCACCCAAGGTTCCTTTTTTTTGGATAGTTCCCATTAAATTTTTACCCAAAACTGCTTTTGTTGATAAAGCATATTTTAATCCACGTTCTGCGTATGGTAAATCTTCAAACTTTGTTTCAGCCTGTTGTTTGTGCATGCCATTTCGTTGTCCTTTTCCTTGTCCTTTATGGTTACCTTTTTCTTCATTAAAATGCTTTTCAAACCATTCTGGTTGATCAATATCATAATCAAACATATAATCGGCTATTTTAGCAATTGTCTCTTCTGGAAATGCTTGCTTTGGCATAACACCAAAACGTTTTACTGCTCCAAACATTTTTGCATCTTGTGCATTTGGATTTTTAATCCATGCTTGCATATTTTCTACAAATTGTGCTTTTGTAGTGTTTTCATCAATATAATGCCTTTTAATAGCAACCATTGGTGGTCCAATCCTATCCGACTGACTAGCTGATGGACTATGACATGTGTAACAGTTAGTTTCCATTAGCTTTTTTCCAGGATGCTTATTCGCTTCCATTTGAGTGTCAAAAGCAGATAGCTTTTTGTTGTTGGTATTATTGCAGCTTAATAAAAACAAGGTTAATGCAACCAATAGATAGGATTTTTTCATAATCGTTTTTTTTTATTTTGAAAGCTTGCCAGTAGCACAACTTACAAAAGATTTAGCTTTAGACACCAAGTTATTATCATCATCTACTGATGGATAACCTAACGTTTTAAGGCGCTCTTTTACTGCTATAGCTTCCGTTTGGTTATTGTGATTAAACGCTACTATACTATTATCAACATCTATTGTAATCTCAGAGATATTTTCTAGTTCTGCTAATTTTGTAGTGATGGTGTTTGCACAACCACCACATTTTAAGTTTTGTACTTTTATTGAAGTGTTCATTTTTTATATTATTTTAAATTTTGGTAAAATGTATTCGCTAAAATGCTGGGTTCAATTTTAATATAAGTTTGAGGATTTGTAAAACTATTTCGCCGTAAGGCAAACCATTATATTAATAGATAAAGTTACCAAAAAATATACACCTGAACGGTAACTAATGTTACACAAAAAAGCGCGTATTACAATAATGCAATACGCGCTTTTACTAATAAAATTAATTATAATACTATTTTAATGTTGTAGGACAAACAAAGTCTGTTCTTGGTATGTCAGTTTTTTTAATGGCACCATAACCACCTGCGACATCTATTAAATTGTGGATACCTCTGCTTTTTAATATTGATGCTGCAATTACAGATCTGTAACCACCAGCACAATGAATATAAAACGGTTTATCTTCTGGAAACTCGCTTAAATGACTGTTAATATTATCTAACGCAGTATGTTTAGCTCCATCTACATGCTCGCCAGTAAATTCTCCATCTTTTCTAACATCAAAAATCACGTCTTTATTGTCTTCGTATCGTTTTGCGAACTCTTCTGCAGAGATTGATGTTAAGGTGTCGTAGTCCATTCCTGCGTTTTTCCAAGCCTCAAAACTACCTTCTAAATACCCAATTACATTGTCAAAACCAACACGAGATAAACGTGTGATTACCTCTTCTTCTCTTCCTTCTGGAATGACCAATAAAATTGGTTGACTAACATCTGCAATTAATGCACCAACCCAAGGAGCAAATCCACCATCAATACCAATAAATATAGAACGTGGAATGTGTCCTTTTACAAATTCTGATTGATTACGTACGTCTAAAACAATAGCTTCAGTCTCGTTAGCTGCTGCTTCAAAAGCCTTTGGTGTTAATGGTTTTTGAGATTTAGTCATTACTTTATCAAAGCTTTCATAACCTTTAATATTCATCATAACGTTTTGAGGAAAGTACGCAGGTGGTTCTGATAAACCATCTAATAATTCAGCAATAAATTCGTCTTTAGTCATGTCTGCACGCAAAGCGTAATTAACTTTTTTCTGATTTCCTAAAGTATCTGTAGTTTCTTTACTCATGTTTTTACCACAAGCTGAACCTGCACCATGATTAGGATACACTATTAAGTCATCACTTAATGGCATTATTTTATTACGAAGTGAATCAAATAAATAACCTGCCAGTTTTTCTTGTGTTAAATCCGAAGCTATTTTTTGTGCTAAATCAGGACGACCAACATCGCCTATAAAAAGCGTATCTCCTGTAACTATACCATGTTCTTTACCATTTTGGTCAATTACAAGATACGTTGTACTTTCCATAGTATGTCCTGGTGTATGGATAGCTTTTATCTTATAATCTCCAACTTCAAACACCTGACCATCTGTTGCAATTAATGCGTCATAAGAAGGTTTAGCAGTAGGTCCAAATACGATTTGAGCACCTGTTTTTTCTTTTAAATCCAAATGTCCAGACACAAAATCTGCATGAAAATGCGTTTCAAAAATGTACTTTATTTTTGCGTTGTCTTTTTGTGCTCTTTTAATATATGGTTGCACTTCCCTTAATGGGTCGATAATTGCTGCCTCTCCATTACTTTCTATATAATAGGCTGCGTGTGCCAAGCAACCTGTATAAATTTGCTCTATCTTCATTTTCAATTCTATTTTATGTTTTTGTAAAATGTGTTCGCCTTTATGGCTCGGTTCATTTTCAATTCTATTTTATGTTATTAAAAGAAATTCGCCTTAAGGCAAAAATTCATTTTTAATTCTTCAAATTTACTAATGTTTTTAAATTTTAATAGCAACTTAAGTTACATAATTAAAAAACTAACTCTTTTAATATAATATAAATGGACATTACCAATACAAACCAGCCAAAGCTCTTTTTTAGTTTTTTACTAGAAATATATTTAGAAAAATAGCCTCCTACTAAAATACCAATTATTGTTAAAGCAGTAAATGATAATAGAAATGCCCAATCAATATCTAGGGTTTGCATATCTCCTGAAAATCCTATTAATGAGTTTATTGCGACTATAATTAGGGATGTACCTACTGCTTTTTTCATGTCTAATCCAGCCCACAATACTAGTGCTGGAACATATAAAAATCCTCCTCCTGCACCAATTAATCCTGTAATAACACCAATTATCACACCTTGAATAAATGTCTTGTAATAAGGCTGTGAGGTAGCGGATGATTTTGTGTTTTGTTTAGTTTTAATCATTGAAAAAGCTGCCAAAAACATGATTATTGCAAAAAATATCATGATAGCCATATCCTTGGTCAAACTAAATGTACCAATAGATACTATAGTTTCTGGTATTGCTGGTACTACAAAACGTCTAGAAATATAAACAGCAATAAATGATGGAAATGAAAACGCTAAACCTGTTTTAAAATCTACTAATCCTTCGCGATGCTTTTGAAAAACACCTACTAATGACGACGATCCAACGACAAATAAGGAATATGCTGTAGCAATTACTGGATTATAAGCCAAAAAATAAACTAATAATGGAACGGTTAGAATAGATCCACCTCCTCCAATTAATCCTAATACTGCTCCAATTAAAAAAGCTGCTAAATATGTTATTACTCGTATAAAATCCATAATTTAATAATCTTATACAAACTTAAAATTTATATAGGAGATGGTTTGTAACAGTTGTTACGCTTATAAATCTAAAACCTTAATGTTGTTTCTGTGCAATTCAATTTTACCATCAATTTCCAGTGTTTTTAGTAATCTTGAAATTACCACACGCGACGTATGCAAATCTCTAGCAATTTGTTGATGTGTCACATGGATTAACTCGTTATGATTGACCATTGCTTTGTCTTTTAGGTATTTAAATAAACGCTCGTCCATTTTTAAAAAAGCTATAGTGTCTATAGCTTCTAGCAACTCTGACATACGATTATGATAACTTTGTAAGACAAATTTTTGCCAAGTCTTATATTTACCTAACCACTCTTCCATTTTAGCAACAGGTATCATTATTAACTTAGTATCTGTTTCTGCTATAGCTCTGATTTCGCTTTTAGAATTTCCTAAACAACAAGATAATGTCATTGCACACGTATCTCCTTGCTCGATAAAATAAAGGATTAACTCATCGCCATCTTCATCTTCTCTTAAAATCTTGATTGCTCCACTAACTAAAAGTGGCATTGTTTTTATGTAGTCACCAATTTCAATTAATTTAAATCCTTCAGGAATATCTTTATAAGTACCAACATTATTAATTTCTTGAATTAATTCATCTTCAAATAAATATCCGTAATGCTGTTGTAACTCTTCTAACATGGTTTGTTTTTTGTAATTGTAAAGTTAACTAATTTGAATTAATTTAACTTTGTTTTGGTTGTTGAAAACATAACGACAACATCTTATATAGCTCAGGATGCTTTTGTTTGAATAACTTAGGACGTTCAAAAAAATACTCGGAAGCTACAGCAAAAAACTCAGCTTGACTTGTACCTCCATACTTTCTAATATCAGAAGTATCGTTATTTATGTTTTCCATTTCGGTATGCATTAACTCTAACCAAGGTTTTATATATTCTTTACCTAAAAAATACTCAGGCACACCATCCGTTTCTCCATCCATTTTATCCAATAAATGGACAAATTCATGGACAGGTGTATTATGCTTATCTGTTTTATTATTAAAGGCTAAACGAATTGCTTTTTTGGATAAAATCATTTGTTTTTCATATCTACCTGTACCTACCATTCCTAAAATTTTTCTGTTTTTATCGATATCAGAAAATTGCAAATCTTCATTAAAACTGTCTGGATACACTATAATACCTGATAGATTGTTATAACTCCATTCTTTAAATCCAAAAACAGGTATAATAGCACTAGACGCAATTAGTAATTTATCGGTTTCATCAATTGTAATATTTACACCATCAATATTTATTTCGGTTAAAAAAAGCGCTATTCGTTTTTTAAACACGTCTTGATTTGCTTTAGATAACTTTTTATAAAATAAAACCTTTTCTAATAGTATGGCGTGCCAATGTTGCGGAATTTGTTTTACTGTCCTTGGCCTCATTAACACAAAAGCGTAAATTATAAACCCAATAAAAATTATAAAAACAATGGTGTAAATCATATTTTAAAAGTGTTGTCGCAAAATATTGTAATTATAATAGACTAAAAAATATATCTATGGTAAAAAACCACATATTAAGTATCTTCGCAAAAAACAAAACGTATGTTAAAAGCTGTGTTATTTGATATGGATGGTGTTATTGTTGACACTGAACCTTTACATAAAAAAGCCTACTTTAAAATGTTTGATCATTTTAAAATTGAAGTGTCAGAGGCGTTGTATGAGTCTACTACAGGACAATCTACAATTAATGTTTGTAAACGTATGTGTGACCTATTTAAACTAGACAATGCGCCTGAGGAGTTAGTGCAATATAAACGTGATATATTTGTAAATCTTTTTCATAGTGATCCAAGTTTACAACTTATTGATGGTGTGTTGGATATAATACAAGATTATTATAATAATGGATTAACCTTAGTTTTAGCTTCTTCGGCATCTATGCTAACTATTAATAATGTTTTTAAACGTTTTGATTTAGACCAATATTTTAAAGCTAAAATAAGTGGTGCAGATTTAAAAGCCTCAAAACCACATCCCGAAATATTTGAAAAAGCAGCACAATTAGCTGGTCATTTACAACAACACTGTATAGTTATTGAAGACTCTACCAATGGTATTAAAGCAGCAAAAGCTGCTGGAAGCTATTGTATTGGTTATGATAGTTTTCATTCTAAAAACCAAGATTATACACAAGCAGATTTAGTTGTATCTCACTTTAAGGACATACAGTATAACAAAATATACAATATTCTAAACTAAACTAAAGCTTTACGACCTGTATGACATATGTCATATTTTAAAAGGCACAAGCCCATTAACTTTGACTTATCAAATAGTTAAAATATGTGCTTGTCTTTAGTTAATAAATATAATGTTGCTGGACCTAGATATACTAGTTATCCTACTGTTCCTTATTGGGATTTAGATACTTTTTCATTAAAAGAATGGAAACTAAGCCTTAAAAAAGCTTTTGACGAAAGCAACAGTACTGAAGGTATTAGCTTATACATACACTTACCTTTTTGCGAGAGTCTTTGTACGTTTTGCGGTTGTAATAAACGTATCACTAAACGTCATGATGTAGAGTTACCTTATATAAATGCAGTTTTAAAAGAATGGCAATTATACTGTGATTTATTAGGGGATAAACCTGTAATTAAAGAGTTGCATCTTGGTGGTGGAACACCTACTTTTTTTGATTCTGAAAATTTAAAAATTTTAATCAATGGTATTAAATACAAAGCTAAACTAGCAAATGATTACGAGTTTAGTTTTGAAGGTCATCCTAACAATACCACAAAAACACATTTACAAACGTTATTTGATTTAGGATTTAGACGTGTCAGTTTTGGAGTGCAAGACTACAACCCTATTGTACAAAAAGCCATACACAGATTTCAACCATTTGAAAACGTAAAAAAAGTTACAGAATTAGCCAGAACAATAGGTTACACCTCTATTGGCCATGACATTATATTTGGTTTACCTTTTCAAACGGAAGCACATGTCGAAGACACCATTAAAAAAACAAAACAATTATTGCCAGATCGTATTGCTTTTTATAGTTACGCACATGTCCCTTGGATAAAAGGAAATGGACAAAGAGGCTATAAAGACAGTGATTTACCAACACCAAGTATTAAACAAAATCAATATCAATTAGGTAAAAAACTATTAGCACAAGCAGGATATCATGATATTGGGATGGATCATTTTGCACTTAAAACAGATGGTTTGTATCAAGCAAGTCAAACCGAAACTATGCATCGCAATTTTATGGGTTATACAGCCTCAAAAACTAAAGTGATGATAGGGTTAGGTGTCTCATCTATTAGTGACAGTTGGTATGCTTTTGCACAAAACGTAAAAGGTATTGAAGAATATTATCATTTAATTGAAAACAACAGTATTCCTGTTTTTAGAGGACACATGTTATCCTCTGAAGATTTAATTATTAGACAGCACATTTTAAATTTAATGTGCCACTTTAAAACCAATTGGATGGCTAATAATTTATATTTTGAAGACATACCAGAAGTCCTATTAAAGCTTAAAGAAATGCAAGACGATGGTTTATTAAACATAGAATTAAATCAAATTTTTATTACAGAAAAAGGAAAACCGTTTGTTAGAAATATATGTATGGCTTTTGATTTGCTTTTACAGCGAAACAAACCAGAAACGCAATTATTTTCCATGACCATTTAGACTGTTAATTAATTTATAAAAGCTCGATAATTACCAACACAATCGATAACTTTAAAACATAAAACACAACCTTTAAAACTATCAATATGAAAAAAATAATAGTACCAGTAGACTTCTCTGAACATTCAAAATATGCTTTAGAATCAGCAGCTATATTGGCAAAAAAATATAATGCAGAAATATTTGCATTACACATGTTAGAAATTTCTGAAACCATCTTAACCCAAGGTGAAGCTGATATCCAATCAGAAACTATTTTCTTTTTAAAATTAGCCGAAAATAGATTTACAGAATTTTTAGATCAAGACTTTTTAAAAGATGTAAAAGTAACACCTGTAGTTAAACACTTTAAAGTTTTTAGTGAAGTAAACGATGTCGCTAAAGAACATAATGCAGACTTAATAGTTATGGGTTCTCATGGTAGTAGTGGTTTAAAAGAAATTTTTGTGGGCTCAAATACTGAAAAAGTAGTACGTCACGCAGAAATACCTGTACTTGTTGTTAAAAACAAACCAACAACTTTAAGTTTTGATAACGTTGTATTTGCTTCAGATTTTTCTGAAGGAACAGTCACTCCGTATTTAAATGCTTCTAAGTTATTTGAAACTTTAGGTTCAAACTTACATTTAGTATATATCAATACTCCAGGAGATAACTTTAGCAGCACCTCTGAAATGGAAAAAACGGTTGCTAACTTTTTACAAAAAGCAGATGGTAATTTAGATAAATTATCAGAAGTACAGTTTATATCTGATTACTCAGTAGAAAAAGGAGTCTTAAATTACGCAAATGTTTCTGGTGCAGACGCTATAGCTGTTGCTACACATGGTCGTACTGGATTTACACACTTTTTATCAGGAAGTATCTCTGAAGACATTGCAAATCATGCTGCATTGCCTGTAGTCACTTTCCGTATTAAATAATTTTTTTTTAGTTAGTTATATGTAAGGGTATTAAAATGAATTATCATTTTAATACCCTTTTTTTGTAAAACTAATATATATCATATCCTATAAGATTTATATAAAATATCTTTAAGTAAACCTAAAACTTAAGGATATGAAACATATCTTACTACCTACTGATTTTTCTGATAATGCATGGAGTGCTATAGTTTACGCTGTAAAATTGTATAAATACGAAGTTTGTACATTTTACTTATTACATGCTAATCCTTTAACACCATCTTCCCTATCAAATTTGTCAGATGTATATTTAAAAAACACCATACAGCAGTGTAAAAGACAACTAGAAGAAGTTAAAGACCAAATAGAATCTAGTGATGCAAATGCTAATCACAGTTTTAAGACTGTTCTAAAATTAATTGATTTACAAGTTGCAGTAAAAGCACATATTGCAGAAAACCCAATAGACTTAATTATTATGGGTACAAAAGGTGCTTCAAGAAACAAACAACTGTTTTTTGGTAGTAATACAACACGATTGATTAACACTATAAAAGTGTGTCCAACGTTAATTGTACCAGATCAATATGATTATAAACCTATAAAACAAATCGTTTTTTCTACAGATTTAAATAGGTTTTATACAGATCAAGAAATTAAAACTATAAACGACTTTACATATGATAATAATGCTACACTAAGAGTTATCAATATTCAGGTTAATGATAATTTGGTTCCTTTACAACAATACAATTTATCCATTTTAAAAAAGGGACTCCAAGGTTTTAAAACGCATTATCATTCTGTTCCAAACTATAATAAAAAAGCAGAAATCATTAATACATTTATCAATGATCTAGATATTGATTTACTAATTATGGTTAATTATAAACATAGTATAATGGAACGCTTATTAAATGAACCTGTAATAAAAAAAATAGGCTTCAATCCCTCTATTCCTTTTTTAGTTATTCCAGATAACCAATAAAATATGACAACACAGGACCTTTACATAAAAAAATCATCCGGAGAACACGTTAAGTTTTCTATAGATAAACTTAAAAATTCTTTAATAAAATCTGGAGCAGATAAAGCATTAGCCCAAAAAATCACATCAAATGTTAGAGATGAGTTATACCAAGGGATTTCTACTAAACAAATTTACAATCGTGCTTTTGCTATGCTTAAGGCGACCAAAAGTCACTTGGCGTCTAAATACAAATTAAAAAAAGCTATTTATGAGTTAGGCCCTACGGGATTTCCGTTTGAACGTTATGTAGCAGCCATTTTAGAAGCCTCAGGTTATACAACTAAAGTTGGCGAGATTATTAATGGAAAATGTGTGAAGCATGAGGTCGATATTTTGGCAACAAAAGCCAATAATACTGTACTTGTCGAGTGCAAATTTCATGGTGAAGCTGGATTAAATTGCAATGTAAAAATACCGTTGTATATCTATTCTAGATTTCAGGATATTCAGCTTAACTGGAATATCAAATATCACTCAAACACAACTATGACACAAGGTTGGGTAGTCACAAATACAAGATTTACAGAGGATGCAAAAACATATGGTAATTGTATTGGTTTACACTTATTAAGCTGGGACTACCCTATAAATAATGGGTTAAAAGAGCGTATCGATCAATTAAAACTTTACCCTATTACAACATCCACATTATTAACTAAAAGAGAAAAACAGTTTTTATTAAACAGAGAAGTTGTCCTTTGCAAAGATTTATTAAATGACGCCTTTTATTTAGATCATTTAGGCGTCTCTGAAATACGTAAAAAAAGAATTTTAAACGAAATTAAGTTACTATGTAATACCAAATAAAGCTATGAATAATCACGTTAACATTACCTTTTTAGGAGGAGCAAAAACAGTAACTGGATCCAAATATTTAATTGAAGCTTTTAATACTTCAATATTAATAGATTGTGGATTGTTTCAAGGCTTAAAAGATTTACGACTTTTAAATTGGCAACCACTGCCAATAGATGTGGCTTCCATACAAACTATATTACTAACTCATGGACATCTAGACCATGTTGGTTATTTACCTAGACTAATAAAACAAGGGTTTAAAGGCTCCATAATTGGTACTGCTCCAACTTTGGCTATAGCCGAAATTATTTTAAAAGATAGCGCAAAAATAAACGAAGAAGAAGCCAAAAAGGCTAATGCAGAAAACTACACTAAACATAAGCCAGCATTACCTTTTTATACGCAAAAAGAGGTAGAACAAATTGTGGCTAAATTTGAGGTACAAACCCAAGACAAATGGATTAATATTAATAATCACATATCCTATAGATTTAATTATAATGGTCATATAATAGGTTCAACATTTATAGAATTGGATATTGATGGAAAACGCTTTGTATTTTCTGGAGATATAGGTAGAACAAATGATTATTTACTTAGTGACCCAAAACGTCCTGATAATGCAGACTATTTATTTATAGAAAGTACTTATGGAGATAAACTACATCCTAAAGAGGCTATTGAAGAAAAACTAACTGACATAATCAAACAAACCATAAACGATAGAGGTAATTTAATTATCCCAAGTTTTGCGGTAGAACGTTTACAGATGCTAATGTTTATTTTATTTAAATTATATCAAAAAAATAAAATTCCAAACATTCCAATATTTGTAGATAGCCCAATGGGAAACAATGTGTTAGAGGTTTTTAAAAAATTCCCAAAGTGGCATAAATTGTCAGCATCAGATTATGAGGCTATGTGTAATCATATTAATGTTATTACCTCTTATGCAGATACCTGGAAAACCATAGATGATCCACGCTCTAAAATAATTATAGCAGGAAGTGGTATGGTAACAGGAGGACGCGTATTAACTTATTTGCAACAATTAATAGATCATGATAATACCACCATTTTACTTGTAGGTTACCAAGCAGAAGGTACCAGAGGACGCTTACTAAAAGAAGGTACACATGAGGTTAAATTTTATGGTAAATATTACCCTGTTAAAGCAAAAGTAAAACATATTGATAGTTTGTCTGCTCATGCAGATCAATCTGGTTTATTGGATTGGCTAAGTGCTATTAAAAATACACCAAAAGCCATTTATTTAGTCCATGGAGAGGCAACTGCACAACAAGCTTTTCATGTTAAATTAAAAGATATTTATGGATGGGACAGTTATTGTCCAGCGTTAAATGAAGTGATTAAAATTAAATTGTAAGCTACTGGTTATATGATATATATCATAGTTTAAGACTAACAATAACAGTACCTTTAATTATAGAAAATAATAACTGAGTAGTAAGAGATTGCAATAATTAATACCACGACACGCTATTAATCAACAACAAAAATTAATTTTTTGTTAAACGGTTTACTAAGTCAAAGTAATACCAAAAAGTGGTACATAAAGTTGTAATCAATAAACAGGAAGTTGACAATGTTAAACTTCCTGTTTTTTTTTAAAACAATAATTAAATTATGAAATCAGAAAAGAAAACCAAAATTGTAGAATGGTACAGTGCTGAAAGAATGCATAACATGTCTAAAACATGGTTATCAGAACTTAACTTTATAAAGGATGAACAAATCTTTTTAGAAGAATTACTAACCGATTATACGCATAAAATAATTGAGGCAGAAATATTAGATAGAGCAAAAATAGTAACCACTGCTTTACTAAGAACCACCAGAGGTAATCAACTACTTATTAATGACTTAACAAAACATGAAAAAGAACTAAGTTTAATGGTGGACGGTAAGGATGAAATTGAAAAAGAAGAACAATATAAAGAAGACCATAGAACGTTAACTAAGACATTGAGTTCTTTTTTTTACGACTATAAAGCGGTTAAATTTGAAGTTTTTGAATTGGTAAAAAGATTAATGAAAACAGACAAAGACGAACACTTATTAAATAAATAATATGAAAAAAGCACTACTTATATTATTACTTATATCACTATATGCATGTGATAGCACGCAATTAAGAGAGCGTTGGATTAGTCCAGACGCTAGCGATTATACATTACAAAAAGTTTTTATTGTGGCATTATCAAACAATCAAACTGCTAAATCACAATTTGAAAAAAAATTACAAAAACAATTAATCGCTAGAGGGATTGATGCTTCTGTTAGCTTAGATAAGTTTGACGCAGATTTTTTAGAATCAGAAAAAACTGATGCAGAATTAAAAGTGTTAGAAAATCAATTGATTGAGGAAGGTTTTGATGCTGTAATTTTTACTAAAGTAGCTGGAATAAAAAACAAAATTCAATACAAGAAAGACTATTCTAATTTTGATAAAAATCACAAAAAATTTAATGACGATTTTTTAATGTATCAAGATCAGGTTTTTAATCCGGATGCTTATAAAGAATATCAGGTTTACAATGCCGAAACGTCTGTGTATTGCCTATGTCCTACAAAAGACCGCACACTAATATGGAAAGGATATATAGACATTGTAGATCCAGAAAACATTGACCAAACAGTAAATGATTACTCTAAACTATTAACATTAGTCTTAGAAAACGATGGTATTATTCCTGAAATAGAATAAATATTTTTTAAACACACCCCTATTATTAGTCGTGTAATACAAATAAAGGAACACTAGCTATTTTACTATGTTTTGTTATTGGAGATCCCACAAACAAACGTTCTAAAAAGCTAGTTTTTTGTATTATAAACACTTCAAAGTCTATGGTGTTAGTTTGCAAATAAGTATCCACTACATGATGCATAGGTACACTAACAACTTGATGATAAATAAAATTATTTGTGTGTAATAGTTTGTTTAATAATTTTAAATCTTCTTGGTCTGAAGTTGCAGTTTCGGTTATTCGTAAAACATGATATTTACTTGTACTCTTGTCCACTAGGTTCACGATTTGTTGTACTCTTTTTTCGTTTAATACATCTTTTTCGTCCAACGGAATTAATACCGTTTCTGGTTTAGTAAACTTAAAGTGTTTAGGCACAACTAATGTTGGACAAGATACATTACGTATAACATGTAAAGTGTGACTTCCAAAAACAACCTCATCTGCTCCAGTCACACCATTTGTTCCCATTACGACTAAATCTATAGCGTTTTGTGTGATTATTTGATTGACTGCATCTGTAAACACATCGTAATCAATGTGAGTTAAAAATGTATGTCTGTCATTTTTATATTTTAAATGAAGTGCTGCTGCTAAATCCTCTAAATCTTCTTTAGGCGATTTTACTATTGAAGCATATAAGTTAGCATTACCAGTTGTCATTAAATCTGCAGATGTAAATGCTGATGCTTTATGTACATATACCAAATGAAACTGAATGGTTTTAGATTGCAACAATTGCAAGGTGTAATTTATAGCATTTTTAGAGCTTTCAGAAAAATCTGTAAGTAATAATATATTTTGCATTATAATCTGATTTTGGTTGAATTAGCGTATTGTAATTTACAAAATATTAGTTAGACCTTTTTGTAAATATAGTATTATGTTGGCTTGGCTTTGTTTCCGCGAAAGCGTTAAAATAAAACGGTTTATTAATGACAATCAATTGCACTGTTAACCATCTCTACCACTGGACTTGGAGAAATGTACGGAATACCAAGTCCTAGTCCACGTAAAATAAATAAGGCGCCAATAACTACTACAAACACTGGAATTGCTTTTTGTATGCGTTGTTTTACCTGAGCGTTTAAAAATTTACCTAAGTAAATTGCTGTGGTCATTAATGGGATGGTGCCTAAACCAAAAAAAGCCATGTATAAACCACCTTGCCAAGCATTACCTGTTGCTATGGCTCCAAAAACTGCCATATAGACTAAGCCACATGGTAAAAATCCATTTAAAAAGCCAATGGTTAAAAAGGTGTCTGTGGTTTTCTTTTTTAAGGCTTGACCCATTTGTTTTTTTACAAAACCAACAGCTTTGTAAATAGGCTTTACTATAAAATTTTGACCTAATTTTTTATAAGGAAAAAGGATTACTATAATCATTAAAACCCCAATAACGATAGATAGTTTTTGTTGTAATCCAAATATATACAAGCTTTTACCAATGACCCCAAAAATTAAACCTATAATACTATAAGCTAAAATACGACCAAAATGATAAGCGCCAATTTGTGTTATTTTTTTAAAAGAATTACTTCTGTCAACAGGTAACATAAAGGCAATAGGACCACACATACCAACACAGTGAAAGCTTCCTAATAATCCAAATATGATTGCTGTAATTAACATTTAGTATAAGACGTCTTCTTTAAACATGTAATTGGTACCTTTGTAATTCCAATCTATTTTAATGTTCCAACGACCATCTAACATACGTTTGTCAGGTATGAGCAAATTGTGACTAGACAACAAAATTGTGGTTTCGAAGTCTAGTTGTTTGTTAGATGGTCTATATAGGAACACTTTACCTTTAATATTACTGAAGTCTAACTCTGAAGGAAAACTAATTAGCATACCTTCTGGTGTTTTTTTCCAGGTTATTTTAGAGTCAAGCTCTTTAGATTTTTTTTCTTTATTAATATCGTTTTGATACTCTAATTCTTGTTTGTAGTAATTATCATTAACCAAATCATGATCCAGATTTTTATCTGTATTCATGGCTATAACAAAATACATTATAAAGCTTATAAATAGTATAAATGCTATAACTACTCCTGTTCCCCAATTTAATTTCATTTTCTAATCTGTTTAATTGTAGCTTCTAGGTCCTAAGAAGTTAACTGTTGTAGTTTCGATTAATTTTGTATCACTATACACCTCAATGGTTAGCTTAGTTTTATCCTCTTTTAAAGCACCTTGATCAAGCTCTATAAATAAAGTTCCTTCGGCTAAGCCTTGTGCTGGTACTAAAAAGCTATTATCTGTAGATACTAACTTAATGGTTCCTTTATACTTTTTAAGTTTAAAGTTTACATTATCAATAGCCTGAGTTGTTTTATTTACAAGTTTATAGGTGAAAACATTACTTATTATATTATCAGCTTTATGCTCAAATAATTGACCTGGTAACCTTAAAACACGTGCTTCTACATCGTTTCGTAACTGTAACATTGAAATTAAAACACCTGTTAGTATAAATAAGACAACAACATAGGCTTTAAGTCTTAATGTAAATTTAAAAGGTTCTTTCTTTTCAATATTATTTTCACTTGCATAACGTATAAGTCCTTTAGGCAAGCCTACTTTTTCCATTATATCATCACACTCGTCTATACAAGCGGTACAGTTTACACACTCTAATTGTGTACCGTTTCTAATATCAATTCCTGTTGGACATACATGTACACATTGCATACAATCGATACAATCTCCATGACCAAGTGCTTCTCTATCTTCGTTTTTTCTAAACTTTTTACGTCCATTCTCACCTTCTCCACGTTTATGGTCATAGGCAACAATTATAGATTGATTGTCTAATAATACACCTTGTAAACGTCCATAAGGACAAGCGATTATACAAACTTGCTCTCTAAACCAAGAAAATACAAAGTAAAATAATCCTGTAAAAATTAGCAACGGAAATAAAGTACTTAAATGCTTAAATGGTCCTTCTGTTATGTAATTTAATAGCTTATCACTACCTATTAAATAAGCTAAAAAGACATTAGCTATTAAAAAGGAAATGATAACAAAAATGGAATGTTTTAAAACCCGTTTTCTGATTTTTTCTGGTGTCCATTTGGTTCTCTTTAATTTCATTTGAGCACCTCTATCACCATCAATCCAGTATTCGATACGTCTAAAAACCATTTCTAAAAAAATGGTTTGTGGACAAATCCATCCACAAAATATACGACCAAATGCAACTGTAAATACAGTAATGAAGATAACACCAATAATCATTGAGATTACAAATAGGTGAAAATCTTGAGGCCAAAACGGAAAACCAAAAATATTAAAACGTCTTTCTAATACATTAAATAGTAAAAACTGGTTACCATTAATTTTAACAAATGGAGCTGCAAATAAAAAGGCTAAAAGAACATAACTTACTATTTTCCTATAATCGTAAAACTTTCCGCTTGGCTTTTTTGGAAATACCCAAGCACGTTTACCGTCTTCGTTTATAGTTGCTATTGAGTCTCTAAAACTCTCGTTATCTGGAGCTTCCATTGTATTTGTATTAATTGTTCATTGAAACAGATTTCTCTACTTCTAAAACGTCTGTATCTTTTATTTCTGATGGTATTTGCAAATCTTCTGCACCTTCTGGTTGCCAAAGATCACCTTCTGCCTCTTTAGGATTAGCAGGAGTTGTACCTTGTAAAGACAACACATAACTTGCTACTTGTGCCATTTCTACTGGTTTTAAATCCTTTTTCCAAGATACCATACCTTTACCAGAACGTCCACCTTCAGAGATTGTCTGGAATACATTTTTTATGCTTCCACCCAAAATCCAATGCTTATCTGTTAGGTTTGGTCCAATTCCTCCTCCACCATCTGCCATGTGACAAGCGATACAGTTTTCTGTAAATATTTTTTTACCGTTTTGTAAGTCTAAAGCATCTGTTAATAGTACTACTGAATTAACATCCACTAAGTTTTTAGCAGTTTTTTTGTATGCTTCAATTTCAATTTTTGCTTGTGCATACTCATTATCTAACTCTTCATATTGTGTGTCTGATGATCCTGTAACATGAAAATTAAACAAGTAAATTACAGCAAATACCATAGATGCGTACCATGAGTATAACCACCATGGTGGTAAGTTATTATCTAGCTCTTTAATACCATCGTAGTTATGGTCTAAAATAATTTCGTGCTCTTCCTCGATTGGTTTTTCATCACCTTTAAGTTTAGCATAAACAGCCTTTAACTTAGTAAATTGAGGGACTTTAGTTTGACTAGCTAAATAGCGTTGTTTACCTGCTTCATCTAAACTTTGAAATAGTACGTTTTCAATAGAGCCTACAATCCCTTCTATTGCAATCAGTATCACTAATACAAGTAATAAAAATAACATGATTATTGGATACTCTAAAAAAGCTGGTTTGTCTCCTGAGTCTACAAAAAACTCTACTAATCCAAAAATAATAAAGAATACAGCTGGTACTCTGACGTATGATGGAATTAAATGTCTCATAATTCGGTTTCGTTTTGGTTATCTAAGTCTAATGGTAAATTACTTACAGTGGTGATGTAGTCTTTTTTAGCGGTAATTACCCACCAAAAAAGGACTACAAAAAAACCAAAGAATATAAGTAATGAAAATATTGGATATATCTCTACACCTGCAATACTGTCTAAATGATTTTTTACAAATTTTAACATGACGTTCTATTTTTGTACTGTTGTTTCTTCTACTGTGTCTACTTTTATATCTGTACCTAAACGTTGTAAGTAAGCTATAACAGCTACAATTTCACGATTACGCATTTCAACAAAATCTGCTCCTCCGTTTTTCTTGCTATCTTCATAAGCTTTTGCAAAATCAGGATCACTATAAAGATTTTTTTCAATTTGCGTTCCTTGTTCTAACATTTGCGCTTGTGCATTTGCAATATCTTCTTCTGTATATGGTACACCTAGTTTTACCATAACTTCCATCTTAGCCTCAATTTGAGATTTATCTAAAGTGTTATCAATTAGCCATTTGTAAGCTGGCATAATAGAACCTGAAGAGGTACTTTGTGGATCATACATATGGTTAAAGTGCCAGTTGTCGTTATACTTACCACCTACTCGATGTAAATCTGGACCTGTACGCTTACTTCCCCATAAAAATGGATGGTCGTATACAAACTCTCCTGCTTTACTATATTCTCCGTATCGCTCTACTTCACTTCTAAATGGTCTAACCATTTGTGAGTGACATCCAACACAACCTTCACGTATATATATATCACGACCTTCTAACTCTAATGGAGAGTATGGTTTAACACTACTAATAGTTGGTATATTAGATTTAACCATAATTGTTGGTACAATTTGCACAATACCTCCAATTAAAATAGCGATAGTTGCTCCAATAGTTAATCTTATTGGCTTACGCTCTAACCATGTGTGCCATCCTTCTCCAGATACACGTTTTTTAGATACACGTTGTAACGCAGCAGCTTCTGCTAATTCATCCTCAACAACACTACCTTTTCTAATAGTTGCAACAACGTTAAAGACTAAGATTAACATTCCTGTTAAGTATAGCGTACCACCTATTGCACGCATCCAATACATTGGTATAATCTCTGATACAGTTTCTAAAAAGTTACCATATTTTAAATTTCCATCAGGATTAAACTGCTTCCACATACTAGCTTGTGTAAAACCTGCTACATACATTGGTAAGGCATACATAATAATACCTAAAGTACCTATCCAAAAATGTAGATTTGCTAATGCTAATGAGTATAATTTTGTTTTAAATAATTTTGGTACTAAATAGTAAATCATACCAAATGTTAAAAACCCATTCCACGCTAATGCACCAACGTGCACGTGTGCAATAATCCAATCTGTAAAGTGTGCAATTGCATTTACGTTTTTAAGGGATAACATTGGACCTTCAAATGTTGCCATACCATAACCAGTAATTGCAACAACCATAAATTTAAGTACTGGATCAACACGTACTTTATCCCAAGCACCACGAAGCGTTAATAATCCATTTATCATTCCTCCCCAAGAAGGCATTAATAACATTACAGAAAATGCAACTCCTAAATTTTGAGCCCATTCTGGTAAAGCTGTGTATAATAAATGGTGTGGTCCAGCCCAAATATAAATAAAGATTAACGACCAAAAGTGTACAATAGATAGTCTGTATGAATACACAGGTCTATTAGCAGCTTTAGGTACAAAGTAATACATTAATCCTAAAAACGGTGTTGTTAAGAAAAAGGCAACCGCATTATGTCCATACCACCATTGTACTAAGGCATCTTGTACACCTGCGTAAACCGAGTAACTTTTCATACCAGTTAAACTAACAGGTAACTCTAAACTATTAAAAATATGTAATACTGCAACAGTAACAAACGTCGCGATGTAAAACCAGATAGCAACATATAAGTGACGTTGACGACGCTTTAACATTGTACCAATAAGGTTTGCACCAAAAGCAACCCAAATTAAGGCAATAGCAATATCAAAAGGCCATTCTAACTCGGCATACTCTTTAGATGTCGAATAACCTAAAGGTAACGTAATGGCAGCTCCAACAATTATTAATTGCCATCCCCAAAAATTAATATTACTTAACAAGTCGCTAAACATTCTAGCTTTAAGTAAACGTTGTGTCGAGTAATACACTCCTGCAAATATAGCGTTACCCACAAACGCGAAAATCACCGCATTGGTGTGTAATGGTCTTAAACGACCAAAGCTAAGCCATGAAATCCCATCTGTCATATTTGGGAATAAAAACATAAACGCTAAAAGGAGTCCTACAAGCATACCAACAACTCCCCAGAGTATAGTAGCGTAAAGAAACTTTTTAACAATCTTGTTATCGTAATAAAATTGCTGCATTTCCATAATTAATTGTGATTAGTCTTATTTTTGATTTTAGTTTTTTTTATTGTTTTGATTGGCGTTTTAACCAATTCGTCTTCAAAAAGCATTCTTACAGATGGTGTGTAACCATCATCAAATTGTCCATTTTTAACAGCCATTATAAACGCTGTAAAAAACACAATCGCGATAATTATGCTTACTGTTAGTAAAATATATATAACACTCATACCTATTAGAAGTTATGCTACAAAAGTAATTTAGTAGGCTTGTTTAAAAGATGACATTTATCATGTTTAACCAAGTTTTGAACTTAAATTCAAAATTTTTTTTAAGATTTTATTAAGATTTTTTTTTCGCTTTCGCGGAAAACTTGCAACACGTAATAACACTAAGCAAAAAATTGAAATAAACTTTACTTTATTTTACGTCCAATCCAATTGGTTGCAAGTGTTGTAAATATGACTATACTAATCGAGCTTAAAGGCATTAAAATAGCTGCAATTACAGGAGCTAGCTGTCCTGTTACTGCAAAATACAAACCAATAACATTGTAGAATAATGATAATAAAAAACTCCATTTTATAATCTTTATAGCACTTTTAGAAGCCTTTATATATTGATACAATTGGTTAAACTTTGTAGCATCTAATATAGCATCACAAGCAGGAGAAAACACATTAACGTTTTCTGAAATTGCTATTCCAACATTACTTTGTGCCAAAGCACCAGCATCGTTTAAACCGTCTCCAACCATCAATACTTTTGCACCTTCTGATTGATGATATTTAATATACTCTAACTTATCATCTGGCTTCTGATTAAATAGCATTTTTGTTTTAGCAGGCAATAGTTTTTTAAGGTTTTCTAATTCACCTTCATTATCTCCTGACAAGATCACTAAGTCAAAGTGCTTTTTAAGTTTGTTAAACAACTTAGACAAGCCTTTACGGTAACTATTGTAAAATGTATATTTTCCTTTGTAACCTTTATTTGTACTAATATGTACTGCAGTATTTAAAACTGTACTATCATTATTAAAACCTACAAATTTAGCCGAACCAATTTTTATATTTTGGGTCGCATGAGACGCCTCAATACCTTTTCCTAAATGTTCTTCAAAATAATCTAAGGTTACAATGTCATTATCTTTTAAAATATCATACAACCCTCTACTTAAAGGATGGTTTGAGCCTCTTAAGGTATTTTTCAATAATACTTCCTCATCTAAACTTAATGGCACACCTTCATATTTAGCATCACTTTTTTTATTAGATGTAATGGTTCCTGTTTTATCAAAAATAACAGTATCGATATGTGCTAACTGTTCTAAAACCGAAGCGTTTTTAAGGTAAAATTTCTTTTTTCCAAAAATACGTAACAAATTACCAAAAGTAAAAGGAGCTGCTAAAGCTATTGCACATGGACAAGCTATAATTAATACTGCTGTAAAGACATTTAAAGCTTTACTGCTATCCGCAAACATCCAATATGCTGTAGCTATAAAGGCAATACTTAAAACAGCAATTGTAAAACGTTTACTAATCGCATTGGTTAGGGTTGTAAAACCATCCTCTTTATTTTTACTAAAAACATCGTTACTCCATAATTGTGTCAGGTAACTTTGTTCTACAGATTTTATGGCCTCCATTTCTATGACACCAGAGGTTTGTTTACCACCAGCAAATAACTTGTCGCCAGAAATTTTCTTAACCGTTTCAGACTCACCTGTTACAAAGCTGTAATCTATTCTTGCGTTTCCGTTAATTAATATACCATCGACAGGAATTAACTCGTGATTTCTAATTAATAATCGATCTCCTTTTTTTATGTCATATACCTGAACTGGCACTTCTTCATTATTAAAAATTTTAGTAACTGCTATTGGAAAATACGATTTGTAATCGCGCTCAAAAGACAAAAACGAATAGGTTTTTTGCTGAAAAAACTTTCCTAATAATAAAAAGAAAACTAATCCAGTTAAACTATCAAAAAAACCAGAACCTATGTCAAAAACAATTTCGGCAGTACTTCTTAAAAACAAAACAACAACGCCTAAAGCTATTGGAATATCTATATTTAATATTCTAGTTTTTATAGCTTTAAAAGCCGAAATAAAATAATCTTGAGCTGCATAAAACACAACTGGTAATGAAAAAGCAAACATAATCCATCTAAAGACATGCTTGTACTGCTCCAACCAAAACTCGTTTACCTCAAAATATTCAGGAAATGATAAAAACATCACATTTCCAAAAGCAAAACCTGCAACACCTAATTTATAAATTAAACTACGATTGACGTTTTCTTGTCCTGTTTTATAATCGTCCAAACTAATGTATGGCTCATATCCAACAGAGCTTAACAGAAGGACCAATTGTTTTAGTGAAAAAGCTGTGGTATTATATGAAACGCGTACTGTTTTTTTACCAAAATTGACTTGTGATAAAGAAATTGCTGGATTAAGTTTATTAAGATTTTCTAAAATCCATATACACGAACTGCAATGAATATGCGGAATATAAAGTGTAACTATTTGAGTTTTACCGTCGTCAAACGCTACAAGCTTTTCTATAATTTTATCTTGCGATAAAAAATCGTACTTCCCTTCTATCTCCTTTGGTATTGCTCCTGGAGACGATTGTAAGTCGTAGTAACACGTTAAGTCGCTTTCGGACAGTATTTCATAAACTGTTTTACAACCTTGACAACAAAAAGGTTTATCCTCTATTAGTATTGTTGTATCTGTACAATTATCGCCACAATGATAACATACTTTTGATTCCATAATTTGCTCTTTTACCTGTAACAAAGGTTACACTTTGACATCAATTATTATATGATATTTGTCATATCAGGTATTGTATACTTTTGGTATACTGCAACAAAATTAGGTATGAGTAAATGTGAACAATGTATTGTCAGGCAATTTAATAGTTTAAACACACTAACTAGAGATGAATTGGTGCGAGTATCTGCTTGCAAAACTGGACGAGTAGTAAAGAAAGGTGAAATAATTTTTAGAGAAGGCGAAGCTTTAAATGGTATTTATTGCATCAGAGAAGGCGTTTGTAAACTGACTAAATTAAGCGAAAACGGTAAAGATCAAGTCGTCAAATTATCTGTAAAAGGCGGTATGATGGGACAACGCTCCTTGGTTAGCAATGAAAGTTCTAACTTAACTGCTGTTGCCTTAAATGATATGCAAATTTGTTTTATTCCTAAACAAGAGATTTTAGAGGATTTACAGAAAAATATAAATTTTTCGATGGATCTTTTAAAACGAATGGCTCAGGATTTAAGAGATGCGGATGATAGTCTTGTGGATATGGCCCAAAAAACTGTAAAGCAACGTTTAGCAGAAACTTTAGTGTACGTTAAAAACAAATTTGATAATGATGCAGATGGTTATTTAGCCTTAACGCTATCTAGAGATGATTATGCTAGTATTGTTGGCACAGCGACTGAAAGTGCTATTAGGATTTTATCTCAATTTAAAAAAGAAGGATTAATTAGTACAAAAGGAAAACAAATCAAAATTGAAGATGAGCAAGCTTTAAAACGTGTAGAGTAATTTTTAATATTTACTTAAAATTAATACTTAAATACGTATTTGCTCTTGTTTTAAACAATGGATTTTCTTTATATTTACAATTCAAATTTTATATATGAAAAGACTTACACTACTTCCGATTTTATTATTTTCTTTTTTATACGTTAATGCACAAGATGAAGTTTTTGGCTTTATGCACAAAGAGCTTTTTATTGAGGGTAACATCCAATACTCTACTATAGATAATCAAACAACCCAAAATAAGATTACAACGTTAGGACTAAATCCTAAAGTAGGTTATTTTATACTTGATGAGTTAGCTTTAGGTATTCAGGGATCTTATCAATTAGAGACTAACACAACAACACTTCCTGATCCAGATCCAGACACTAATACTGATGTTGTTAGAAAGGTTGAAACTACCTATTATTCTCCAGGAATATTTGCACGTTACTACTTTTTACAATTAGGAAAACGTTTTTTTACATATGGAGAATTAGGCGGTAATTACGGGATGAAAAAGCGATTTGTAGATGTAAATGGTGATATAGATAACGAAGTGAAAACTAATGTTATAGACGCCAATTTAAATTTAGGTTTAAATTACTTTGTTAATGATAAGATAATCATCTCGTTCTCATTAGCTGATGTTGTGTCCTACACATCAGAAAAAATAGATGCTGATGATGCTAAACCTATAAACACGCTAAATGCAAATATAAACGTACTTAACAACTTTTTTCAAACTGCACAGTTTGGTGTTATGTTTATCCTAAACTAAAGCTTACAGGTTAAAAAAATAAAATCCGTTTAAATCTAACATTAGATTTAAACGGATTTTATTTTTAATAATAATTAGTAATTGTACAACATTTTGACCAAACAATGAAAACCCGAATTTTAACGACATTATTTATAGTTTTTATAAGTTGCAAAAATGTGACTAAAAATGAACAGGCTCAAATTGCAATTGATTCTACTGAATCGAAAGTTAAAGTCGATATAAAACAAAAGGAATATTCGATTAGTAACGGAATTTGGATAAGTACTATTGACTCCTTATCAAGTGTTGAGATTAAAGACAACAAGTGGATTTTTAAATACATAAATGCAAAAACTGATTCAGATGACATTTATGATTATCTGATTACTGAAAGTGTTTTTGATGAGGACAATTCAATAATTGGTGGAGGTTTAGTCTTATCGCATAAATCTGATACGTTGAAGTATGGAATTGATTATATATCTGATAAAAACATGACACTGATATATTTACCAAGAGGAAATTTTCATCAGTATCAAAAAAAATAAAAAACGTTGTACAACAATAAGTATAATTAATTGCTGGTTTCTAGCCTACCTGCAAAAATTCTTACGAAATATTCTATCTGTAATTTATTTTTCAACTTAGTGCCTAAATCTTGTAACTAACAATAGACAATAACGATATACTAAATTACTATAGTTCTAATTTTTTTTTGCTTCCTCATAAAATAGAAGGCACTTTTTTTCAAATTCAAAATTTATATCATCACTAAAACAATATAAAAAGGTATCTGTAAATATCATTTGTTTTGTTATGGTTGGTAGCTTTCTTAATTTACCGTTATAGACATCATAAAAATCACCTATATACGTATTAGATTTCAAGTCTACACTTGATCTTCCACTACCGTTTTTAACTAGATCTCCATACGTATGTCTATCTAAATCATAATCTGTCCGATAGATTTTAATGAGTTGCATTTTTTTTACATTGGTGTTATATTCAAACTCATTTATCCAACCAGAGCGACCATAATCATTCCAAAACTGGAATCCGTTTTTAGTTTCCACCAAAGTGTTTCCAAAATTTAGACTTCTAATTTTTAAGCTTTCTATTTTTTTATAATTGTTTGAAGACAACACGCATATTAGCTTATCTAAGTCACTGTCTATGTATACAGTGTCCATTTTTTTGTCTCCATCAAAATCTTTAGTTATTTGTCTAGTCGACTGTGCAAGTGTTATATTAAAAACTATAAATGGTATTATAACTGCTAACTGTTTCATTATATCAAACTTTAATTAAAAGTTATTATTTAAAACAAATGATCATGTATTAATGAAACTATTATAACAATAGCAATTAAAATAGACAACCGTAAAACATTTATTGACACGTTATTAGCTTTTTTCAAGTAATTGTTTACCAGAATAAAAGGAATAAAACTAATGACGCCAACCCTTAATCCTACTAGAAAAATGACTAGTTGTTTTGCAAATTTTACAGATTTTGAATCTAGGGTTTGAAAATATCTAAATAAAATAGAAATAGTAATACTGATTAACAACCAAAATAATAGGTTTACATATTTATTTTTAAACATTGTAATTAGTTTTTAAAACCTGGATTTATACCTGAACCAAAACTATCCCTTAATGCCTGTTCTACTTCTGGAAATAGTTTTGTGTGGCTTAAGCTATGTGCATTAATAGCTAAATAAACTAAAGAGCCTGGTTTAACCTCTAGTTTACTATTAGCAAGATCTTTGTCAGTTACTAAGTTTTTATTGTATTTATTAATTAAACTACGATAGCTTTTAAAATTACTCATAGCTAGTTTTAATGCTGTATCTAAAGCTCCAAAATTAATAATAGCCAAAGTATTTAAGGTATCTATAACGGTATCTAATTTCCCTAAATAATTTGGTGTCATCAGTTGACTTAAAAGACGCATTGCAACTTCTCTAATATCGTTTTTATTGTTTTTAACTGCATCTTCAATACCATTGATAAATGCATCGTAATCTGATTGTTTATTTTTAGAATGATATGGGTCTTGTGTATATATTGGAATGTCTACAATTTCAAATTTATTATTGACCTGCTTTTTAGGAGACCATGATGTATCATCTATCCTATCCACGATACCAGATTCGTCCGTCTGAGATATACTATTTAATAATCCTAATAAATAACTACTATCCTCATTTTTATCTATTTCAAATAAAACATTAATAATTCCTAAAATACCAATTAAATCGATGTCATCAAAAAATTCTGAACGACCATAACCTCCATCTCTATTATTTTGATTTCTTTCAAACACACCACCTTGTGTACTTGCCCAATTAAGAAGTTGCCTTAAATGACCTAGTAATTCTACTTTTTGAGGAGCAAAAATTGTTGTTGTTTGTAGACAATTGACTTTATTTATTAAAACAGTTAAAACTTGCTCAATACCATCTAATAAAATTGTGGCTTGTTGCCAAAGAAAAGGACCTTCTGTGTGATTATTAATTACAAGATCTGACAAATGATCAAACGCAGTAAAGTTAGTTTCTTCAATTCTTTCCAATCCAGCTTTGAAATCTTCTTTATTAAAATCTGCAAGTAAAATTTCAAGATTTTTTAAAGAAAAATCTGCAACAAAACGTTGTGTAATATCATATTTGTTATGAACATTAATTATTTTACAATCTGGATGCAAGTTTTTTGCATTTAGCTGATGTTGTTCTTTAAAAAAAGGAGTAGAAAGATAGGTTATAGATTTTACTTTCCATTTTTCCGGAAAACTACCATCGTTAGCTATCACGTTAGTGTATTCGTTTATAACATTTCCACCATGAGAGTGTCCGATAAAATGAAAATATATATCTTCATTTTTCCAATTAGGATATAGTCTATATATTAAATCTAAAAGCCTATTAGCACCTGTAGTTCTATCTGTATTATTATTATCACCAGACCAGCTAAAAAATTCGTCCTCGATATGTAAGTCATTAAATTGAGGTTTAAACTCTTTGACACTTGCTCTGAGGTTTTTTAAATCGGCTTTTGTACTTCTCCAGTAATCCCTATTGGATTGATGGTTTGCAGCTGTCGTATTTATTGGGTCTGTTGTTCCAGCCACAAACATAATTACGTCTTTAGGGCTTATAATATTTATTGAAGCTGATTTAGTTACTCCGTCTTCAAACGCTATTTTAAAAGTATTTTGTCCCATATTAATTTTGCGTTGATTGTTGAATAACTTCTAGTTGTATTTTTTCTGAATCACTAGTAATTATGTAATCCTTGATGGTATCGTTATGTAATACTTGTCCATTATACTTAAAATCGTGAGATTTATCATCTAAACTAATAGTCATAGCGTCTCCTATCCTATTAGAAGTTTCGATATTTAAAACAATTATATCGCCTATTTTATAGCTTTCAAGTTCCTGACCATCTGTATTAGTTATGGTGTAACTTGTTACTTTTTTCTCTTTTTCTTCTCGTTTTGTTTCATCAATATTTACAAATGGATTGTTTGGGTTCCAGGTTTCTTCATGTAAAAGACCTCTCATTTTAATGATTCCCCAACCAATTGAAATATTCATGTGCATTGGACTTGCTCCTGAAGCATCAAAATGTTCTGAAAGTCTTAATACATATGCATTAGCAAATTCTATTTTAAATAACGTACTTAATCCGTCTCGTTTATAAAACACTATTTCTCCTTTTATACTGCTAGTAGGAGAAAACATGTTATGATATAAAAAACTATCGTCTTTGGTGGATTCCAAACTAAATTCTAGTTGCTTACCTAACGGTTTGGTTGTTGGTTTACCATTGACATCTGCAAGTCTAGAAAACACCTGTTTTGCATTAAGAATGTTTCTTACTTCGTCATTTATAAATAATTTTGCTAAAAAACTCATACATTATATTTTAATCTAATAAAAAGCTTCTTCTACTCTTAACCTCTGGATTATCAACCACCTCTTCTTTTACAAAAATATTGGAGTCTGATTTTTTACCTATGTAGTCTAACTCGTTTAATTTTTTAAATAATGATAGCATCAATCTTGTAAATGAAGACACTTTATATAAAGCTGCATTAACATCTGTATGCACATACTCTAAGTCTATCATATCTATAAGTACGTTTTCAAATGCGCCTTGGTTTAAATCACACCAGTCCGTAAGGTAGTTTAAAAGATCTTCTTTACCTGTTCCAACATATACATCTAAACTACTTTTGATTGTTCTAGCTAAGCTTACTTGCTTAGTAATCATATTAATTGGTGGATTATTTTTATCTTCTAATCTAAAGTTTGAAATATTATCATTTAGGTATTGTAATGTTCTTTGCGACAAATGCAATACCATATGTGCTAAATCATTAGTTTGTTTTTTTTGATATATTTTTTGAATAATATGCATAGAATAGGATTCCATTTGATTTAAAAATGCACCTAATTCTGAATATGTAAATTTTAAATCGCCATGACTTTGTACTGAGCTACATGGTGGGATAAAATCTTCCGATAACACTGGTTTGTCATCTACCAAAACAATTTTACCAATGGTTAAATGATAAAGCCCTAACTCTTTTTTTGAGGTTTCGGATTTAGGCAAAACATCTATTGTATACTCTGGTAAAGTATTTGGATGACGTGGTGGCTCCTCTTCTGGATCGGCATTACCTACAGGAATTGTTTTAAAAGGATTAACCTTTATTACCACAAACCACTCTGTGTCATTTTCGCTTAAAGTATATTGGTGTTTTAATACATAACCAGATTGTTCAAGCAAGGCTTTTGTTTGATTAGTAATATTAATTTGATAACCACCTAAAGTTACAGCAACACACTTGTTTACAACAACCTCTATAGTATCTTGACCATCTAAAGATATTATTACATCTATGGCATTATCGGCATCATTATAGTTTGGTAATAAACCATAATTATTAGGTGTAATATTTAATTTAACTGCATTATTTATTGTTGAAATAAGTGCATTTTCAGACTCAATAAAATGATTTTTATTAATTTTCATTCCATCAATCCAATTGACTCTATAATTATTTTCTGACATAGAACTCATATATTATTTTTAAAAGATACCAAATTTTCTATGGTTAATAGTTACTGTCTTTATGCAGTTAGACCCTTTATCTCTATAAACTGTTAAATCTCTAATTTTTAAATTTTTCCCTTTAATAGATTCACAAAACACTAAAAATGTAGTTGTTTTTCCGTTAACTACTATGGATTTATTTATTTCACCACATAAATATTCTGAAAAAGCATTAGCGTTTAGTTTTTCTTCAGATATAAGCATTATTTTATTTCTAAAATCGCCATCACTTATAAAAGGTACCGCTTTAGGTTTTGTTTTAGATGCGTTATCTTCTTCTTTATTTTTATTTATTTCATCTAAAGGCTTACGCTTTGTTACTCTAGGCGTTTTGGTGTTGGTGACTATTCCTTCAATCTTGCTGGTTTCGTCTTCTGTAGGTAAAACGTTAATTTTCTTTTTAGAAATATGTTTCATATCTCCATTTACTACCAATGACACAGTATACAATCCAGGCTCTTTGTACTTATATTCTGCACGTCTACTAGTAGAATTTGCATTTCCAGTTTCGCCAAAGTACCATTCCCAAGTCGAGGCATTTTCTGTCTCGTCTTTAACCGTTATTGTTTCTCCAAAATCAATTGTACTAGGTAGTTTAAATTTAGGAAGTTTAGTGGAATCAATAACAAATAATTTTTCATTAATTGTTATTACTTCCAATTTTTCGCAAATATTATTAACCAATAAGCTAACTGTATATTCTCCTGGTTTATTATAAATATGAAGTGGTTCTTTACTTGTGGATACTTCTGAGTCGTCTCCAAATTTCCATTCCCAACTATTTGCGTTATCAGTATAATCTGCAAATTTTATTAATTCGCCTTGTCTTAACTCTTTAGATAGCACTCTAAAATCCACCTCTTCGCAAGGCTTGTATTTTGTATATCTAAAAGCAAAAACAGATGCCGAAATTAAAAATACTACGATAAACAGACGGATTACGGTCTTGTCTAAATGTTTTGATATTGTTGGTTGACTACTCATGTCTACTTTAAAAAATTATAATTTATTGACTTAAACTATTTGTTTTATTTGTGCTTGACTAAATTGACTTTATTCTAACATTTTTATTTTGTAAGGAAAAATACTAACTGAGTGCTTTTCTAAATATAATAATAAATTATTATTAATAACATCCCATTCATTAGCTTCTGTATGCACGTTTGTATTTGGAGTTATTTCTATGTTTATACATTGTAATAATCCTTTATTTAAGGCTATATCTGTGGTATAACCTTTGGTTACGTTTACTGCTTTTATTTTATCATTGTACATTTCATAACATAACGCTTTAACGTCTTCTTTAGATACTATACGATCTCTGGATAATAACGACCGCCTGTAAGCATTTAAACGCTCATTCATGCTTAAATCATTTTTCCCACCATGACTTGTAGTAAGCAGCATACTACTTTTTTGTCTTATCCCTATACCGTTATAAACACTTAAATCGCTTCCTGATTTTACATTATTACCATCTTTACCATTGGTTGTCCAATAATCTACCAATAAAGTTTCCTTCTTTTTAAACGGTTTTAAAGTAATGTAAGTTGTTTCTGTTATTTGGTGTGACAGCTCTGATACTTTATTTTCTAATAATGAAATTAATTGATTTAGTGTCTTTAAGTTTTTAAATAAAAAGTCATTATTATAAAATGAAAATGATGCACTTTCATCTTTTAATAACTCTATCAAATGTGCAATGTATTCTTTTGCTTTTTTATTGTCTAATTTACCAATATTATCTGTTCTTACAGAAAATGTTCCTTTGTCAGTATTGGAATCGTCTTTACTATTAGCTTTATACTTAACATTGTTGGTATTAGTTATTGATTTTAAATCTAAAAATAAGTCTTCCGTTTTTATTGGGATTATATCAATAAACTCCTTCATTTGATACGTAAAGCTATTTATTTTTCGGTTAATAGCTGGTACTGCATTACAAGTACAGTATAAAGTTTCTAGCATTTTATTACTAACAACTCTTGGAAATACAATTTTAATCCATCGTACGTCCTCTTCAAGTTTAATTTTATTAGTTTTTATTAATGTATCCAGCTCTGTAAAAGAAGACTCCATTGCAGTCATGCCATTTAAGGATTCTTTAACCGTTATGTAATGTTTGCTATAATTATTTCTTACCAACTCCTCTATATTGTGTGTTTTATCAGAGGTTTTATTAAAGATACTGTTAAGCTTTAATTCGTTAGTTTTTTCGCTATTAAATAATCCTTGATTTGTTTTAATTTTAAAATCATTAACATACCATTCTGTATTTTTTAAATGATGATAAAACACCTTATCTAGCTTAGTGTCTTGTTGTTCAAAATAAAATGAAACATCCTCTAAGGACAACTCTTTTTCTGGTGAAGTTACACCTAGATAAATAGTAGATTCTGGCAAAGCAGCATGATTACCTGCATTAAAAATAGGTAATAATTGTTTGTTTAAAGTTATTTCAGAAATTTTACCTCCTGTTGCAATATATTTTACATCTGCATTAATAAGATTAAAATCTTGGACTGGAGAAAAATAAATGTCTTTAAAGTTTTCTGACACATTTTTGTAAGACACTTTCTTTTTAAAATTAAATAAATAATTAGGGTTAATTTTTAAAATTGGCTCTGTTGGTTTAGTGTGTAAAATAGCGTGAGATGGTCTAGCTCCAAAAATATATTCTGGAGTCATTAACTGAATTATCTTTTCGGTAATTCGTGTTTGAGATTGATCTATATCACTAGATAATTTTTCAATTTCAGCTGCGCATGCTGTTATTAAAAGTGATACTATTGGATCAAAAGACATGTCAATTTCGTTTGCAGGCACACCCCAAAGTGTAGCTGCACGCTTTAACATTCTATTTTTTATTTCTTCTTTACTATTTTCTTTCATTCTTTTGTATAAAAATGTGTTTTAGTAAGATAAAGGTCCAATGTAAAAATATTCCTTGTACATAAAATCTTCATTTGTCTTTTTAACTTTTCCTATAATCTTTAATGACACCTTCTTTTTAACAATACTACTCTCTTTTTGCGTAATTTCTTCTTGTTTTATACTTACATCAATATAAACATTGGTTAAACGCTTTTCATGATTTTTAAGCGACTCCAATAAAGAGTCTGATATGACACTTTTAATTTTATTAACACTTGATAAATTGTCAAAATCAACATTCCAAATAGAGCAACCAAAAGTGTCATCAAACGTACACTCCCCAAAATAAGATGTAGTTAGTAAATGAATGCTATGAGAAATAGACTCCTTAATACTACATTTATCATGTGCTTTATTTACCATCAATCTTTTAGTGTCAAAGGGTAGTGAAAAGTAATTGCTATTCATTTTAAAAGTATTTAATCCCAAAAATACATAAATAAATTATGCAAACTAAAACCGATTAAGGGTCATTTGTTGCACTTTATCAATTATTAATTAAAATTGCTCGATATTATAATTTTTAAAACTAATATTTTTTATATTTTAGTGTTATCAAAAAAAAATAAATTTTATGAATAGATTACAATTCTCCTGTTTAATAGCATTTTTAGGTTTTATTTCTTTGGCAACGTCTCAAAATTTTAATTTTGAAAGTCTAGTTGTAGAAAAAGACAGCCATGTACCTGTTGATAATGCAACAGTAACTATTGAAAACACTGATTTAATTGTAAAAACAAACTCGGACGGAAACTTTAAATTTACGCGTTCCATCCCAATTGGTGATCATGTAGTTACCGTTACTAAAGAAGGATTTGAAACAATATATTTTTTGATAAAATCCGAAGAAAACAAGCAAATTTTAATAGATAAAGTTGAGCTTGAAATAACCAAAGAAGAAGCTAAAAAAAGAAATAGACAAGCTAAAATAGACTACAAAATAGCCAAAGAGCTAGAGCGAGAAAGAAAAGCTAAAGAAAAGCTTTTAGCAAAAAAAGAAAGAAAATTACAGAAAAAAAACTCTGTCGAAGTTGTTTATTACGATACAACAAAATTATTACCTGCAGCAAAACCTGCTGAAGAGGACGTTGTAACCATATCTGAAGCGCAAATAAAATATGCTAAAATTCTTGATGTTCCTGTGGAGCAACTAACTAACAAAGCTTTATATCAATTTATAGATGAATGGGAAGGAACGCCATATTTATTAGGTGGTGAAACTAAAGATGGTATCGACTGCTCCTCTTTTACGCAATTATTAAATGTAAAAGCATTTGATAGATATATTGAAAGAACAGCAGAAAAACAATACGAGTCTAAAAATACCGATAAATTTACAGGTAAAGAATATTTAAAAGAAGGCGATTTAATTTTCTTTGTCGGTCTTGGTACTGACTCAGATGATATAGCTCCAACAATCTCTCATGTAGGTGTATATTTACATAATAATAAATTTGTACACGCAACTAGCAGTAGCAGAACGGAAGGTAAAAGCGGAGTTAAAATTAGTGACTTAACAGATAAATACTGGAAAATAAGATATTACGAAAGTGGCAGAAGAATTAATAACTAATCTTACTTACTACTAATTATATTGGAAACAGAACTTAAATCTATCTTTGAAGAGTTAATCACAACGTACCATAATCTAAAAGCTGAGATTATTGTTACTGAAATTAATAAAAACAAAAAAGATAAAGTTGATTTTTTAATTGAAAACAAAAGTTCTTTTTCTAGACCATACAGAAGAGACATATTAAAAGTTAATAAATCCGAAGATGCAGAACATTTTATTTTAGATTTATCTAGAAACGGAATTTATGATAGCTTACCAGAATCTTTTTTTCATATAGAAAAATTAAGTGATCGTAATAAATCTTTTTCTTTTAAGCGTCAACAATATAAAGAAGAAGAAAAAAATGCAAGACTTTTTTTTAGTCCTATTGAAAACGAATTTTTTAATCAAAGATTAAACATTGAAGAAAACGAAAGACGCATTTTAGATGAATTTTATAATTTAGAGGATGAGTTTTTAATAAAATTCTGGAATATTAATCAAGACATACCCAAAGAATACCAATTAAAACTTATTAAATTACTACCTTATAGTGCTGTTATATCTGGAGATTTAGAACTAACAAAACGAAGTTTAGAAAAAATAATAAAACAAAAGGTAACATTTAAAATAGCGTATAAAAGTCAGTCTCTAGAAACACAATCAGAAACAAATAAACTTGGAGTTAATTTAGTTACACAATCTAAAAAATCTGACGTTTTACAACCCTTTTTGGAAGTTACAATAGGACCTTTGAAGGACAGTGATACAGATGTATTTGTAAATAATGATGGAGTTAATCAATTTTTAAACTCCTTTTATAGTTATTTCATACCTTTAGAGCTAGACGTGGTAACAAAAATTATCACAAACAACGATAAAGGATTTGTTTTAAGTAAAAAACAAACCTCTATAATGGGATATTCAACCAGTATTTAGAAATTAAAAATGGGATCATTTAGTAGTATAGTTAATGGAGATGCTTTTAAACTAAGCTTAATCTTTTTTATAGTAGGATCACTAATCATGATATTAGTGACCAAATTACGAGCAGTATTTACAAAAAATAAAAAGAAAGCCATTTTATATGCAATCTTTACATTAATAACGTTTGCATTAGTAGGATTAGTAAGTTCTAGCAAAGTATTAAATGACACACCACTAAGTAGCTATATAGGTATACAATTACTATTTGTAGCATTAGGCGGTTTACACTTATATATTATAAACACCTATTTTGAAGACCTAATAGAAGATAAATCCTCATTTTTTCCACCATTTTTATTTAGTATAGCTATACTTTGCATAGGTTTAATTGCTTTTTTTAACGTTGTAAATAAATTTAGAGAACCTTTTAAGTTTTTATACCTAGCCTCTTCCCTAACCTTTATAATACCATTTTTAATATACAAACTTTACCACTTTGCAATATTAATACCAGTTCCAATTTATCAAAAATGGCTGTATCCATTACACGAAAACATAAAAGATCCCACAGCTAAAGAGCTTAAAGATCCATTAGTGATTAGTTTTGAATTTAAAAAACAAGAACATCGTAGTGATATAACTAATTTTAGGGTAAAAGCACCAGAAGCTATGGAATTTGGAAAATTATTTTACTTTTTTATCAATGACTATAACGAAAGACATCCCGAAAGTAAAATCAACTTTTTAAACGAAATAGAAAACGAACCGCAAGGATGGATATTTTACTTCAAACCTAATTGGTGGAGTGGATTAAAGCACATTAACTTTAATAAAACAATCTCTGGAAACAACATCAAAGAAGATAATGTTATCATTTGTCAACGTGTTGATAATGAATAGTATTTATATCTAATAACACACTTAAACCTCTATTATTTGTATTTCGTCTAAAAAATCGAATTAAATTTGTCAGCCTTTTAAGTAATAAGTAATTTAGGGGTAAGCCAATAATGGTCTTTTAAATATTTATTATTAATTAAAATTTACAAATTATGTCTTTTAAAGCAAAATTAAAAGTAGGAGGAAAAGAGTACAACGTATTAAGCTGTTCTTATGAACTACATCAAGAAACAGATGCTACTGGAAGACCTTCTTCTATTACAAGAGGTGGGAAAATCAGATTAGTAGTAGAGTCAACTGCAGACACAAGTCTATCAGACTGGATGTTTAACAACTTCGAGCGTAGAGATGGTTCTATCGTATTCTTAAAAAGAGATACAGAAGCAACTGCTAAGGAGTTAAAGTTCCAAGAAGGTTACATGGTTAAATATCATGAAAATTTTGATGCTACAGGTAAAAATCCTATGGCAGAATCTTTTGTAATATCTGCTAAAGGAATTGCAATTGGTAATGGAGAACACGTAAATGATTGGGTATAATTAATACCTGATTTTTTTTACATATAATATTACAAAGGAAGTGTTCTCAACACTTCCTTTGTTGTTTAATCCATTAAAAATATAGCCCAATGTCATTTTTATCAAAATTAACAATTGATGATCAAACCATGAATGTTTTAAAATGCTCCTTTGCTTTTGAACAAGGTGCAGATTTTACAGGAAGACCATCACAACGACCTAGAGGAGGACAAATTACTATCCTTATAGAATCAACAAACAAAACAGACTTTTTAGAATGGATGATTTCTTCCAACATGACAAAAAGTGGAGAAATTATATTTTATAAACGAGACAACCTTTCTAGCCTAAAAACAATCAAGTTTAAAGATGCTTATTGTCTTAACTATGTAGAAGATTTTGATGCTGTAAGTGATGAACCACTTAAAACGCATATTGTAATATCAGCTAAAGAAATCTCTATAAAAGATACGACCTTTAAAAATAACTGGCCTGATAAAGTATAAAACCATGAACCATGGAAAAACAAAGGTGAAATCCAATAAAAAACAAAAAAAAGGTATTTGAGTTGACATATAGATAATTCAATATTACTAAGTTTTAAATTTTATTATTATTGAGAAAACTATAAAACAATAAATTTTATAGCCTCTTATTTGTATTCAATAGCAATATAATTCCCATATTTTTCAAATCATATTAAATGACACAAATTGCCTACATAAAAGAATCTGATGATGGTTGGGTTAATGCAAAGTTTTCAAATGGAGACATAAAAGCTTTACCTGAATATCTCGAAATAGAATTAACAAAAAGTGATACTAGAGATTATTTTATAATAAAAGAAGGCGTTTTTAGTGGTCAAAAAGCATCTATTAAAAACACTGGAGGTTCTTATATAAAAAAAGGTTCTCCACCAAGAACTGCTTCAGTAAAAATAGTTTTTTATAGAAGCCAAGAGCTTCTTGAAGTTGTTGGTTTGGGTAAATTTAAAGCAATTACTTACCCAACTACACCCACTCCTTTAGGTGTTCATGATATAAAAATACCTGACCATCCTCATAGTGGTGGAGCTTCTTATACAGACAAAGCAACTTATGCAAAAACATGGTTCTCTTTAGGTTACTTTAGTGGCGTAGGAGATGTTTATTTACATTGCGGTAATTATTCAGCGGGTTGTGTAACAGTCAAAGATATTGAAAAATGGGATACTATCTATTCTTATTTAATTAAAGCAAGACTAGGCCATTCTGATTCAGTAGGCCAAATAACAGTTAAGAGATAATGAAAAAAACAATAGTACTTATCGTTATCATATTCAATTTATTTTCTTGTAAAAAAGACAATAATTGTGACATGTTAACATCTATAGAAAAAACTGAAAAACTGAAAATAGGTGACAAATTACCAGGTTTTTATCCTTTAGGTAATAATAAATTATCTTTTTTAGACTTAAAAAAAGAAAAAATAGCTGTTTTTTTTAAATCAGAAAATGATAATATAAAAGAAGGCTATAATCAAGAAATTGATGATATTATTTGGCAAGAATTGAAAAATAATAATGTAGATATAATTGTTATTTCTGATTTAAAAATAGCCGGCATTTATGGAATCTTTACTAAAGAAAACAAGATTAACAATAATATCTTACTCATAGCAGACAATAATAAAATTATTAAAAAAATATACAAAAACATCTGTATAAATAATATTGCAAATATTATTATTAATAATTAGAAACTTATGTCACAAAAAAGCATAAATAAATTATATATATATTTAAAAGCACTAGAAAGAGTTACTACTTGGCGATATGTTAAAGCTAAAAATATCTTTTCAAAATGAAAAATATAGTAGTCTTTATTGCTTTTACAGTGCTTTTAAGTTGTAACACTAAAATTAGTTCACAAACCGATTTTAAGAAGAAAGATATATTACTATCAGAAATTTATACTAAATTTTCTGATAATAGACATGATTATGCTGCTACAGCAAATGAAGCTAGAGACACCATTTTAAATAGGTTTAAAAAAACCTTACTAACTACTTTAAGTAATCATGAAAGTGCAACTATTCCATTTGATTCATTAGTAAAAACAATACATTTAACGACTTCTAAAGATAAAAAATTAAGAATATTTTCTTGGGACGAATTAAATGGTGGTACTTGGCACATTTATAATTCTGCTTATCAATATAATGAAAATAACAATTCTTTTTCTGGATTTCTAAGACTAGAAAATGACAATGCTCAAAACCCTTTATTTACTGATATAATTCATTTTGAAATTGAAGATATTGAACCTAACGCATATTTAGTTAAAGGATATGGCACTCATGGTAGTGGACAAGATTTTTATGTTTATAGGCTTTTAAATTTTTCTGATGGAAAAATTTTAGATTGTAATACATGTTTTGATGGTAAAGATAAACTGGTCTTTACAAAATCAAGAGCAGACAAAACAAAACCTATTTTTGATACAAAAACCAAACAAATCTCATATCCAGAGATGGTTCCAAACCTTAAAGATGGTGAAGACACAGGTTTTACTGAACAATCTGGAAAAATCATAACATTAAATTACGAAAATGGCACATTTGTTAACTCAACCAATTAAACATTATGGCACTGCAAACCACAACAACGCTTTTTATAGGAGGACTAGAAATACCAGTATTTAAAAGAATAACGTTACATCAACAAATAGATGCACACCATATGCTAGAGCTGGTTTGTCGTATGGATGTGTTGGAAGATTTATCCTTATCTCTTGGCGAGTCTAGTAAAAACTTTTTAGGCGAAACACTGACCATACAAACCCGATCATTAGATGCTTTTGGTGGTTATAAAGAATTAGAATTTAAAGGTGTTGTCACGCAAGTAAAAACCATAAAAGGTCATGTAGCAAGCTCTGGAGACAGTGTCGTGATTAAAGCTCAAAGCCCAAGTTTTCTTGCAGATGATGGTCCACATTACGCCTCGCATAACGACGTCTCTTTGTCTGAAATTATTGAAAAAACTTTTAACGACTATGACAAGTCTAAACTAGAAGTCCTAGTACAACCAAAAAACAACCCTACCCTACACTACTCTGTACAACATAATGAAAGTGCTTATGATTATGCTAGCAGACTAGCAGCGCAATATGGCGAATGGTTTTATTACAATGGATCGCAATTAGTATTTGGAACACCTGACAACAAGGAACTAACACTTACCTATGGTTTTGATTTAAAAGAATACCACTTAAGCCTGTTACCACAATCACACAACTACAAATATTTTTCTAACGATTATTTATTAGATCAAATACACGAAAAAGATGCTAAAGAAGTTACTTCTGGCGTCAATGGATATAGTGGTTTTGTGACTAATAAAGCAAATACCATTTTTAATAAAGAAACCAAAGTATGGCACAATCTGTATAACGATCCTAAATCTAAACAACGTTTAGACAGCAGTATCGAAGCTCAAAAAAAGGCTATCGAGATCAAACAAGTACAACTAAACGGAGTTAGTGATAATCCTGGTGTCACTT
>NZ_JBAKAO010000008.1:0-157145 GCF_038154885.1 Olleya sp. Ti.3.14
TTTGTATATGGTATGGCTAATGGACTAGTTTCTGTTTCTGCATCTAATTGCGTTAGGTAATAACTTACCGCATAGTCTGGGTTACCTCCACTAATCTCATTGTTTTTAAGACTTAAATCTATACTTGTAAATCCGTCTGGTGTACCATCATCACAAACTTCTAATGGTGTTGGTGTGATTGCTGTAGGTTCAGGAAAAGATGTAATAGATTGATTAGTTGTAGTCGGACAAGGTCCATTTGTAGTGTAATCAATGCTATAAGTTGTATTTGGATTACCTCCAGAAATTAAACCTGTAGCAGCATCTAACATAGCGCTATCACCTGCTGCTGGTGGTGTATTAAATGTAAATGTACCTCCTGACAAACCATCTACTGTCGCTATAGCACCATCACATGTTGGCACATAACTAAATGACGAATCATCAGCAGCCAAAACGTTTAATACTTGTGTACTTGAATCGATACAAGCTCCAGCTGTTGTATATAATATAGTATAGCTTGCGCCTGGAGTTGCAAAAGTAACTGTTCCTGTAGCTGCATCAATAACTGCTGTATCTGTTACAAGAGTATCAAAAGAAAATGTTCCGCCTGGAGTAGCTACAAAGTCAACAGTTCCACCATTACAATCAGCAATTAATGTAAATGCAGGATCGTCTTGATTTAAAACTGTAATATTTTGGAAACTATTATCTGGACACGGTCCTGATGTAGTATATTCTACAGTATAAGTTACACCTGAAACTCCATTAGTTACCTCTCCTGTTACAGGATCGATAGACGCTCCGTCTGAAACAGCCGGATTAAATGTAAATGTCCCTCCTACATCTCCAATAATGGTAGCAGTACCACCATCACAATTTTCAAAGACAGAGAATGTTGCATCTTCTGTTGGATAAACAGTAACATCTTGCGTAGAACTAGCAGAACAAACGCCTCCTGTAGTGTATTCCACGGTATAAGTTGTTCCTGGAACACCATTAGTAATAGTTCCTGTCGTTGGATCTATGGTTTCGGTTCCAGTTGGTACTGGGTTAAAAGCAAAAGTACCTCCTGTTGTCGCTATTGTATCTACCACTGCTCCATCACAAGTAGGCAACATTGTAAACGATGGATCATCAGTCGCTAACATTGTTAATGACTGATCTGTAGATGAAGGACAAATTCCTGTAGTAGTATATTGAATAGTATAGTTTGTACCTACAACACCGTTAGTTACTTCTCCTGTTGCTGGATCTATTGTTGCTCCATCTGCTAAATCAGGATTAAATGAAAATGTCCCTCCTGTTGTTGCAACAGCAGTAACTGTTCCTCCATCACAGGTTGGATCTATAGCAAAAGAAGAATCATCAACAGCATTAACAATCAAGTTAAAAACTGGTAAAGGAGAAGCTATATAACACGCATCGTCTCCAATTACTTGAACTCTTACGTAAATAGGCTGTGGGTTAACTGTATTTGTATAATCACTAACTAAAGCTGTACTTGCTACTCCAGCATCTGCATCTGCAAATGACAAATAATAAGTTACCACAAAGCTAGCAGGTGATTGAGTGCCCAATATAGCAGCATTTTGACTTTCTAAATCAAAAGGCTCAAAACCATCATTTGAAGCATCATCACAAACCTCCATATCTGGAGCCGGATTTATAGTTGGTTGTGTTGTAATATTTAGTGTAAAAGATTCTACTTCATAACATCCTGAACTCAAATATTCAACTCTTACATAAACAGTTTGAGGTACTCCTAAAACTGCAGACGAAGTATAGTTAGTTGGCGTTGCAATTGCTGCTGTGTCAGCCTCTGCATCTGCAAGCGTTTCATAATAAGTAATTACTAAGTCACCAGGAATAGCAGATGGACCTGTTATAGCTGAATCATTTTCAGTTAGATCAAAAATATATGGTGGTGCTCCAGGATTACATAAAAATAAATCGTTTGGTAAACCATTATCAATTTCTGGTAAAACATCAATACACACTACTTCTGTATATTCGCAACCAAAGTCATCTGTTGTTCTATAAGTATAACAATGTGTTCCAGCTGTTGTTGGTTGAACAGTAATATCATTTCCTGTCGTGCTTGTTATTGATGGATCTGCATCCCAAGCTTCAGAGACTGTGACTGGAGTAAATGATAATTCTGGAGGTTGTAAAGCTGGATCAAATTCAATTCCCCAAGAAAATATGTAACCATTATCAACATTTAAATTATCAATAATTTGAATACACCAATCTCCATTTAATGGGCTACCTAACAAAGTATTTAAAGAGCCTTCAGGAAGATAAGTACCAGGTGTGTATGATGCTCCTGGAGGATTAGATCCCGCTGTTATTGTTGGTGCGTTTTCCAAAATAACCGTACCACTTGCAGAAAAACAATAATCTGCTCCAACACCTGGTGTTATTGAGCCATCATCATTAGCTCCTCCAAGATAAGTACCACCTCCTCCTGGATATTCTTTTAAAACAGCTATTTGTCCTGTTGGACTAATAATATTAATATCTAAATCTCCTGCAAAAGAGTGTTCCATATTTACACATATAGAAACAATTTGATTTATATCTGTTAAAGTCTGACCTGAGTCATAGCAATCTACTGTAACACAAGTTTGATAAACAGCTCCTCCACCATCTGGCAAAAAAGTTGTACCACTAATAGGTGGTGTACAATCATTAATAAACTCGGTTGGAGTTACAACACCATTTAGTGTTGTTGAGTCTCCAAAACAAATAACACTATCTACAGCTTGTGTACCTGTAAAATCTGGCTCTGTACCAACCTGAACAACTTGATTGATCAAATTCGTGTTAGAACAACCTGCAGGATCTGGATCTGTGTTTGTATCAGTTACATTTAAATTGACAATGTAAACTCCAGGTGTTGCATATGAAAAGGTTGCATTTTCTCCACTTATAAAATTACCATCTCCTAAATCCCATTCATAAGTAGCACCAGTTCCATCATTTGAAAAAGTTGCACTTCCGTTTAATGTAATATCTTCACCTGGACATACCCAAATATAACCATCTCCATTTGGAGCTGGCGTTGCACTATCTATTTGAGACACTATGGTTTGACAAGGCTCGTAACAAGCAACTGTCGCTGCCCAACCGGAAGTATTTGCACTTCCATCAGAGGTAAACTCTATTGTTAAACATCCTGTTGGGTTAGTCGGAGTTGCAGAGAACATTCCAGGATTTGCTGCTGCTCCACCTCCAGAAAATGTTCCAAAAGCGTTTGCAGTGTTATCATCTCCATCATATATTGTTAACTCATCTGCATTTAATTGTGTACTAAAAGCAGTAAAATCTAATTGCACTTGTTGTCCAGGAGAATCTGGACAAATCGTTAAAATAAAACTTTCTCCATCTGCATAATTTGCAGAAGGTCCTCCTGAATCATAAAAAACGCCACCACATTGACTGACAGTTGTTGTTTGCATTAAAATATCCTGAGAGAAGGATATAAACGAATTTAAAAATAATAGTGCTAGTAAAAATTTTTTCATTGGTATGTGTTTAAAATACAACGTTAAAAAAAAACGTAAATATTATTTTTTATAGGTTTGTGGTTTAATAATTACAAAAAAATTGGTTCCGTCTATCTTATATATAATGGATCCCATTCTGTAAAACTCTAAATTATACTTTAAAGGATTAAAAGTACTTTTATTAAAAGCAACATCTCTTTTAAGGCTTGGATTATAAATATCAAATAACTCAACTTCTGATAAAAGTGTATACTTATCATCATCCTTTAAATTTGTAATTTCTTTAATTACAATTCTATTACGTAAAAGATGTTTTAAATTTTTTAATTTTTGAGGCTTACTTAATACGTATGCATCTAATTTATCTTGATACACTTCCTTCATCATTGACAACTCTTGAGCTGTTAATGGTGCATCTACATTTTTACCAAATTTAACTAATTGCGTATTTTGTTTTTTCTGAGTTTGAGCTATTCCGTTTTGTGTAAACATCACAAATCCAAATAAAAGGGGTAAGAAGATTCTAAGAGTCATTGTTTCTAAGATAAAATTAAGTGGGAAAATTAAGAAAATTTTAATAAAGTAAATGTTAATATGGGTATCTAATTATGTTTTTTATGATTTATAATAGTATAACAGCTATAATTAATAAATACCTACCCTTATTCAAATTTATTTATTGTTTATCTTTGCAAACTATTTTAAACACCTTTTACAGACTTTATTTAAATGAAGATTGATAACAATATAGATAATACAGATGCTATCGGAGAAAACCACATTAGCACTAATCACGATACGCCTTTAAGAGATGATGCTTTTGAATTATCAGACACTGATAAAATTGATAGCATAAAAAAAGACGTAACAAATATTTTACAAACATTAGGTTTAGATCTTACTGACGACAGTTTAAAAGGAACACCTAATCGTGTAGCTAAGATGTTTGTTAACGAAATTTTTGGTGGGCTTCATCCTGACAAAAAGCCAAAAGCTTCAACTTTTGATAATAAATACCAATATGGCGAAATGCTTGTAGAAAAAAACATTACTGTTTATTCTACCTGTGAGCATCACTTACTACCAATAGTAGGTCGTGCACACGTAGCATACATATCTAACGGAACCGTTGTTGGTTTATCTAAAATGAATCGTATTGTAGATTATTATGCTAAACGACCTCAAGTACAAGAGCGTTTAACAATCCAGATAGTAAAAGAGTTACAAAAAGCTTTAGGCACAGATGATGTTGCTTGTGTTATCGATGCTAAGCACTTATGTGTAAATTCTAGAGGAATTAGAGATATTGAAAGCAGTACAGTAACCTCAGAATTTGGAGGACAATTTAAAAAGAAAGCAACAAGACGCGAATTTTTAGATTACATCAACTTAGAAACAAAATTTTAGAAAAACAGTAATGGAACTTTACAAACAACAACACATAAAAATATATAATTCGCTTTCTGGCGAAAAAGAGAATTTTAAAGCTATTAACGATGGTTATGTTGGTATGTACGTTTGTGGTCCTACTGTATACAGTAATGTACATTTAGGTAATGTCAGAACATTTATGTCTTTTGATGTTATTTTTAGATACCTAAAACACCTAGGATATAAAGTACGTTACGTTAGAAACATAACAGACGCTGGACATTTAGAAAATGATGCAGATGTTGGAGAGGACAGAATTGCTAAAAAAGCAAGACTAGAAGAGATCGAGCCAATGGAAGTCGTGCAACGTTACACGGTAGATTTTCATAATATACTAAACACCTTCAATTTTCTTCCCCCAAGTATAGAGCCTACCGCTACTGGACATATTATTGAGCAAATAGAACTAATAAAAACCATCATAGATAATGGTTTTGGATATGAAGTAAATGGCTCTGTATATTTTGATGTCCATAAATATAACCAAACTAATAATTACGGAATTTTAAGTAAGCGAAAGTTAGAAGACTTAATCCATAATACTAGAGAACTAGAAGGACAATCAGACAAGAAAAATCCTCAAGATTTTGCACTTTGGAAAAAAGCCGAGCCAACACATATCATGCGTTGGCCTTCTCCTTGGAGCGATGGATTTCCTGGATGGCATCTAGAATGTACAGCTATGAGTACCAAATACTTGGGAGAGCATTTTGACATACATGGTGGCGGAATGGATTTAAAATTCCCTCATCACGAATGTGAGATTGCACAAAACCAAGCTGCCAAAGGAAAAACACCTGTTAACTACTGGATGCATGCCAACATGCTAATCATGAACGGTAAAAAAATGGCAAAATCTACAGGTAACTTTATATTACCAACCGAGATTTTTACAGGTGAAAACAAAAACATCACCAAAGCATTTACACCAAGTGTCGCTAGATTTTTTATGCTTCAAGCACATTACAGAAGTATTTTAGATTTTACAAATGATGGGTTATTAGCTAGCGAGAAAGGCTACAACAGATTAATGGAGGCTATAAGTCAATTAGAAGATTTAAAAACATCAGACAATACAACGTTAAACATTGCTGCATGGACGCAAAAATGTTACGATGCCATGAATGACGATTTTAATACACCTATCCTAATTGCTAATTTATTTGAAGGTGTAAAATACATCAACCAAATAAAAGAAGGCACAGAAACTATTACTACAAAAGATTTAGAAGATTTTAAAAACACAATCAACGCTTTTGTATACGATATATTAGGATTAAAAAATGACAAAACCAATGCTGCAAACGGAACAGATAAACTATCTGGAGCAGTACAATTATTAATAAAACTACGTCAAGAAGCCAGAATTAATAAAGATTTTGCACTGTCAGATCAAATCAGAGACGAACTAGCAGAAGCTGGCATACAACTTAACGATGGTAAGGAAGGCACAACCTTTTCTACCAATTAAAACTAATTAAGTCCTTTCGGTAAGAGAGGACTTTTTTATTATGAAAAAAATAATATTAGCTCCATTTCTATTTTTAATCAAGGTTTATCAAACCCTAATTTCTCCATTTACACCAGCCACTTGCAGGTACCAACCAACCTGCTCACATTACACCAAAGAAGCCCTATTAAAACACGGTTTATTAAAAGGACTAAAACTAAGCATAAAACGTATTTTAAGTTGCCATCCTTGGGGAGGAAGCGGTTACGATCCTGTACCATAAATACATTTTTTTAAATTTGGGCGTTTTAACAGGCTGTCCGTTATATCTTTTTTAAGAAAAATAAAAAAGGATGCCACTTCCATCCTTAACGCACTAGCGCCAAGAATTAGCACAAACATTAATTTATTGCTAAACCTTTGTCAAGTAATTCTAATAAATAAAGCATAAATACTATATTTACACTTACAAAAATTAAACTATGTACTTACTTAAATTCGATTGGAATCCTTTAACTGGAATCGATATTATCGGAAATTTTAAAATTCATTTTTACAGTGTCATGTGGATTGCTGCGTTTGTTATTGGACATGCCATAATGAAACGTATTTTTAAACGCGAAAAAATAAATATAGAATTTTTAGACCCATTATTTATTTACACTGTTTTAGCAACCATGTTAGGTGCGCGTTTAGGACATGTCATTTTTTACCAACCAGAACTAATTACCCAAGACCCATTAAGTGTTTTATTACCTTTTAAATTTAACGGTGGATTCGAGTTTACCGGTTTTCAAGGATTAGCTAGTCATGGTGCAGCTATTGGTATAATCATAGGAATGATATTATATCGTCGCAAATACAACTACAAATCCTTAATGTGGATTTTAGATCGCATTGTAATACCTGTAGCGTCTGGAGCAGTTTTTATTAGAATAGGTAACTTTATAAATTCCGAAATTATTGGAAAAGTAACAGACTCTGATTTAGGTGTTAGATTTGTGCAAGAGTATTATAATAAGTATGAGATTGTACAAAAAACAGGAATTAAAGACGTAAAAAAGGCATACGCATCTATAACAGACAATCCTAACATGTCAGAGTTATTAAACGCTATACCTTATAGACACGCAGCACAGTTATACGAGTCGTTTTGCTACATATTTGTATTTTTAATTTTATGGTTTGTATATACTAAAACAACTAAAAAAGATCAAACAGGATTTTTATTTGGATTATTTTTAATACTACTATGGAGTGTTAGATTTTTTGTCGAGTTTGTTAAAGAGCCACAAGGAGAAGAGTTTATTAATTGGTTTGGACTTAACACAGGACAATGGTTAAGTATCCCATTTATATTAATTGGATTATATTTTATGTTTTTATTTAAACCAAAAACAAGTATCAAATAATGAGAAATTTAAAAAACTATACGACTATACTTTTTAGCTTAGTTTTACTTGTAAGCATTACGTCTTGTAAAAAAGAAAAGGAAGCTATTGCTCCTGTTGAAGTAAACTTTAAAAAGGAAGGAGAGTTAACTTTGTTTAAAGGGACTACAGATACTATTATTAAGGTTTTTAATATAGAGATTGCTAAAACAGATTACGAAATCCAAACAGGCTTGATGTATCGTGATAGTATGAAAGATGATCAAGGTATGTTGTTTGCTTTTAATGACGTACAAATGCGATCATTTTACATGAAAAACACGCGTATACCATTGGATCTTATCTTTTTTGATCATAATAAAACTATTGTTAGTTTTCAGGAAAACGCAAAACCAATGGATCAAAGCAGCTTACCATCTAACACTCCTGCACAATTTGTGTTAGAGGTTAATGCAGGAACAGCACAAAAACTTTTACTTGACGTAGGAGATAAAATGGACTACTTTGAGTATATGTTAGAAAAATAAAACCATTATTTATAGATATAAAAAGCCTAATTGTAACTTTTACAATTAGGCTTTTTTTGTGCTTATATTTTAGGTTATAAGTTATTACATTAATAACCTCATCTATTTAAAGCATGACTAATACAATACAAACTAATTACGCATGATAGTGCTTAAGACTCTATGTGGTTTAAAGCTTTAATTGATAATATACTTATGGCTTAGTCATTAGTTTAAACTTTAGTGTTGGTTTAATGTAAGGTCTGCGTTTGCGTTAAGGATAGATGTGGAAATCCTTTTTGTGAGGCACGAGCAAAAAGATTGTAACGGAAAGCCTGACGTACTTTTGCTACTAAAAGCAAAAGTAGGTAACGCCCAAAAAAATATCATATGGCCTGATTTAAAAAGATTCCTTCGTGCTACTGACAATGACGCAAAACAAAAAAGCCTTTCTAAATTAATAGAAAGGCTTTTTTTATACTGTTTAGTTTATGACTACTTCACTACTGTTTCGTCAACTACTACTTCTTTCTTTTTTAACGCATCTGCTGCATTTCCTTTTTTAACAAAGTCAAACATGATTGGCGTTGCTATAAATAAAGATGAGTACGTACCTACTACTACACCAATTATTAATGCAAACATAAATCCTCTGATTGAGTCTCCACCAAAAATAAAGATTGCTAATAACACAACCAAAGTAGTTAAAGACGTATTTAATGTACGACTTAATGTACTGCTTAATGACGTATCAATTACTTTATTAAATGGCCAGTCAGTGTGCTCGTTAAAAAATTCACGAATTCTATCAAATACTACAACCGTATCATTTAATGAGTATCCAATTACTGTAAGGATTGCTGCAATAAATGCTTGGTCGATTTCCATTGAGAATGGCATAAACTTGTATGTTAAAGAGAATACTCCTAATACGATGATAACATCATGGAATACTGCTGCTACTGCACCAAGTGAGAATTGCCATCTCTTGAAACGGAATAAGATATATAAGAACACTACAACTAAAGATCCTAAGACTGCCCAGAAAGACGCTTGCTTAATATCATCTGCAATTGATGGACTTACTTTGTATTGATCCATAATCCCTACTTGCTTGTTAGCTTTAGATAGGTCTTTAAAATCTTCAAACGACACACCTTTTAAGTAAGGTTGTAATGCATCATACATTTTAACTCTAACTTCTTCGTCAATTTCGTTAGCTGTTTCGTTAATCTTATACTTAGTCGAAATTTTTAAGTTATTATCGTCTCCAACAGTTTTTACTGTAGCACTTCCAAATACCTCTTGAGAGGCTAAAAGCCCTTCAATCTCTACTGCACTTACTGGCTCTGCAAATCTAACTTGTGTTGTACGTCCTCCAACAAAGTCAATACCTTGATCTAATCCGTTTGTAAATAAAGATCCTAAACTTACTACTAATGCTACTGCAGAAATAATGTAAGCTACTTTACGTTTTGTAAGGAACGCGATATTAATGTTTCTGAATAAGTTTTTAGTTAATCCAGTTGAGAAGTCTAATTTACCACCTCTGTTAGCATACCAATCTACTAATAATCTAGTGATAAAAATAGCTGTAAATAAAGATGTACCAATACCTATTAATAAAGTAGTTGCAAATCCTTTAATTGGTCCTGTACCAAAAACAAATAAGATTAATGCAGTTAAACCTGTTGTAATGTTGGCATCCAAAATAGATGATAATGCATTACTAAATCCATCTTGAATTGCTGACTTCTGATCTTTTCCTTTTGATAGTTCTTCCCTGATACGCTCAAAGATAAGTACGTTTGCATCCACAGACATACCAATTGTTAAAACGATACCTGCAATACCTGGAAGTGTTAACACTGCTCCAATACCTGATAATACTCCAAAAATTAATAAGATGTTAAATAACATTGCAATGTCTGCAAATAAACCTGCTTTACCATAGTAAAATGCCATCCAAATTAAAACTAATGCTAATGCAATACCAAATGACATTGTACCACTTTCAATAGCTTCTTGACCTAATGAAGGTCCAACTATACTACTTTGAATAATCTCTGCACGAGCTGGTAATTTACCTGCACGTAAAACGTTTGCTAAATCCGTAGCCTCACTTAATTTGAAGCTTCCAGAAATCTCTGTGCTACCTCCTGCAATTGGTCCAGAAGATGATGTAGGTGCAGAATATACTGTGTTATCTAAAACAACTGCAATTTGACTTTGAGTTTTAAAAGCATCACCTGTCATTTTTTCCCAGATTTTTGCTCCTTTACTATTCATTTGCATGCTAACTACAACCTTGTTTGCTTGGTTGTACGATTGACGTGCATCTGTAACTACTGCTCCATTTAATGGTGGCTCATTATCTCTGTTTCCATTTAATACAAATAGGTCTACTAACTCACTGTCTTCAGCTGGCTTACCAAATAAAAACTTAGTATATTTTAATTCTGATGGTAATAATGCCACAACTTCTGGCATAGCTAAATAGCTTAATACTTTGTCTTTATCTTCAATATTAAACTGTGCTAAAGTTGCTCCAAAACCAGGACCTGCAATTAGATCTAATAATGGGTTTACTTCATTTACTGTTTCGTTTTCTTCACCTGTAAGCGCAGCGATAGCTTTCTCTTCATCAGTCATTTCTGCATCTGCAGCAGGAGTTTCTCCTTCTGTAGTTTTAGTTTCAAGCTTTGCTTTTAATACATCGTTAGCTTGAACTAAAAATTGATTAAACTGCTCTGCTTTTAATCCTTCCCAAAACTCTAATTGTGCAGTAGTTGTAATTAACTCTGTAGCACGTGCTACGTCTCTAACACCTGGTAATTCTAATAATACACGTCCAGAGCTACCTAAACGTTGGATGTTTGGAGATGTTACACCAAACTCGTCAATACGTTTACGTAATACTTCAAAAGCAGAAACAATAGACTCGTCTACTTTAGTTGCTAATACAGCTTTAGCATCACTATCTGACATGTTTAAATCAATCTCGCCAACTAAAGATCTGTTAGCAAAAATATCTGGAGATGCTAATTTTTTGTCTCCTTTGATTGCATCAAATGCAGTAAAGAAGTCATCTAAATAAGTATTTTGACTATCTTTTTGCATTTCGTCAGCATCATCTAATGCTTTTCTAAATGTAGGATCCTTACTCTCGTTAGATAATCCCATTAATAAGTCTCTTACAGAGATTTGAAGTATTGCCTCTAAACCTCCTCTAAGGTCAAGACCTAACTTCATTGAGTTTTGCTTAACGTCTCCATAAGTGTTTCCTAAAAATACACTTTCTTTTGATGTTGCCAACGAGTCTAAATACTTAGTAGCATACTCACTTACTTGGTTTTTACGGTCATCTGCTGAAGCATCAATTTTGCTTTCAGCCACTTGTGCTGCATTGTTTTCAATCGCATTATTTTTAAATGTGAAAGACAATTGGTAAATACTTACCAATCCAAACAATACTGCAAATAGTTTTACTAATCCTTTATTTTGCATGGTTTTGTTTATTTAGTCAAATTTTTAATCGCGCAAATATATAGTTTACACGAAGATTTGACAATTATTTTTAATGGTTTAAAATGAATTGTTTAACGCCTAAATAGCAAGCACTATATAGCGAAAAAGGTTTTACTAGAAAAGATTAAGCTTGTGGTCCTGCTCTACCTTCTGGAATGTTGAAGTTTCCTTTATCTATACTAATAGAGTTATTAGTATTTACTTTTGGAGTTACTTTTACAGGACTGGTTAATTGTAATATATTTTCTGTAATCCCAGAAAATGATAGCACTACCTGTGATGCTCTAGTATACTCTTGTTTTGCTTCTACTATAAACTTTCCGTCAAAACCAATTCCTGATTGTGTGTTGGTTTTAATTTCAAAAACATCTACGTTATAACCATTATCTAAAGGACTATTTGGGAGATTTTCTTTACCGCTATTGTAGATTAGTTTTTCTTTTAATAAAAAAGATTTCACCTCAGTTATTGCTATATCGCTGTAATAGGTGATTTTTAAAATTCCGTTTTGCTCAAAAACTTGTGTGTTTTTTACACCAATATTTTCAAGTTGCGCTTTTATAGCGTGTATTGCTTTTTCTGTTTGAGAAACAGTTGCTTGATTATCGGAAAATTGAAATACAATTTGTTGGTTAGGTACAGTGATTTGTTGTTGACTAACAACAAAAAATGTAAGCGCAGTGATTACAATACCAAAGTACCATTTAGACTTCATGTGCCAAATATAAAAAATAAGACTTTATTAGTATAGTCTTTAAGTCATTAAATAAACTTTTAAAGCAAAAAAAAGAGTGACTTTTTAAGGTCACTCTTTTAAATATCTAAAAAATGTAATTATTACATTCCTTCCATTAACTCATATCCTTCTGGAGGCGTCATAGAAAACTTATCGTCTGCAACAGTTTCTTTTTTAACTTCTGTTACTTCATAAGTCATTGACATATCCATACCAGCTTGATTTACATTAATATTCATTAATAATGGAAATCCTTTAAAATCTTCTCCAAACTCTACAGTCTGTTGGTTTGCAGCAACAATAGCTTCGGTAGTATAAACATCCATTTTCATGTCAACACCATCTTGATTCATTACAACGTTATACTCTTGACACTCGTAACCTAAGATAGTCTTAGTTTCGTCACCTTTAGTGATTTTAACATCAGACTTATCAGGAGATTCTGCTATATCAGTTAACGAATACATTTTACCCATCATTGGGTTATTAAGTAAAGTTAACATCTTTTTAGATTGTGTATCAATAATAGAAACTGTTTCTCCAGACATTGGATTGTTAGTTTCTGATCTTGTTTTGTCTGCTTTAAAATAAGTAACAATAGCAATATCGCCAATCATAGCAAACTGCTCATTCATTTGTTCATTACTACTTGACATTGTCATTTTAGAAGACACTACACCTTCTGTAATCTGCTCTTGAGCAACCATAGACAAACTAAAAGTTGCCACTAATAAGAATACTAATTTTTTCATTTTTGTAAAATTTGTTAAGGTTAATTAAAATTTATGTTGTTTTTACTTATTATAGGCAATTACCTTGCCATAACAAATTTTACAACTGGTATTAAAAATTAAAGTTCTAATAATCCGTTTGTTGCAGATACACCTTTTGCACTTTCTTGCATGTGTGCTTTTTCTGCATCACTAAGGTTTATCTCTACAATTTTTTCGATTCCGTTACGACCTAAAATTACTGGAACACCAATACATAAGTCTTTTAATCCGTATTCTCCATCTAATAATACAGAACATGGGAACATTTTTTTCTGGTCACAAGCAATAGCCTGAACTAATCCGCTTACTGCTGCTCCTGGTGCATACCAAGCAGAAGTACCTAATAATTTAGTTAAAGTTGCTCCACCTACTTTAGTATCTTCTTTTACTTGATCTAATCTGTCTTCAGATAAAAACTCAGATACTTTTACACTGTTTCTAGTTGCGTGTGCAGTTAATGGTACCATCCCTTTATCAGAGTGTCCACCAATTACCATACCGTCAACATCGCTTATTGGCGCACCTAAAGCTTCTGCTAATCTGTATTTAAAACGTGCAGAATCTAAAGCTCCACCCATTCCGATAATTCTATTTTTTGGTAAACCTGTAGTTTTGTGTACTAAATAAGTCATTGTATCCATTGGATTACTAACAACTATGATTATTGTATCTGGCGAGTTTTTAATTAAACTAGCTGATACTGTTTTAACTATTCCTGCATTAATACCAATTAACTCTTCACGAGTCATCCCTGGTTTTCTAGGAATACCAGAAGTAATAACGCAAATATCACTACCTGCAGTTTGACTATAGTCATTAGTTACACCTGTTATTTTTGTATCAAAACCGTTTAAAGAGGCTGTTTGCATTAAATCCATTGCTTTACCTTCCGCAAAACCTTCTTTAATGTCTAATAAAACAACTTCTGATGCAAAGTTTTTAATGGCAATATATTCTGCACAACTTGCTCCAACTGCTCCTGCTCCAACTACTGTTACTTTCATATGTATTTTGTATTTAAAAAATTAATTGTGTTTGTTTTCAGTTTTACAAAATTAACATTTTAAAATTACTTTTTATTAAGAAAATAATAATTCTAGAACATGAAATTAATTCCAAGGGATGCTGTGTCAAAATCTGCTAAGGTATATGATGCATTTATGCCAAAAAATCCAGCCTTCACATTTGCACCAAGTGTTGCTGTAACTCCGTTTGTTTTGGAGTCTACAGAAAAAGGATCGACAATTTCTTCTGAAAATAAAATACCATCAGACACTCTGTATGTACCCAATAAATCAGTTTCTGATGTTGCACTTAAGTAACCTACTGCACCATAAAAGTTTAATACCTTAAAATTTGTTCCTGCTATTAACTGAAACAATAAACTGCTAACATTGGTTTGTACTTGTTGATTTTCGCCATCCACTACTTCAGTATTTGTAAAATCATAATTTGCGTCTAAATGTGTGTACGATACTAAACCTGATATGGCTAACGGAAAATTACTGTCTTCTGGTAACCAGGTGGTAAATTCTTGCTGTATACCAACACCATACAATCCTATCTTAACGTCATCAGTTTCTACTTTTGGAAAAAATCGACCTTTGATTTGTGTCCCTTCAAACAATGCAAAACTACCTTGCAAAAAAGCTGTTGGAATTAAATCTACATTTGATGATCCAATTCCTGTTGGTAAAGTCAATTCTACTTCTTGATTTCCAAATATTGGATCTTGATAGGTTACCAAAACAGTAACCTCTGGATCATTATGGCCTAATGCTGTCGCTACATTTTTTGAAGGACTATTGTCCGGAAATCTAATGTTTTCGAAATCAGAAACATTTAAATTAAAACTTTTATTTTCATCTTTAATAAAAGAAGTATTACCAACAATAGACAATTCAAAACTATGCTTTTTAGGGGTTTTTGCATTGTTAAACCAACCCGAACTTATACCATAAGCCAATCCATTTGTGGCTGGTAATAAATAGCTTTCAGAGAAGGTTTTTGCATCATTAACACCTGCTGCTAACAAATCGTTTAAATTTTGCTGAGCGACATTGCTTTGAGAAAAAAGTATTAAACTTATTACTGTAAGTAGTTTTTTCATTTTAAAAATTTTTAATTATAATATATTTTACGATAATTTTGATGAAATGGTTTTAAATAAAATTATAATTTAAACCAATAACAATGTTAGAGTAAGCGCCAAAGGTCAACATTGTATTTATTGAAAAATTATTTAAGTTGTAGTTAACAGACAAATCTGATTTAAAATTTGTTTTACTTTTACTTAACGTTTTTAAACCTGTATTAAGTATCTCTAGCAGCAAATCACCTTCTCCTCCTACTTTATAATCAAAATTTGATGTTGTCAAACCCAAGCCTAGTGAGACGTCAAAATTGCTAAAGGTTTTAGATGAAATAAGATTAAATCCATACGATTGACCATCCACTTTTATTGCGTTAATCTTACCTATTATTAAATCTGCTTCGTTAAAATCCTCGTCAACAGAATAATTAGAATACGTTCCTAAAAAAGCAAAATTATAAGTGCTATTTTTAATTCCTTTAAACCACTGATTTAGATTATGCATTACTCCAAAACCTAACGATTTATATACAGAGCTATTAATTTTAATACTTGGAGCTAACCTGACAATTACATTTGTTTTTTTCCATAAACCAATACTTGCTTGGACTTGACCATGCTGTACTGTATTCGCATTTACACCTTCTGGTGCGTCAAATTCAAAAACCTCATCATTTATTGAGCCTTCTAAAACCACAGTATTATCTCCTCCTAAAGCGGATGGTATTAGTGACGAAGTAGCACTACCCTGAATTGCAATATTTTGAAGTTGTGCTTGGTTTACTAAAAACGTTTTTTGATTATCTGGAATTAGTAACATGTTATATTGAATAGATAACTCTACATCAAATTTATTTTTTGGATTAGCACTAGTATACCATCCTCCAGAAGCCTGAAATACTGATGCATTGGCTGCTGGTGTAATGTATTGATCTGTTAAAAAAATTAAATCTTCGGCTACAGCTTTGACATCTTCAAATTGAGAATAAGCCGAGTTACAAAATACAATTGCAACAATAAATAAAAGCTTTTGCTTTAACATGTTTAAGTTACTTTTAGTTTAGATTTGGGCGTAAAAAAAAGGAAACATTTAAAAAAATGTTTCCTTTGCAATATAAAATTATATTTATTATTTAAGCATCGATGTTTGCGTAAATAGCATTTCTCTCAATAAAATCACGACGTGGTGGCACCTCGTCTCCCATTAACATAGAAAATACACGATCAGCCTCAACACCATTATCGATTTGGATTTGACGTAGCGTTCTAAATTCAGGATTCATTGTTGTATCCCAAAGTTGTTCTGCATTCATCTCTCCAAGACCTTTATAACGTTGGATTTTTGCTGATTCTCCAAAATCTTTCATAATAGCAACACGCTCTTCATCTGACCAAGCATATTGTTTTTTAGCTCCTTTTTTAACTAAATATAAAGGTGGAGTTGCAATGTAAATGTGTCCATTTTCAATTAACTCTTTCATAAATCTAAAGAAGAACGTTAAAATAAGTGTTTCAATGTGCGAACCATCAATATCGGCATCACACATGATTACTATTTTGTGGTATCTTAATTTAGAAAGGTTTAATGCCTTACTATCTTCTTCGGTACCAATAGTTACACCTAAAGCTGTAAAGATATTTTTAATCTCTTCGTTTTCAAACACCTTGTGTGTCATTGCCTTTTCAACATTCAAAATCTTACCACGTAATGGTAAAATGGCTTGAAATGCACGATCACGACCTTGTTTTGCAGTTCCACCTGCCGAATCTCCCTCGACTAAGTAAACCTCACACTTTGATGGGTCTTGCTCTGAGCAATCCGATAATTTTCCAGGTAAACCACCTATACTCATTACTGTTTTACGCTGTACCATTTCACGCGCTTTTTGAGCTGCATGTCTAGCTTGGGCTGCAAGAATTACTTTTTGAACAATGATTTTAGCATCATCTGGATGTTCTTCTAAATAATCAGATAACATTTCTGATACTGCCTGACTTACAGATGCAGACACTTCGCGGTTACCTAATTTAGTTTTAGTTTGTCCTTCAAATTGTGGCTCTTGTACTTTTACAGATACAATTGCTGTAAGACCTTCACGGAAGTCATCTCCTGCGATATCAAACTTTAACTTGTCTAACATTCCAGACTCGTCAGCATACTTTTTAAGTGTATGCGTTAATCCACGTCTAAAACCTGAAAGGTGCGTACCACCTTCATGTGTATTAATATTATTTACATAAGAGTGTAAGTTTTCTGCATAACTAGTATTATATACCATTGCAACCTCAACAGGTACTCCATTTTTTTCTCCTTCAAAAGAAATTACGTCTTTCATTAAAGGCTCTCTGTTTCCGTCTAAAAACTTGATAAACTCTTTAAGACCTTCTTCACTATGAAATGTTTCTCCTTCAAAAGAACCATCTTCTTTAGTAAATCTTTTGTCTACTAAATGGATTGTAATTCCTTTGTTTAAGTATGCCAATTCACGCATTCTACTTGCTAATGTATCGTAATTATACTCTAGCGTTTGTGTAAAAATTGTCGAATCTGGTTTAAAAGTTACAGTTGTACCTCTTTTATCTGTATCACCAATTGCCTTAACAGGATATAAAGATTTACCTCTTTCGTATTCTTGTTCCCATATTTTACCGTCTCTATAAACGGTTGCTGTTAGGTGCTCTGATAATGCATTAACACAACTTACACCAACACCGTGAAGTCCTCCAGAAACCTTATAGGAATCTTTATCAAATTTACCTCCAGCACCAATTTTAGTCATTACAACTTCTAATGCAGAAATACCTTCTTTTTTGTGAAGATCTACAGGAATACCACGTCCATCATCTTCTGTAGTGATTGAGTTATCCTCGTTAATTGTTACTGTGATGTTATCACAATGACCAGCTAAAGCTTCGTCAATCGAGTTATCTACAACTTCATATACTAAATGGTGTAAACCACGTACACCAACATCTCCAATATACATAGAAGGACGCATACGTACATGCTCCATCCCTTCTAGCGCTTGGATACTATCAGCAGAATAATTGTGTTTGTTAAACTCTTCCTTTTTTTCGCTCATATTTATATTATTTATGATCTATTTCTGTTATTAAGGCATAAAAAAAGATGCGATTAAGCATCCTTTTGAATACAAACAAATATACACAATTAAAAACGTTTTTCAAGTGTATTTAAGCGTTCTCCTTAAAAATTATTAACATTTGTTAATTATTAAAAAAGTGTCTTAAAAGGCTTAAAAACCACTTTAAAATAGATTTTGATAATCTTAATTGTTTTTTTAAAGACCAAAAAACACAAAACCTCGCATTTGCGAGGTTTTGAAGCTATTAATATATATACTTTATGCTAATTTTTACTTAATTAAGATGTAGCATAAGACTTATCATGGACGTTTGCTATTGCACGACCACTTGGCTCATTCATGTTTTTAAAAGCCTCATCCCACTCTAACGCTGTAGCTGTACTACACGCTACACTTGCTTCTTGAGGTACACTTTTTGCTGCAGCATCACTTGGGAAGTGCTCTTCAAAAATAGAACGATAGTAAAACTCTTCTTTGTTTTGTGGTGTTTGTATTGGAAAACGGAATTTAGCATTAGCCATTTGATCATCTGTGACTGCTTCATTAACAACTTCTTTAAGTGTGTCAATCCAACTGTAACCAACACCATCGCTAAATTGTTCCTTTTGTCTCCAAGCTACACTTTCTGGTAACATATCCTCAAAAGCCTTACGTACTACCCATTTTTCCATACGTTCTCCATTAATCATTTTATCTTGAGGGTTAATGCGCATCGCTACATCCATAAACTCTTTATCTAAAAATGGGACACGTCCTTCAATTCCCCAAGCAGCTAAACTTTTGTTTGCTCTTAAACAATCATACATGTGTAATTTATCTAGCTTACGCACTGTTTCTTCATGAAATTCTTTTGCATTTGGTGCTTTATGAAAGTATAAATAACCTCCAAAAATTTCATCTGCACCTTCTCCAGATAACACCATTTTAATTCCCATAGATTTAATAACTCTAGCCATTAAATACATAGGTGTTGACGATCTTATGGTTGTTATATCATAGGTTTCTATGTTATAAATTACATCTTTAATAGCATCTAAACCTTCTTGGATTGTAAATTTAATTTCATGGTGCACAGTACCAATATGGTCTGCAACTTTTTGTGCTGCAGCTAAATCTGGCGAGCCTTCTAACCCAACAGAGAAGCTATGTAATTGCGGATACCAAGCATCTGACTGGTCATCTGACTCTATACGTTTTTGCGCGTATTTTTTTGCAATTGCAGAAGTCACAGAACTATCTAATCCTCCTGAAAGTAAAACTCCGTAAGGCACATCACTCATTAACTGTCTGTGAACTGCTGCTTCTAAAGCTTCTTTAACTTCAGCGATACTAGTTTCGTTATCTTTTACAGCCTCATAATCACTCCAATCTCTATTATACCATTTTACAAATTCACCATCTTTACTTGACATGTAATGTCCTGGAGGAAATAATTCAATTTTAGTACAAATACCTTCTAAAGCTTTTAATTCTGAGGCTACATAAAATGTTCCGTTTTGATCCCAACCAATGTATAATGGGATAATTCCCATGTGGTCACGTGCTATAAAATATTCATCTTTTTCTACATCATAAATTGCAAACCCAAAAATTCCGTTCATTTCATCTACAAAATCAACACCTTTTTCTTGGTACAATGCTAAGATTACTTCGCAGTCACTTTGCGTTTGAAAATCATATTTACCTTCAAATTGCTTACGCAAATCTCTGTGATTGTATATTTCGCCATTTGCAGCTAAAACCAATTTATTATCAGGACTAAACAATGGTTGTTTTCCTGAAGCAGGATCAACAATTGCTAAACGTTCATGCGCTAAAATAGCTTTATCATCACTATAAATACCTGACCAATCTGGTCCACGATGACGAATAGTTTTAGACATTTCTAACACTTGAGGTCTTAAATCTTCACTTTTTTGTTTTAGGTCGAAAGCACATACAATTCCACACATAATTTTATAATTTAAATTCTTTAATTCTAATTGATGAAGCAAATATTAGCTTTATGTTTCATAATTAAAACACTAAACGTATTAATGCTTACATTTTTACATCATTAAATAATATTATGTTACAATATGTTACTTTTTAGTTAGTTAAAAGTATTCTTAACTTTACAATCTGATAGTTAACCCCAAACCACAATGAGATTATTTGTTCTTTTATTTATTTTGTTTAGCTTAAATGTAACTGCTCAAGCTACTTGGCAACCATTACCTAATATTACTTCTAATCCTAATAATCAACGTTTTGATGACGTGTTTTTTTTAAATGATAATTTAGGTTGGGCTGCAAATGGCTTTTATGCGTCTGTTTATAAAACTACAGATGGTGGTATAACATGGTCAGAACAACTAAATCAAACGGATTTGGGTAGTAGTCATTATTTTAGAAATATTGAATTTTTAAATGAAGACGTAGGCTTTTTAGGCACTTTAAATGGTCTTTTTTACAAAACTACAGATGGTGGTATAACATGGACAACTATAACTAATATAACACCAAATCCAGTTGCTATTTGCGGATTAGATGCAGTTGGAACCTCAACAATTTATGGTTGTGGTGCTTACTTTAGTCCAGCTTTTATAATTAAATCTTCAGATAGTGGTAACAATTGGACATTTATAGACATGACTGCGTACGCTGATGCTTTAGTAGAAATTTATTTTGAAACTGAAACTATTGGTTATGCTTCTGGAAAAAGTGCAACAGGAGGCATCATTTTAAAAACTATAGATGGAGGAACTTCCTGGACAGAGATATACAACTCTAACATTATTGGAGATTACGTTTGGAAAATACAAATATTAGAAAGTAATACAAATGTAATTTTTGGAGCTGTGGAGTCCACAGCAACTACATTAGGTCAGTTTATTAAGTCAACAGATGGTGGTGCAACTTGGTTTAGTACCAACGCACCAGAAACCCACTTGCAAGCAGTTGGATTTACATCCGAAACCCATGGATGGATTGGAGGACACACCACAGGTTTTTACGAAACCACAGATGGAGGACTAACTTGGACCAACTTAAACATTGGCAATAATTTAAACCGAATATTTGTTACCTCATCAGGTCAAGCTTACGCATCAGGTACTACTATTTACAAATACACAGACCAAACTTTAAATACTGAAGATTTCTCTGTACCAGCAAAATCGCCATTACAGATTATATTACTAAAAAATCCAGTTGAAAACAATCTTGAATTTTCAATAGATTTTAAAAGTGATGATAATTTATTAATTGAGCTTTATGACGCTAACGGTAGATTTGTCAAACAACTTTCTAGAGAAATAATTAAAACTAATGGTACCCAAAAACAGTATAAATTTCCGGTTACAGACTTAGCAACTGGAATCTATTTCTTAGATTTTCATAATAATAGTGGACGTCAAACAGTTAAGTTTATAAAACAATAGTTACACTTTTACATGTCCCCAATTTTCACCAGTTTTAATACGATGTAATTGCATTTCTGAAACCCCAAATTGTCGCGCTAAAATCTTTAATCTAGTACGTCTATTTGGATCAAAAAGACGCTTTTTAAGTCTAATCACCTCTGTTTCGGTTAATTTAGAGGACGTTATCACTTTTTTTCTAGTAAGATAATGCGGATTTTTAAATTGATGGATTTCCTTTTCACGTTTAGTTGCCCATTTTAAATTTTCGACTGCATTATTACATTTATCGTAATCTAAGTGGATTACAAATTTTGCGTCTTGTGGTTTATCTAAATGATGTTGTGCAACTAATTTGTGAATATATCTTGCTGTACGCTTGCCATCTTTTTTTATAACAGGAACTGTACTATACCCATTAATAGGGTATTGGTTTTCTATCAAAACATCTACTCCATCTTCAACTTTACTAAGTCGTCCATGGTTTGATATTTTAAAAGACATATTTTCAGAAACATTGTCATCAAATTGGACAGGCTTCCATTTTTCATTGTAAAAATTTCTAATCATAATGTTAAGTTTATAAGGATTACTTACGCTATGATTAATAGCTATAGTTGCAAAATACAACTATTTTACGGAATATTAAGATACTTGTGTGTTTGTAGTGACACTTTCCATTTAGGATTAGCCATAACATAATCTACAATCATTGGTATCATTGTATCACGTTTACTCCATTCTGGTTGTAAATATAAAATACAATCTCCATTAACTTTAGCTGCTTGCGCTTCCGCAAACTTAAAGTCATCTTTGTTATAGATTATACATTTTAGCTCATGTGCCTTATCATAAACACCTTGAGTAGGCAGTTTCATTTTTTTTGGAGACAAGCAAATCCAATCCCATTGACCAGTTAACTCATAAGCACCAGAAGTTTCTATATGGATTTTACAACCTTCAGCCTTAAGCTTATCGGTTAATGCTGTCATATCCCAAGTTAATGGTTCTCCTCCTGTTACTACTACAGTATCGCTATACTTTTTAGCATTGGCAACTATTACATCTGTACTAGTTGGAGGATGTAAATCTGCATTCCAACTTTCTTTAACATCACACCAATGACAACCAACATCACAACCACCAATTCTTATAAAATAAGCAGCAGTTCCTTTATGGAAACCTTCACCTTGGATAGTGTAAAACTCTTCCATTAAAGGCAACATTAATCCTTTGTTAACTAAATCTTGTGTCTCTTGCTTCATAGCTTGCAAATATAATCTTATCTAATGGAAAATTTAAGCATTTAAAGTTGAAAGTTTTCAATGATTTACGGTAAGATTAGTATTTTTACATCAAATATTTTTAGAATGAGTAGACAAGACGAATTTTTTAATCATATCACAGAAGGAAACACCTGTAAAGGCGACTACATTACGTTAGGTTCGGCAATGTTAGATGGTCAAACTATAAAAGATGCTTTTGTAAACGTACCATTAAAAACTATGAATAGACATGGTTTGATAGCTGGTGCAACTGGAACAGGAAAAACAAAAACACTGCAAGTGTTGGCAGAAAACCTTAGTGACAAAGGGATTCCGGTCTTACTTATGGATATTAAAGGAGATTTAAGTGGTATTGCACAACCTAGTCCAGGACATGCTAAAATTGACGAACGTCATGCCAAAATAGGTTTACCATTTGAAGCTAAAGGGTTTCCTGTAGAAATCATGAGTTTATCCGAACAAAATGGTGTAAGATTACGTGCAACTGTTAGCGAGTTTGGTCCTGTATTACTATCTAGAATTTTGGATCTTACAGACACGCAATCTGGCGTTGTAGCAGTTATTTTTAAATATTGCGACGACAACAAACTACCTTTATTAGATTTAAAAGATTTTAAAAAAATATTACAATACTGCACTAACGAAGGTAAAGAAGAGTTTCAGGACGAGTATGGTCGCATCTCGTCTGCTTCAACAGGAGCAATTTTAAGAAAGGTTATCGAAATTGAGCAACAAGGAGGTGATTTATTTTTTGGCGAAAAAAGTTTTGAAGTCGAAGATTTATTACGCACCACTAGAGATGGTCGTGGTTACATAAACATTATTAGACTTACAGACATACAAGACAGACCAAAATTATTCTCGACATTTATGTTAAGCTTATTGGCCGAAATATATGAGACTTTACCAGAACAAGGTGACTCTGGAAAACCAGAATTAATCATGTTTATTGATGAAGCGCATTTGATATTTAACGAAGCTTCAAAAGCCTTATTAAATCAAATAGAAAGCATTGTTAAACTAATACGTAGTAAAGGTGTTGGTTTATACTTTGTAACACAAAACCCAACAGATGTACCAGAAGGTGTTTTAAGCCAATTAGGGTTAAAAATCCAACATGCTTTGCGTGCCTTTACAGCAAAAGACAGAAAAGCCATTAAGCTAACAGCACAAAACTATCCAGATACTGAATACTATGATACAGCAGATGTATTAACGTCATTAGGTACTGGAGAAGCGTTAGTGTCTGCTTTAGATGAAAAAGGAAGACCAACACCATTAGCTGCCACAATGATGCGTGCACCAATGAGTAGAATGGATGTGTTAACAGACGTAGAGTTGCAAAACTTATTGGACGACTCGAAGTTAGTTTTAAAATATAACGAAACCATAGATCGTGAAAGCGCGTATGAGCTTTTAAACAAAAAAATAGAAGCTGCTGAAGCCTTACAACTTGAAGAAGACAAAAAAGCTGAAAAAGAAAAAGCTGAAAAACAATCTAGATCAACAACCACAAGAAGACGTAGCACTGCACAAAACCCAATTATCAAAGTATTAACAAGTGCTACATTTATTAGAAGCGTTTTTGGAATTTTAAAACGCGTGATGAAATAATCAATTTAAAAACAGAATAACAAACAAAATAATTTCGCTTAAGCGGAAACAAAACCAATATAACCTCAATGAAAAAAACAATAGTAACCTTAGGTCTTTTAGCTGTGCTAGTAACGTCATGTAACAAAGCTGCAGATCCATATTTAGTGCAAAACCAAAATATTGGATTATTAACAGACTCAACCCAAGTCAAGGATTTAAAAACTATCTTTATCAACGACTCAGTAATAAGTCCTATTGCTGGAGACGAGTTTACAGGTGCTTTAAATACTATTGAAATTTACGAAAAAGGAGGTAAACACCTATTAAGCATAACACCAAAACAAGCGTTAGACTCTACTGCAACAATCTCTAGTATCAAGATAAAAGACTCGAGATTTAAAACAGACAAAGGGATAACTAGCAACAGTACTTTTGGAGATATTAAAGCAAAATATACTATTACAAGCATTCAAAATTCATTTAAAAGTGCTTCCGTCTTTGTTAAAGAAAGTGATGCCTTTTTCTTAATTGATAAAAATGAATTACCATCAGAGTTTAGATTTGATATGAACAAAAAAATAGAGGAAGCAAACATACCAGAAACCGCTAAGATTAAACACTTTATTTTAGGTTGGTAGTTATAATATAAAAGCTAAAATGAATACCAAGAATTTACCTAATGACATTATAAAATGGTGGGAAAGTAAACGATGGCTATTTAACTTACTAAATGCTTTATTTGGTATTATAGGTTTAATAAGTTTTGCTGACTATTTTCAAATAGAAGAAGCTATAGGACTAGTTATCTATATTGTAACAGCAAACGTCTTGTATTCCTCAGGAATGCTTTTAGAAATTGCTGATTTTTATTATTTTAATAATAAATTAGGTGTCAATAAAATAAGACTTTTACTTTTAACATTAGGACTACTATTTTCATGTGGTATAACAATACTTGGCGTGATTATACATTACGCTGCTAATTTTTAATAAAATGAAAGAAAAAAAATATAAAATCCAAAACAGTCCATTTGTTGTACCAACAACTGATGGTAAAGTTATTGAAGAACACTTTGGATTAGCCACAGATGGTAATAAAGATATTAGCATAGCACATATGATTGCTCCAGCAGGTTGGAGTGAACCATTTCAAACACCAGCTTTTGATGAGTACACTTATATTATTAAAGGTAAAAAACAGTTTATTATTGAAGGTGAAGAAATAATACTTGAAGCTGGACAATCTATTAAAATTGAAAAAAATACTCGTGTACAATACTCCAATCCTTTCACAATAGCTTGCGAGTATATTGCAATTTGTACTCCAGCATTTTCAATGGATTTGGTAAACAGAGAAGACTAAAAAAAAATGAAAAAGAAAATCGCAAAAGTACTTCCTAAAATAATTGGTAACGGATTAAATGCGGTTAGTTATGTTGCACCTAAATTTGCTAGCGCAAAAGCATTAGACATTTTTGCAACACCTAGACAAGGACGTTTTAAAGACAAACATCAACCGTTTTTAAATACAGCTAACCAATACACTTTAAACTACCAAGACCATACCATACAAACTTACCATTGGGTAGGTACAAAAAAAACCATCTTGCTTGCACATGGTTGGGAAAGCAATACTTTTAGATGGAAAAAATTAGTCGAAGCTTTACAGGATTTAGATTACAATGTGGTATCCTTAGATGGTCCTGCTCATGGTAAATCTAGTGGTACGCAGTTTAATGCTATTTTGTATTCCGAGTTTTTAAATGTTGTTGCAAAGCACTACAAGGCTAATGTAATTGTTGGACATTCAGTTGGTGGAATGGCATCTGTGTTTTTTCAACATAAATACCAAAATGACGCTTTACAAAAAATGATTTTGCTTGGCGCACCTTCAGAGTTTACAAATGTTTTTAAAAACTATGTTAACATGTTAGGGTTTAATAAGCGCATTGAAAATGGACTAAATCAGCTAGTTTTAGAACGTTTTAATTATATGCCTTCACATTTTTCGGCAGCTAAATTTTCAAAAGAAATTAATTTAGAAGGACTTATCATCCACGATAAAGGTGATAAGATTATACAATATGATGAGGCTGAGCTAATTTCATCTAACTTTAAAAATTCAACATTACTAACTACAGATGGTTTTGGTCATGGATTACGTGACGATAGCGTAAACAAAGCTGTTATTAATTTTATTAAAGCGTAATATATTTTGGAAGAAAAATTAACAAGACTTAATAAATACCTCAGCGAAGCTGGTTTTTGCTCGCGTCGTGAAGGTGATAAATTAATTGACGCTGGACGTGTTACAATTAATGGCGTTGTGCCAGAAATGGGTACAAAAGTAAGTCCAAATGATGTTGTTGCTGTAGATGGTGAAATTATTAAAAACAATACTGACAAGCCAATTTACTTAGCTTTTAACAAACCTGTAGGTATTGTTTGCACTACAGACACCTCTGTTGAAAAAGACAATATTATAGATTACATAAACTATCCCAAACGTATTTTTCCTATTGGTCGTTTAGATAAGTTAAGTGATGGATTAATTTTTATGACTGACGATGGTGATATTGTAAACAAAATTTTACGTGCTAGTAACAATCACGACAAAGAGTATGTTGTGACTGTAGACAAACCAATATCACAAACCTTTATAAACAGAATGGCAAGTGGTATTTATCTAGAAGATTTAGATCGTACGACTAAAAAATGTTCGGTTAAAAAAATAGACTCGCATACCTTCAGGATTATTTTGACACAAGGTTTAAATAGGCAGATTAGACGTATGTGCGAATATTTAACTTATGAAGTGACTTCATTAAGACGTGTTAGAATCATGAATATTAAGTTGGATGTTCCTGTTGGAGAATACAGAGAATTTACAGAAAAAGAACTAAAAACATTGCATTTGCTTTTAGAGGATTCGACCAAGATACACGAAGCTAAAACAGCAAAAGACAGTCCTTCTAGATCTAGTAGACCTGTTAAAGACACACCAACTAAAGACAGAGTCAAACCAAAAGATCAACCTAATAGAGAATCAACTAAAGGAGGGCGACCTAATCGTGAGCGACCAATTAGAAACAGACGCAAAGACCATTAAATTATGAGTACAGTATCACCTTTTCATTTAGCCATTCCTGTTTACAACCTAGAGGAGTGTCGTCTGTTTTACAGAGATGTTTTAAACTGCGAAGAAGGAAGAAGTAGTGACCATTGGGTAGACTTTAACTTTTTTGGCCACCAGTTAGTAATACATTATAAAGCAAAAACTAACGATATTGAAACTGCAAATCAAGTGGATGGTAAGCACGTACCAGTACCACATTTTGGTGTGGTTTTAGATTGGGACGCTTTCGCGGAATTTGAAGCCCACTTAAAAAATAAAAATATTCAGTTTATTATTGAACCTTATGTAAGATTTGAAGGTTTAGTTGGCGAGCAAAAAACAATGTTTTTTAAAGACCCTTCTGGTAATGCTTTAGAGTTTAAAACATTTAGAGATCAGTCACAGTTGTTTGCAAAGTAACATTCACTGGGTTTAGTCTAGGCAAACCCAACTAGTATTATAAAATTTAGACCTTACAGATTTTAAAAACCTGTGAGGTCTTTTTTTACACTCATGCTTTCCAAATCTGGCTATAAAAATTGTCAGTTTTTAATAATTTTTGAAGTGATAATCTATTATTGTTTAGTTAACAAAATCTTTTCAGTGGGTAAAACTTAATCTGCTAAACCAGTTTGTTGTAATGGAGTAACTTGTGCCTTACAGCTATAAAAAGTTAAGATAAATAAACCTAAAATTACTATTCTTTTTTATTTTAAGTGTTATTCATATATGCTGTTATTGTTCTTATTTAGTGTTATAATATTTGTTAGACCAAAAAAAAGGCACGTAAATAAGCAAAAACAATGGTAATAAAGCTAATTGAACTATAATTACATAATTTGGCCAATCACCCAACAAATCTAGTACTGATTCAGAAAGTGGTTTATTATTTAAATAAGAATAGTTGGCATCCAACAGGTAGTTAATTACCATAATTATCAAAACATAAACCTGCAGTACTACAAAAGATTTAAATACACTTTTAAATTTTGGTCGCATTTTTAAGACCACTATAGCATAGGCTATAATAGTTAAAAGTCCAAGATGAACAATCCAATATCTTAAATAATCATAACTAGGAAAACCTACCTCAATATCTGGAGTAATAACGCCTTGCGACGTACCGACTATAGTCCAAAATAATAAGATTTCGAAAAGTAAAAATCGTCTTGTTAATGTGAATATAAAAATAAACAAAGCCATAAAGCTACATAAAAACAAGGGTAAATCTGTTTGTAAACTGTAACCACCTTGTCCAATTTTATACAAATGAAAAATAGCCATAAAACCAGACACAAAAATACCTAAGCCTTTAAATACTTTAAACTTTAGATGATCTGATTGTGTTTTGATTTGATAAAATAAAAACCAACACAAAATTACAGCCACAACTATTGGCAGAAGATGCTCTAAACTTCCAAACTGAACACGAGATAGTATTTGCATAAAAAAACCTGAAATGATTAATTTCAGGTTTAAAAATAAGTAATTAATTTTTATTAGATTTTCTGTGACGCTCTCTAGCTAATAAAGTGTTTTTTAATAACATGGCTATAGTCATTGGTCCTACTCCACCAGGAACAGGTGTGATGTGACTAGCTTTTTTACTAACATTTTCAAAATCAACATCACCAGTTATACGGTAACCTCTTTCTTTAGTGTCGTCAGGCACTCTAGTAATACCTACATCTATAATAACAGCATCATCTTTTACCATTTCTGCTTTTAAAAAGTTTGGTACACCTAACGCAGAAATTATAATGTCTGCTTGACTTGTAATTTGTGTAATATTTTTAGTGTGACTATGTGTTAAGGTTACTGTACTGTTACCAGGAAACCCTTTACGACCCATTAAAATACTCATAGGACGCCCAACAATATGAGAACGACCAATAACCACTGTGTGCTTACCTTTAGTGTCTACGTTATATCTATCTAATAGCTCTAAAATACCAAATGGTGTTGCTGGAATAAAGGTAGACATGTCTAATGCCATTTTACCAAAATTCATGGGATGAAACCCATCCACATCCTTATCTGGATGCACAGCCATTAAAACTTTTTGTGTATCTATTTGTTCTGGTAATGGTAACTGTATAATAAAGCCATCAATATCAGGATTATTATTAAGCTCGTCAATTTTATCTAACAATTCAACTTCACTGGTTGTATTAGACAATCTAACCATAGTAGATTCAAAACCAACACGCTCACAAGCTCTAACTTTACTTCCTACGTAAGTCAAACTTGCACCATCGTTACCTACAATAACTGCTGCTAAATGAGGAACTTTTTCGCCATTAGTTTTCATCTTGTCGACTTCAGCTTTGATTTCGTTTTTAATATCGTTGCTGACTTTTTTACCGTCTAGAATTGTCATATTTTATAGTTGTGTGTGTTAGTTAATTATATAAAATAAAAAAACATGAGTTACCTCATGTTTTTCATTGCATTCATCATTGCTTTTCCTTTTCCACCTTGCATCATTTTCATCATCTTACTCATTTGATCAAATTGCTTAAGTAATTGGTTAACTTCTTGAACCGAAGTACCAGATCCTTTACCAATTCGTTTTTTACGACTAGCATCAATAATAGATGGATTAGTACGCTCTTTAACTGTCATCGAGTGGATAATAGCTTCGATACCTTTAAAAGCATCATCGTCTATATCTATATCTTTCATCATTTTTCCAGCACCAGGAATCATTCCAATAAGGTCTTTCATATTACCCATTTTCTTGATTTGCTGAATTTGCTTTAAGAAGTCGTCAAAACCAAATTGATTTTTAGCGATTTTCTTTTGTAATTTTCTAGCTTCTACCTCATCAAATTGTTCCTGAGCACGTTCTACTAAAGAGACAACATCTCCCATTCCTAGAATACGATCTGCCATACGTGAAGGATAGAATACGTCAATCGCTTCCATCTTCTCTCCTGTACCAATAAACTTAATTGGTTTATTTACTACAGATTTAATAGATATTGCTGCTCCACCACGTGTATCACCATCTAATTTGGTTAAGATAACACCATCAAAGTTTAAAACATCATTAAAGGCTTTTGCTGTATTTACAGCATCTTGACCTGTCATAGAGTCTACTACAAATAATGTTTCTTGTGGTTGAATTGCTTTGTGAATATTAGAAATCTCTTTCATCATCGCTTCATCCACAGCTAAACGACCTGCTGTATCAATAATAACGACGTTATGTCCATTTTGCTTTGCATGTGCAATACCTGCTTGTGCAATAGCTACTGGATCTGTGTTTCCTTTATCACTATAAACATCAACTTTTATTTGATCTCCTACAACGTGTAACTGATCAACAGCTGCTGGACGATAAACGTCACACGCAACTAATAAAGGTTTTTTAGTTTTTTTGGTTTTTAAAAAGTTGGCTAATTTACCAGAAAAAGTAGTTTTACCAGACCCTTGTAAACCAGACATTAATATAATAGTTGGAGTACCAGACATGTTTATGCCTTCTACATCTCCTCCCATTAATTCTGTTAATTCGTCTTTAACGATTTTAACCATTAATTGTCCTGGTTGTAACGTTGTTAATACGTTTTGACCTAGTGCTTTTTCTTTTACTCTGTTAGTAAATTCTTTAGCAATTTTAAAGTTAACATCGGCATCTAAAAGTGCTCTACGTACTTCTTTTAGGGTTTCGGCAACGTTTACTTCTGTAATGCTACCATGTCCTTTTAGTACGTGTAACGCTTTATCTAACTTTTCGCTTAAATTATTAAACATAATTTTTTCTGTTTTTAAGAAGCACAAAAATAGCAATTTGAAGCGTATTTACGAAGTTTCATATATAAATAATTCCATAAAAAAAGGCTACTAAAATTAGCAACCTTTTAAACATGATAATAATTAACTTAACTAAAACTAAATTTTTAATAGTTAGACTATCTAATGACTATATTATAATTATGTGATTATTTAATTATGTGCAGTCTTCAACCGTTATAACTATTGTAAATATTTGATATATATCTGGATTACTATATTGCGCTACCCTAACGTAAATGTTCTGCGGATTTGTAACATTTGTAAAGGTCGATGTCAATGAATTGGTGTTATTAACAGCATCATCATAAGATATATGATAACTAACACCAACATTACTTTGATCGCAATCTTGATAAAATTCATCTAAATTAAACGTTTCTATTAAATCTCCATCCGCATCACAAATGGTGAGATTTATATCTTCAAAACAACTCAATGGATTTGAATTACAACTTTGGATAAATATCAACTCTGTATCATTCTGTTCTAAAACTAATTGTTCTGATTCACATTGTATAACTTCCCATTGTCCATTATAATTGTCCAATCCATTAATGGTAATAAATACATAAACATTACCATCTATAGTCGTAATATCCCAAACACCATTAAATAACAAATCCCCTTCGTATAAAATAGTAATGTCATTGTCTTCCAGAAAATTAAAATGGGTTAAGTATGGTGAAAACCCATTTATTGTTGGTAACTGATCACAATCCATCAAATAATTGGCTATAGTTGTTTGGGTACAAGAATTTACACTGTCGCAGCTATTACCTTCTAAGGTTATACTAGATTGTAACGCTTGATTAGAATTTACAACAATTTGTTGCTCATCAGGTAAAACCATGGTGATAGGAAAGTTTAAACTAGCTACAATAGAGGCATCTAACGTTTGCAAAAATAAATATAATGCTTCATCATTATCTATAGTTACGATATCTGCTAACTGGAAATCTGCATCATAAATAGAAACAGTCAATGGATATTCAAAATCCAAGCAATTGATGTCTTCATCCAATGCAATTGTGCTAATTAAATTAAACAAAGTAGAATTATATTCTAGTGTTTCACTTTGTTCATCAACGCTATTTACAGTTTCATTTTGACAATTAAAAAACAAGCCAAACACTAGTAATAATCCAAAAAGAGGTTGTTTAATTTTCATTAATATTACATTTTTAACACACTGGTAGTCAGTATATGTTTTACATGGTTTTACATGGTTTCAAATATAAAACAGTTGTTTATTTAAAATACCTACCTGATTATCAAAAAAAATAGTTCTATTTTGTAGTACTTTAATAAAATTATGTCAAAACAGTTAAATAAAAATATTTGTGATAAATCCCGATTCGAGGCATTTTTTAAAAAGCACGCAAAAAGCTTACATAGCTTTTTATATTACAAGTTTGGAGACCGTTTAAATCCAGAAGACAAAACCCAAGAAGCTTTTATAAAGCTGTGGGAAAATTGTAAAAAAGTAAGTCCTGAGAAAGCTAAAAGTTATGTTTTTACAATTGCAAATAACTTAATGCTAAATGAAGTTGCACACCAAAAAGTAGTCCTAAAACACCAACAGACAAAAACAACACATCAAACAAATGTATCTCCCGAATTTTTAATGGAGGAAGATGAATACCGTCAAAAGTTAGAAAAAGCTATAGCTAATTTAACTGAGGCACAACGGATTGCCTTTTTAATGAATCGTGTGGAAGGTAAGCGTTTTAAAGAAATTGCTGCACTTTTGGACATTAGTACCAAAGCTGTAGAAAAACGCATTTATGGTGCCTTAAAAAAATTAAGACAAGAAATAGATGGGTTATAAATTTTATTTTTTTACCCTAAGGGTAGGAATTTTCCGGATGGTCTTGTTATATAGTTAGATTAAAGTTATGAATAAAGAAGCACTAATATTAAAATGGTTGGACAACGACCTAACTCCTCAAGAACTTGAAGCGTTTAAAGCGCTTGAGGACTATGAGGCTATAGTAAAATTATCTAATTACAGTCAAGGGTTTAAAGCGCCAGAGTTTAACACTGACCAAGCTTTACAAACTATACTTACCAGTATTGAACAACCACCAAAAAGACAAACTAATTGGCTATCTCCTATACTTAAAATTGCAGCTATTTTAGCAATTTGTTTTGGCGCCTATTATTATACCACAACGTTAGACACCACTATTAATACATATTATGCAGAAAAGTCATTAATACAACTACCTGACAACTCTGAAGTTAATTTAAATGCGTTATCTAAAATCACTTATAATCCAAAACAATGGACAGACAATACACGCAGCCTTAAATTGGAAGGCGAAGCCTTTTTTAAAGTTAAAAAAGGAAGCTCCTTTAATGTTGTTACAACATCAGGAATAGTAACCGTTGTTGGAACAGAATTTAATGTTAAGCAACGTCAAAATTATTTTGAAGTTACCTGCTATGAAGGCTTAGTTAATGTGACTTTTAACAGTACTGAAACCAAATTAAAAGCAGGAGATTCCTTTTTAATAATTAATAACAAGCCTATTGAGCGGTTAACTTTAAATGCAAAAAAACCAGATTGGTTAAACAGTCTAAGTAGTTTTATTAGCGTACCTTTAAGCGAAGTTTTAGACGAGTTTGAAAGACAGTATAATGTAAAGATTGATGCTAAAACGATTAAACAAGACGAATTGTTTTCGGGTAAGTTTACACACAATGATATTAATATTGCATTACAGTCCATAACACAACCACTACAATTACGCTATAAAAAAGTTAACAAAACCATTATTTTAACGCGTGAATAAATCGTTAAAAAAGACCCTATTATTAATTATTACATTAGCCTTTAGCTTTTCTTTTTATGCCCAAAATAAAAAACTTCCTTTATTAGATGTCCTATCTACAATAGAGTATCAGTATAAAGTTAGTTTTTCTTATGCAGACAAAGTTATTAAGGGTGTTTTTGTGACGTTTGATAGCAAGGATTCTTTAGATGATATGTTATCAAAAATAGAACTCCAAACTGATATAAAATTCAACAAATTAGACGACCATTTTATTACCGTTACAGGCAATATAAATGGTTTTTCTTTTCAAAAATTAGACGAAATTACTATCTCTAATTACTTAACCACTGGTATAGACAAAAACAAATCTGGTCACATAACCATATCACCAAAATCCTTTGAAATTTTACCTGGTTTAATTGAACCTGATATATTACAAACCATACAAGCCATACCTGGTGTTTTAAGTGTAGATGAAACCGTATCTAATATTAATGTTAGAGGAGGAACACATGATCAAAACCTTATTTTATATGACGGAATAAAAATGTATCAATCAGGACACTTTTTTGGATTAATATCGGCTTTTAATCCGTATTTAACAAAACATGTCTCTGTTATAAAAAATGGAACAAGCGCACGATTTGGTGACGGAATTAGTAGTATGATTGACATGAAATTATCGGATAATATAGATGCCGATTTTAGCGCTGGAATAGGCATAAATATGATTACTGCAGATGGTTTTGCTATTATTCCATTAACACCAAAAACACAACTACAATTAGCAACTAGACGTGCTATTACTGACCTACTAAATACACCAACGTATAATCAATATTTTAAACGTGTGTTTCAGGACTCTGAAGTGTCTAATACAGAACATTCGTTTAAAGATAATCAAACCTTTAGGTTTAGTGATATCTCATTAAAACTCTTACACAATATTACAGAAAAAGATAAATTACGTTTTACATTATTAAATGTATTTAATCAATTAGATTTTGAGGAGTCCTCAAATAGTGATGCCTCAGTAAATAACAGTAATCAACTAAAACAACAAAACAGAGCATCTGCTATACAATATCAACATATTTGGAATAATAAATTCAATACCACAATAAAAGGGTATTACTCAAATTACGATTTAAGATCTTCGGATTATGATATGGCAAATAACCAACGCTTAATACAAGAAAATAAAGTAGTTGATACTGGTTTTAATATTGATGCTTACTATGATTTTAATACCTCTTTTTCAATTAATGGAGGTTATCAATTTAACGAAGTTTCGGTAAGTAATTTAGAAGAAACAAATGACCCTTTTTTAGATGTAAACCTAAAGCGAAACTTAACAGCACATAGCGTCTATGCCGAAACGATATTACAATCCAAAAACAAAAAGTCTTTAATTAAACTAGGATTTCGTCATAATTACTTCAAAAATTTTAAAATAGGTGTTTTAGAGCCAAGGTTACATATTAGTCAAAGCTTTTTAAAACATTTTAGAGCCGAACTTTCAGGTGAATATAAAAGTCAAACCACTTCACAGCTAATAGATTTACAAAACGACTTTTTAGGTGTAGAAAAGCGTCGATGGGTTTTGGCTAACAATAATACCATTCCAATTCAAAAAAGTAAGCAGTTAGGTTTAGGACTAACTTATAATAAAAACAAATTATTATTAAGTATTGAAGGCTATTATAAAACGGTTAATGGCGTGACTACCCGAAGTCAAGGATTGCAAAATCAATATCAATTTATTAATGTTAATGGAGGTTATGATGTTAAGGGTATTGATGTATTAGTTAACAAACAAATTAACCGTTTTAGTACATGGATAGGCTATAGTTATAGCAATAATAATTATACGTTTAAAGACTTAAATAACAGTAACGCTTTCCCTAGTAATTTTGATATAAAACATCAAATTAATTATGGTAGCACGTATAGTTGGCAACAACTAAAATTAGCTTTTGGTATCAATTGGCATTCTGGTAAACCTTACACGCAAGTCAATGACAATACACCTATAATTAATAACACTATTAATTATAATGCACCAAACAGTAGTAGGTTAAGCTCCTATATTAGAGCAGACCTATCTGCTACATATCAATTTAAATTAGGCGAAAACAAAGCTGTTGTTGGAGCGTCGGTATGGAATATTCTTAACAGAGAAAATATACTTAATACCTATTATACTATTGATAATAATCAAGTCACTACTATTGAAAACACATCATTAGGGTTTACACCAAATGTTAGTTTTAGAGTTTCGTTTTAGTTTGACTTTCTGAAAAAAATCCTATAATTTCGTTAACTCTTATAATAGTCTCTATAATTTTATGAGGCTAGATAAACAATATAAAAACATATAGATACTAAAACAATTATGGAACATTTAAAAAATAGAAAAGCAATAATTACAGGAGGAAGTAAAGGTTTAGGTAAAGCTACTGCTATTGCTTTTGCTAAAGAAGGGATTGATGTTGCAATTACTGGAAGAAATGAAGCAGACTTACAGGAAACCGTAACCCAATTAAAAGCATTAGGTGTCAATGCAATTTATGCTGTTTTTGATGTAGGTAATTACGAGGCTGTTAAAGACGGAATAAAAACTATTATAGACCAATTAGGAAAAGTAGATATTTTAGTAAATAATGCAGGAATAGCTGCTTTTGGGTCTTTAAATGATATGGAAGTTGACCAATGGAGTAAAATTATTCAAACCAACGTTATGGGAATGTATTACGTAACTAAAGAGGTTTTACCATATTTAATAAACCAAAATGAAGGAGATATTATTAATATATCATCAACTGCTGGATTAAATGGTAATGCTAATACATCTGCTTATTCTGCATCAAAATTTGCTGTGATTGGTATGTCAGAGTCTTTAATGAAAGAGGTAAGAAAAAATAATATTAGAGTTTGTACTTTAACTCCAAGTACAATTGCATCTGATATGTCTATTAATTTAGGTATCGCAGATAAAAACTCTGAAGACAGTGTTTTACAACCAGATGATTTTGCAGAGTTAATTGTAGCTGGACTAAAACTGCCTAGAAGAGCAATGCTTAAAAGCGCTGCATTATGGTCTACAAATCCTTAAAAAATTGACACAAAAAAAAAGCCTCTTTATTTAAAGAGGCTTTTTATTTATAACTATTGTCTTTTAATCCCTAATTAAAGGCATTGTGCTGCATCGCAACAAACCTTCTTGTTTTGCTATTTCGGCATAAGGCACTTCTTCTACTGTAAACCCTTTGTCGCGCAACCAAGTATTAAGTCTAGTAAAATTTTTTTCTGAAATAATAACGTCTTCAGAAATACTAAAAATATTACTATTCATGTTAAACATTTCTTCTTTAGATATAATAAAACAATTGTCCTTTCCAAAGTAATTTAACAACCATTCATACTCAGTTTGATCTCTAAAACCTTCTTTATGTAAAATTGCTTTATCAGTACCTATTGGTTGAAAACAACAATCTAAATGCAATGCATTATCATAAGCATTAGTTTGCGATTTATTTAAATCAAAACTTTTAACTTTTTTATGCGGAAACTGTTGTGTTATATAATCTACTCCTGCCTGATTTGTTCTAGCTACGATATAGTCTGAATAATCGTCACCTCTATAAGTTCCAATAAAGATATAGTCATTGCAAAGCATTACGTCTCCTCCTTCGATGTGCACGTCCTCAGGTGGACGTATCACTTTTTCAGGGTCTATTGTATCAATTAAGTATTGAATAGCATCTAACTCATTTTCTCTTTCGGGTAGTATGTTTGCTTTTACAAACACATCATCAATTACAAAAGCAATATCTCTTGCAAAAATCTGATTGCAATCCTTTATTAATTCTGGTCTGTAAACTTTTACATGGTATTTTTCAAAAATCTTAGCTACAGCCTCCATTTCATTGACCATATCTGCTTCAATTGGGTAAGTACCTGCTTTGATATGCAAATACGATTTTGGGTCGTATGCTTCTTCTAGTTTTGGTGTTGGACCATTACTAACTGCTGTTCCTAAAACGACTGCTCTTAATCTAGAGGTTTCGTTTTTTACGTTTAGTTTTAACATAAAGTAAAGATATAAAAAAGCTTCATAATGATTTATGAAGCTTTTTTTAATATTAATAATTGAAATCTATCTTTCAGAAATTGATTTGAAAGACCTTAAGTTTTCTCCAATATATATTTGTCTTGGACGTCCAATTGGTTCCTTACGGTTACGCATTTCTTTCCATTGTGCAATCCAACCTGGTAAACGTCCTAAAGCGAACATAACGGTAAACATTTCTGTTGGGATTCCCATACCTCTATAAATAATACCAGAATAGAAATCTACGTTTGGATATAATTTACGATCTACAAAATATGAATCGCTTAAAGCTTCTTCTGCTAACCCTTTAGCAATATCTAATACAGGATCATCGATTCCTAAATCTCCTAATACTTCATCAGCAGCTTTTTTAATGATTTTTGCTCTTGGATCAAAGTTTTTATATACTCTGTGTCCAAAACCCATTAAACGGAAAGGATCTTCTTTATCCTTAGCTTTAGCCATATATTTTTTAGTGTCTCCACCATCTTCTTTAATTGCTTCAAGCATCTCTAAAACTGCTTGGTTTGCTCCACCATGTAATGGTCCCCAAAGTGCTGAAATACCTGAAGATAAAGATGCAAATAAACCTGCGTGAGATGATCCTACTATTCTTACTGTAGATGTAGAACAGTTTTGCTCATGATCTGCATGTAAAATTAATAACTTATCTAAAGCATTAACTAGGATTGGATTTTGTGTATAGTCCTGATTAGGTTTTTTAAACATCATTTTAAGGATGTTTTCTACATAGCCTAAGTTATCATCTCCATAATCTAATGGTAAACCTTTTTGCTTACGCATTGTCCATGCCACTAACACCGGAAATTTACCCATAATTTTACATACAGTATTGTACATATCCTCTTCTGAGTCTACGTTTACCGATGAAGGGTTAAATGCTGTTAAAGCACTTGTTAATGAAGAAAGGACACCCATTGGATGTGCTGACTTAGGAAATGCATCTAAAATTTTCTTTACATCGTCATCAACAACTGACTGCTCCTTAATATCTTTTTCAAATTTACTAAGTTGCTCTTTAGTTGGTAATTCACCAAAAATTAATAAAAACGCTACCTCAAGGAAATCTGCTTTTTCAGCTAATTCTTCAATAGAATAACCTCTGTATCTTAAAATTCCTTTTTCTCCATCTAAAAAAGTAATAGCACTCTCACATGATCCTGTATTTTTATAACCTGGATCAATAGTTGTCACACCACCTGTAACAGCTCTAAGATTTTTGATATCTATTCCTATTTCATTTTCAGTACCTACAATTAAGGGAAATTCGTGTTTTTCTCCATTAATTTCAAGCGTTGCTTTATTTGACATGTATATTGATTTAATGTATGTTTATTAGAATTGTAAATTTACAAAAACTATAACGATTTAGAAAGGGTATTTATAATGGTTTTAACAATTTTAGTATAGGTTTAATTTATCAATATGAATAAAACTAAAAAAGCCTTTCAACTTACGCTGAAAGGCTTTGTATTTAGAATAGTAAATTACTTATCTTTTAATCTTGAATGCTTTATCTTTTGGATAGTAAGCCACTTCTCCTAATTCTTCTTCAATACGAAGTAATTGATTGTATTTAGCCATACGATCACTACGAGATGCAGATCCTGTTTTTATCTGTCCACAATTAAGTGCTACTGCTAAATCTGCAATTGTATTATCCTCAGTCTCTCCTGATCTATGAGACATTACTGAAGTATAACCTGCGTTATGAGCCATATTTACAGCAGCAATAGTTTCGGTTAATGTACCAATTTGATTTACTTTAATTAAGATAGAATTGGCAATATCTTCTTTTATACCTCTTGATAATCTTTCTACGTTAGTAACAAATAAATCATCACCTACTAATTGCACTTTATCTCCAACTTGTTCAGTTAAATATTTCCAGCCTTCCCAGTCGTTTTCATCCATACCATCTTCAATAGAAATAATAGGGTAGTTTCTAGACAATTCTGCTAAGTAATCTGCTTGTTCTTTACTTGAACGTACTTTACCAGTTTCGCCTTCAAATTTAGAATAATCGTAGTTTCCATTAACATAAAATTCTGCAGCAGCACAATCTAGAGCAATCATTACATCGTCTCCAAGTGTATATCCTGCATTTTTAACAGCTATTGCGATAGTATCCAAAGCATCCTCAGTACCATCTAAAGTTGGTGCAAAACCACCTTCATCACCTACAGCTGTACTTAAACCTCTGTCATGTAATACTTTTTTCAGGTTATGAAAAATTTCTGTTCCCATTTGTAATGCATGAGAAAAGTTTTTGGCTTTGACTGGCATAACCATAAACTCTTGAAATGCGATAGGTGCATCACTATGTGATCCTCCGTTAATGATATTCATCATTGGCACTGGTAATGTATTTGCACTAACACCTCCAATGTATCTATATAATGGCATCCCTAGTTCTGCAGCAGCAGCTTTAGCAACAGCTAAAGATACTCCTAAAATAGCATTGGCACCTAACTTAGATTTATTAGGTGTACCGTCTATTTTACACATTAGTGTATCTACATAATTTTGTTCAAAAACATTAACTCCTAAAAGCTCTTCAGCTAGAATATTATTTACATTATCTACAGCTTTACTAACTCCTTTACCCATGTATTTAGGTCCTCCATCACGTAACTCTACAGCTTCATGTTCTCCTGTTGAAGCTCCAGAAGGTACTGCTGCTCTACCAACATAACCGTTTTCTGTTTCAACATCTACTTCTACCGTTGGATTTCCTCTGGAATCAAAAATTTGTCTTGCGTGAACATTAATTATAATACTCATATGTGTGTGATTTTAGTTTATTAATTTCAAATTTAACGTTTAATTTTCAGCTATATATAGGATTTATAATAGAAATACATAAAATTTTATCTATAACGTTTTAGTAAAATAAAAAAGACAACGAAACTTTAAAATCGTTGTCTTATTAATATTATTTATTTTTTATATTACTTATAAATTGGTCAAATAAGTAGGATGAGTCATGTGGACCTGGACTTGCTTCTGGATGATATTGTACAGAGAACACGTTTTTAGATTTCATCTTTAAACCTGCAACTGTATTATCGTTTAGATGCACATGTGTTATTTCAATGTCTGGATGCGCCTCAGCCTCTTCCCTATTTACTGCAAATCCATGATTTTGAGATGTAATTTCACCCTTACCTGTAATTAAGTTTTTAACGGGATGATTTATTCCTCTGTGTCCATTATGCATTTTGTAAGTAGAGATTCCGTTAGCTAGAGCTATTACTTGATGTCCTAAACAGATACCAAATAATGGTAAATCTCTTTTTATGACTTCTTTAGCTAATGCTTGAGCCTCTACCAATGGTTCTGGGTCACCTGGTCCATTAGACAAGAAATATCCATCAGGATTCCATGAATTTAAATCTTCAAATGTTGCATTGTAAGGAAACACTTTAACATAAGCCTCTCTTTTAACTAGGTTACGTAAAATATTCTTTTTTATACCTATGTCTAATGCAGCTATTTTGATTGGAGCATTTTCATCACCAATAAAATATGGCTCTTTGGTAGATACTTTTGATGCTAATTCTAGTCCACTCATAGATGGTACATCTGCTAACTGTTGCTTTAAACCATCTATATTATCTACATTTGTTGATATAATCGCATTCATTACACCATTGTCTCTAATATAGCTAACTAAGGCTCTGGTATCCACATCTGAAATTGCAAGTAGATTATGCTTGTTAAGAAAGTCCTCTAAAGATCCGTTTGAGTCAACTCTTGAAAAATCATAACTAAAATTTTTACAGATTAATCCCGAAATTTTAATCGAGTCCGATTCGTTTTCGTTATCATTAACACCATAATTACCAATATGAGCATTGGTTGTTACCATAAGTTGACCAAAATATGAAGGATCTGTAAAAATTTCTTGATATCCAGTCATTCCTGTGTTGAAGCAAATTTCTCCAAATGCTGTTCCTTCTTTTCCAACAGCTTTTCCATGAAAAATGGTGCCATCCTCTAATAAAATCAGAGCTTTTTTTAATCTTTGATATTTCATAATTCTAAAAGTTTCACAAAATTGCATAAAAAAAAGGATAATCTAAAATAGATTACCCTTTTTTAATGTCTTGCATATTAATTAATGCTATAATAATTAAATATCTTGACAACATCTGCTTCCTCTTTGTAAGATAAATCATTATCGTCAACAAATTTTTCAACTAACTTTTTCTTGTCACCAAGTAACTTTAAAATTGATTTCTTTTTCAATTTAAACTCTTCCGTAGTTACTCCATCTTTTGAAACAGCATAACTGTCATTAACAACATATTTATCTGGAGATGTTTTTTGCTTAGTCATTACATTAATCTGACCATCTTTAATTATCGCTTCGTATCTTTTTAAAAGCTTAACCGTAGCATGTGGCGTTAACTCAAAAAAGAATTTAGCCCTGCTATCTTCATCTCTATAAATCTTAGCAACATACTTATCAAATTTAACTGACTCTATTGCTTTTGCGTCAAAAACAAAAGAAGAGTCTTTGGCAAAATTTGAAACGATTTGGTTTGATTTAGCATTATAATTTCCGTTTGGCACTTTATAAACTTTACCTTCCTTTGAAGTGATTTCAATTGTAGCATCCTCAAATGCAAAAGGCGATCCTATAACAGCGCTTGATTTACCATTTGCTAAGTAAGCACCTTGGTAATTAACCGCATTAAACATATTTTGCTGACTATTATCTATAGTTGCAGATGATAAATTTGAGCTAAAACCGTTACTTCCTTGTGCAAAGGATAAGGTTGATAATAATAAAGTAAAAATAAATAAGTAGTTTTTCATGTGTGATTTTTTGAATGTGTGTGTGTGTGTGAATTATATTTAATTTGATTTTGAAATAATACTATAATAATTTAGCATTCTTATAACGTCATATTCTTCTTTGTATGATAAATTTTCATTTTTAACAAAGTCTTGAATTAACTTTTTATGACTAGACAATAGTTTTAAAACAGCCTTTTTGTTCAGCTTAAATTCTGTTACTGTTTTATCATCAATAGTTATGCCATAGCTGTCTGATAAGCTATACATATCAGAAGACGTTTTTTGTTTTGTTAAAACATTAATTTGACCATCAATAATTTTAGCTGAATACTTTTTTAACAACCTGATAGAAGCATGAGGAGTTAATTCAAAATAGAAACTAATTTTACTAGTAGCATCAATATATGGCTTAGCAGTATATTTTTGAAACTTAACAGACTTAATCATGTTAGATTGAAAAACAAAAGAAGAATCTTTTGCAAAATTAGAAACTACTTCATCTGTGCTAGCATTATAATTACCATTAGGTACTTTATATGCTTTACCATCTGTAGTGTTAATTATAATAACAGCATCTTCAAAAGGAAATGGCGAACCAGAAACATCAGGTAGACTTGCATTAGCCAAATAATATCCTTGATAGTTTACAGCATTAAATTTGTCTTGTAATCTAGAATTAAGATCTACTAAAGGAAGATTAGGATGTTTAGCTTGACCTGTAGAAATCTCGTTTTTAATAACTTGTGCTGACACCGAAGTCATAACAATAAAAGCAATAAGTAATAAGATAGGTTTCATACAAATATGTTTGCTTAAATGTAAAAAAAAAGAGATAAACTTATAAAGCTTATCTCTCTTTTAATAATAATTTAACAGCAAATTAAGAAACTATTCTTCTTCATTTGAAGCGACTGGAGGAGTAACAGTATTACTACTACCACCTCTACGACTTCTACGAGTAGTTTTCTTAGCTTTTTTATCTGCATTGTAGATTTCGTTGTAATCTACTAATTCAATCATTGCCATATCAGCGTTATCACCTAAACGGTTTCCTAACTTGATAATTCTAGTATATCCACCTGGACGATCACCAATTTTAGCAGCAACATCTCTAAAAAGTTCAGTTACAGCTTCTTTTTGACGTAATTTAGAAAATACAAGACGTCTATTGTGCGTTGTATCATCTTTAGCCTTAGTGATTAATGGCTCAATAAATCCTTTTAAAGCTTTAGCTTTAGCAACAGTTGTGTTAATACGTTTATGTTCTATTAAAGAACAACCCATATTTGCCAACATTGATTTTCTGTGAGCAGTTTTTCTACCTAAATGGTTTACTTTTTTTCCGTGTCTCATGACATTTGTTTTTAATCATCATCTTGCTCAAACTCTTTATGAGGAGCAAAATATGATGTATTAGTCTTTATCTAGTTTGTATTTTGAAAGATCCATTCCGAAATTTAATCCTTTAACATTTACTAGCTCTTCAAGCTCTGTTAAAGATTTCTTTCCAAAATTACGGAACTTCATTAAATCATTTTTATTAAAAGATACTAAGTCTCCTAAAGTATCTACCTCTGCTGCTTTTAAACAATTTAGAGCACGAACAGAAAGGTCCATATCTACTAATTTAGTTTTAAGTAACTGTCTCATGTGAAGTGATTCTTCATCATAAGTTTCAGTTTGAGCAATCTCATCAGCTTCCAATGTAATACGCTCATCAGAGAATAACATAAAGTGGTGAATCAGAGTTTTTGCAGCTTCTGTTAATGCATCTTGAGGCGTAATAGAACCATCAGTCTGGATTTCGAAAACTAATTTTTCGTAATCCGTTTTTTGTTCTACACGATAATTCTCAATGCTGTACTTAACATTTTTAATTGGTGTGTAAATTGAATCAGTAAAAATAGTACCTATTGGTGCTGAAGCTTTTTTGTTTTCTTCTGCAGGAACATATCCTCTACCTTTTTCAACAGTAATTTCCATGTTGATATTTACCTTAGAATCTAAGTTACAAATCACTTGATCTGTATTTAATACTTGGAAACCTGAAATAAATTTCTGGAAATCTCCTGCTACAATTTTGTCTTGACCAGAAATTGAAATCGATATAGATTCGTTATCAACATCTTCAATTTGACGCTTGAAACGAACTTGTTTAAGATTTAAAATAATTTCTGTTACATCTTCAACAACACCTGCTATTGTTGAAAATTCGTGGTCTACACTTTCTATTCTAACAGATGTGATAGCAAATCCTTCTAGAGAAGATAATAAAACTCTTCTTAAAGCATTTCCCACTGTTAGTCCATAACCTGGTTCTAAAGGTCTGAATTCGAATTTACCTTCGAAGTCAGTTGAATCAATCATTATTACCTTATCCGGTTTTTGGAAATTAAATACTGCCATAATTTTTCTTCGTTTTAATTGTTATTTAGTTGCGCGGTTTATAAGTTTGAAGAAATACAAATAAACCCTTTGGCTAAACACCAATGTTAATAATTTATTATTTAGAGTATAATTCTACGATGAATTGCTCATTAATATTTTCTGGAATTTGGATTCTAGCAGGAACAGAAACGTAAGTACCTTCCTTTTTCTCGCTATTCCAAGTAATCCACTCATATACATTGCTAGAGTTTGATAAAGATCTATCGATAGACTCTAAAGATTTAGACTTCTCTCTTACAGCAACAACATCTCCAGCATTAAGTTGGTATGAAGGTATGTTTACTAACTCTCCATTAACCGTAATATGTCTGTGAGATACAAGTTGTCTTGCTCCACTTCTAGAAGGAGATAATCCCATTCTAAACACTACATTATCTAATCTAGATTCACAAATTTGAAGTAATACTTCACCTGTGATTCCTTGAGCTGCAGTTGCTCTTTTGAACATGTTTCTGAACTGACGCTCTAAAATACCGTAAGTATATTTAGCTTTTTGCTTCTCCATTAATTGGATTGCGTACTCAGATTTTTTACCACGTCTTCTGTTGTTACCATGTTGACCTGGTGGGTAATTTCTTTTCTCAAAAGACTTATCGTCTCCGAATATAGCTTCACCAAATTTACGAGCTATTTTAGTTTTAGGACCAGTATATCTTGCCATTTTTAAATTGATTTAAGAGTGATTATGAATTAAGGTCTAAATCTTATCCTTCGATAATCGTTAATCTCTTTGTTGATACTTGTTTTAAATTTTCAGTTTGCAAATTTATACAAAAAATTAATACCATCTGATAAACAGACGATATTAATTTTTTTTTATTGCTTAAGTAAAGTACTATGTAGTAAACTTATACTCTTCTTCTTTTAGGAGGACGACAACCATTATGAGGTAATGGAGTAACATCAATTATTTCTGTTACTTCAATTCCTGCATTGTGAATAGATCGTATAGCAGATTCTCTACCATTTCCAGGTCCTTTAACATAAACCTTTACCTTTTTTAATCCAGCTTCTTTAGCTACTTCAGAAGCATCTTCTGCTGCTAATTGTGCTGCGTAAGGTGTGTTTTTCTTAGAACCTCTAAATCCCATCTTACCAGCAGATGACCATGAAATGACATCTCCTTTTTTATTTGTAAGTGAAATAATGATATTGTTAAAAGAAGCAGTAATGTGAGCTTCTCCAACAGCGTCAATAATAACTTTACGTTTTTTTGTGCTTTTAGCGTTTGTCTTTGCCATACTACTTATTATTTAGTTGCTTTTTTCTTGTTAGCAACTGTTTTTCTTCTTCCTTTTCTTGTTCTAGAGTTATTCTTAGTACGTTGACCTCTTAAAGGTAAACCAACTCTATGACGAATTCCTCTGTAACAACCAATATCCATTAAACGCTTAATGTTTAATTGTGTTTCAGAACGTAATTCACCTTCAATAGTATAAGTACCTACAGTTTCACGGATTGCTCCAATTTGATCATCTGTCCAGTCTTGTACTTTGATGTTTTCGTCAACTTTAGCCTCAGCTAAAATTTCTTGAGCTCTACTTCTACCTACTCCGTAGATATAAGTTAATGAGATCACTCCTCTTTTTTGTTTTGGTATGTCTACACCTGCGATTCTTGCCATAATTACCCTTGTCTTTGTTTGAATCTAGGATTCTTTTTGTTAATGACGTAAAGTCTACCTTTTCTGCGCACAATCTTACAATCTGCACTTCTCTTTTTAATTGATGCTCTTACTTTCATCGTATTAGTATCTATAGGTTATACGAGCCTTAGTTAAATCATAAGGACTCATTTCTAATTTAACTTTATCTCCTGGTAACAACTTAATATAATGCATACGCATCTTACCCGAAATATGTGCGGTCACAATATGACCATTTTCTAATTCAACACGGAACATAGCATTTGATAATGCTTCAATGATAGTTCCGTCTTGTTCTATTGCTGCTTGTTTTGCCATAGTTAAAATATTAAGCTACTGCTTTTCTGTTTTTACCAGTCTTCATCAAGCCATCATAGTGTCTATTTAACAAGTAACTATTTACTTGTTGCATAGTGTCAATTGCAACTCCAACCATAATTAATAAAGATGTACCTCCGAAAAATAAAGCCCAACCAGATTGAACGTTAAGTAACTTAACAATAAATGCTGGGAACACAGCTATTAATGCAAGAAAAATAGAACCTGGTAAAGTTATTTGAGACATAATTTTGTCTAGATATTCAGAAGTTTCTGACCCTGGACGAATACCTGGAATAAATCCTCCACTTCGTTTAAGATCATCAGCCATTTTATTTGTAGGAACGGTAATCGCAGTATAAAAATATGTAAATATTATAATCAATAATGCAAATACTAAATTATACCAAAATCCGAAGATGTCGGAGAAATTAGATTGTAACCACAATCCAGAAGCAGTATCTTTTAATAAAGATGAACCACCAATTAAACCAGGAACAAACATAATCGCTTGAGCAAAAATGATTGGCATTACACCAGAAGCATTAAGCTTTAAAGGAATATATTGTCTTGATCCAAATACATTTTTCTCGTAACCTCCAGTTGCTGAACGCCTAGCATATTGTACTGCTATCTTACGAACTGCCATTACTAACAAGATTGAAAGAAGAATAATAACAAACCAAATAACGATTTCAAATAAAATCATCATTACATTATTACCCGTTTCTAATCTAGAAGCAGCATTTTGTAAGAAAGATTTAGGAAGTGTTGCGATAATACCAACCATAATTAATAGTGAGATACCATTACCAATTCCTTTATCTGTTATTTTCTCACCTAACCACATTGCAAAAATACAACCAGTTACTAATATAACTATTGATGAAAAATAAAACATACCACCTTGCCCTAATAAAAAGGCAGAGTTTGGAATACCAAACATAGGTTGTAAACTAGCTAAATAACCTGGTGCTTGAACTAAACATATTGCGATAGTTAACCAACGTGTTATTTGAGTAATCTTTTTCTGACCACTAGCGCCTTCTTTTTGTAGTTTTTGCAAATAAGGAATTGCAATTCCCATTAATTGAACTACAATAGAAGCAGAAATATATGGCATAATTCCAAGTGCAAATACGGAAGCATTAGCAAATGCACCTCCTGTGAAGGCATTTAATATCCCAAAAATACCTTCTGATGTTCCAGTTTGTAGGCTTTCTAATTGGGTTGCGTCAATACCTGGTAATACTACTTGTGCTCCGAAACGATAAACTAAAAGTAGACCTAGTGTTACTAGAATTCTATTTCTTAATTCTTCAATTTTCCAAACATTTTTTAATGTCTCTATAAATTTCATGCGTTCGATTGTTCTTATAAAGTTACAGCTTCTCCTCCTGCAGCTTCAATAGCAGCTTTTGCAGTAGCAGTAAATTTATGAGCTGTGATACTTAATTTAGCTTTTAACTCTCCTCTTCCTAAAATCTTAACTAGCTCGTTTTTACCAGCTAAACCAAGACCTACTAAAGTATCAAAATCTAAAGTATCTTTAATTTTCTTATCGTCAACTAATTGTTGAATAACATCCAAGTTAACACCTTGATGCTCTATACGATTAATGTTAGTAAAACCAAACTTAGGTACTCTACGTTGAAGTGGCATTTGCCCTCCTTCGAAACCTACCTTCTTAGAATAACCAGATCTTGACTTAGCTCCTTTGTGACCACGTGTCGCAGTACCACCTTTACCAGAACCTTGTCCTCTTCCTATTCTTTTACCTTGATTTTTAACTGAACCTTCTGCAGGTTTTAAATTACTTAAATCCATTTTCAGTATTATTATTTAGTTTCTTCTACAGAAACTAAGTGGTTTACTTTTGCTACCATACCTAAAATATTAGGAGTAGCCTCATGTTCTATAGTTTGTCCAATCTTCTTAAGACCAAGAGCTAATAAAGTTCTTTTTTGTCTTTGAGTTCTGTTGATTGCACTTTTAACTTTTGTTACTTTTATCTTCGACATTGCTGTTGGGATTATCCGTTAAAAACTTTTTCTAAAGAAACACCTCTTTCACGAGCAATCGTTTTAGGGTCTCTTAATTGTAATAAAGCATCAAAAGTAGCCTTAACAACATTATGTGGATTTGATGAACCTTGAGATTTAGATAAAACATCATGTACACCTACTGCCTCTAAAACTGTTCTCACAGCTCCACCAGCAATAACTCCTGTCCCAGGAGCTGCAGGAATAATATTTACTCTTGCTCCACCAAATTTACCTTTTTGTTCATGAGGTAATGTTCCTTTCATGATAGGGATACGAACTAGGTTTTTCTTAGCATCTTCTATTGCTTTTGCAATTGCACTAGCAACATCTTTTGATTTTCCTAAACCTTGACCTACAACACCAGCTTCATCTCCAACCACTACGATTGCAGAAAAACCAAATGCTCTACCTCCTTTAGTTACCTTAGTAACTCTTTGCACACCAACTAAACGATCTTTAAGATCTAATCCACTTGGTTTTACTAACTCTGCGCTTTTGTATTTTTGATACATAATTTCTTAGAATTTAAGTCCTCCTTCTCTAGCTCCTTCAGCTAACGATTTTACTCTACCATGATATAAATAACCACCTCTATCAAAAGCGATCGTTTCAACACCAGCCTTCAAGGCTTTTTCTGCGATAGACTTACCTACTAATGCAGCTAGTTCTACTTTATTTCCTTTTGCAGCAATATCTTTATCTCTAGAAGATGAAGCAGCTAATGTTTTACCAGTAACGTCATCTACTAATTGAGCATAAATTTCTTTATTACTTCTAAAAACAGCTAATCTAGGTCTTGCTTCTGTACCAGAAACAACCTTACGGATTCTGTTTTTAATTCTTATTCGTCTTTCGTTTTTTGTTAACGCCATAACTAATTATTATGCTGATTTACCTGCTTTTCTTCTTAATACTTCTCCAACAAACTTAATACCTTTTCCTTTGTACGGTTCAGGTCTTCTAAATCCTCTGATTTTAGCAGCAACTTGTCCTACTAATTGTTTATCATGAGAAGTTAATTTGATTATTGGATTCTTACCCTTATCAGAAACAGTTTCTACTTGTACTTCTGGTGCTAAACTTAAAATAATATTATGTGAAAAACCTAAAGCTAGTTCAAGGACATTACCTTGATTAGAAGCTCTATAACCTACACCAACTAATTCTAATTGTTTAGTCCAACCTTTAGAAACACCTTCAATCATATTAAAAACTAATGAACGGTATAAACCATGCTTAGCTTTTTGATCTTTAGTATCTGTAGAACGTGTTACTAATACATTTCCATCTTCAACTTTTACTTCAACAGTATCAAAATCTTGAGTTAACTCACCTAATTTTCCTTTTACTGTTATTGTATTGTTATCAACTGTTACAGTTACTCCTTCTGGAATGGCAACTGGATTATTTCCTATTCTTGACATTTTCTTCTGGATTTTAAATTAGTAAACGTAACATAAAACTTCACCACCAACGTTTTCTCTTTGCGCTTGCTTTCCAGTCATTACTCCGTGAGAAGTAGAAACGATTGCAATACCCAATCCATTAAGTATACGTGGTAATTCTGTAGAACTAGAATATTTACGTAAACCAGGCTTACTGATTCTTTGCAATTTTCTAATTACAGGTTCTTTTGTTTCCTTATTGTATTTTAAGGCAATTTTGATTGTACCTTGAACAGTAGAATCATCGAACTTATAACTTAAAACATATCCTTGATCGAATAATATTTTAGTAATGTCCTTTTTTAAATTTGAAGCAGGAATTTCTACAACTCTGTGATTAGCACGCACTGCGTTTCTAATTCTAGTTAAGTAATCTGCTATTGGATCTGTATACATATGTATTTATTTGCGGACTTGGTTTTCAGAATATCCCGAACCTAAGACCAATTAAAATTTTACCAACTTGCTTTTTTAACACCTGGTATTAAACCTTGATTTGCCATTTCTCTAAACATAACACGAGAAAGTCCAAAGGTACGCATATATCCCTTTGGTCTACCTGTTAATTTACATCTATTATGTTGACGTATAGGCGATGCGTTTTTAGGTAACTTTTGTAATGCTTGATAATCTCCAGCTTCTTTAAGAGCTTTACGTTTTTCAGCATATTTAGCTACTGTCTTCGATCTTTTAACCTCGCGGGCTTTCATTGATTCTTTAGCCATAACTTAGTTTTTTTGAAAAGGTAACCCTAATTCTGTTAATAATGATTTTGCTTCTTTATCTGTTTCAGCAGAAGTTACAAATGTAATATCCATTCCGTCAATTTTATTAACTTTGTCAATATTTATTTCTGGAAAGATAATTTGTTCAGTAACTCCTAAATTGTAGTTACCTCTTCCGTCAAAACCTGTAGCTTTTATTCCGTTAAAATCTCTAACACGTGGAAGTGCTGAAGTTATTAAACGATCTAAAAACTCATACATTCTTTCTCCTCTTAACGTAACTTTAGCACCAATTGGCATCCCTTTACGTAATTTGAAAGTTGCAACATCTTTTTTAGATAAAGTAGATACAGCTTTTTGACCTGTGATAGTTGTAAATTCATCAACTGCATAGTCAACCAATTTCTTATCAGCAACTGCAGCCCCTACACCTCTAGATAATACTATCTTTTGTAGTTTTGGCACTTGCATTACATTACTGTATCCAAATTCTTCTGTAAGAGCAGCAATTACTTTGCTTTTATACTCTTCTTTTAGTCTCGGTGAATATTCCATAACTATATTACTTCATTTGATTTTTTAGAAAATCTGACTTTCTTATCACCTTCCATTCTAAATCCTACTCTAGTCTCTTCTCCTTTAGAAGTTAATAAAGATAGGTTAGAAATGTTGATAGATGCCTCTTTTTCTACAATACCACCTTGAGGATTTTGTGCACTTGGTTTAGTATGTTTCTTAACCATGTTTACTCCTTCAACTATAGCTTTGTTCTTCTCAATAAATACTTTTTGTACTTTACCTTCAGAACCTTTATGATCACCAGCTATAACCTTGACGATATCTCCTGTTTTTATTTTTAGCTTTGTCATTTTTTTATCAATTAAAGCACCTCTGGTGCCAATGATACAATTTTCATGAATTGTTTATCACGAAGTTCTCTAGCTACAGGTCCAAAAACACGTGTACCTCTCATTTCTCCCGTAGGATTTAAAAGGACACAAGCGTTATCATCAAATCTGATATAAGATCCGTCTGGACGTCTAACTTCTTTTTTAGTACGCACAACTACTGCTGTTGATACTGCTCCTTTTTTGATGTTTCCATTAGGAGTAGCATCTTTAACAGTGACAACAATTTTGTCACCTACAGAAGCATATCTTCTTTTAGTACCACCTAAAACACGGATAGTTAATACTTCCTTTGCTCCAGTGTTATCTGCTACTCTTAGTCTTGATTCTTGTTGTACCATAATTACTTCGCTCTTTCAATTATTTCAACTAATCTCCAACATTTAGATTTACTTAAAGGTCTTGTTTCCATGATCTTTACTGTATCTCCAATATTACAATCGTTTGTCTCATCGTGTGCAACATATTTTTTTGTTTTCAACACGAATTTTCCGTACATAGGGTGTTTTACTTTTTTAACTTCTGCAACAACAATTGATTTTTGCATTTTGTTACTAGTAACGATCCCGATACGCTCTTTTCTTAAGTTTCTTTTTTCCATCTTGTAAGCAGAATTATTTTAAATCTCTTTTAGTTAATTCTGTTGCAATTTTTGCAACCGTACGTCTTACTTGACGTAATTGAATAGGATTCTCTAAAGGAGAAACTGCATGAGCCATTTTTAAATCTGAATAGCTCTTCTTTGTTTCACTAAGTTTCTCTTGTAACTCAGCTACAGATAATTCTTTAATTTCTGATTGTTTCATAATATCAAATAAATTATGCTTCGTAATCTCTAGCGATTACAAACTTAGTTTTTACTGGTAATTTTTGAGCTGCAAGTCTTAATGCTTCTTTAGCTACTTCTAAAGGCACTCCTCCAACTTCAAAAAGGATTCTTCCTGGTTTAACAACTGCTGCCCAATATTCTACTGCTCCTTTACCTTTACCCATACGTACTTCAAGAGGCTTTTTTGTAATCGGCTTATCTGGAAATATTTTAATCCAAAGTTGACCTTCTCTTTTCATGTAACGTGTAGCGGCAATACGAGCTGCTTCTATTTGACGTGATGTTAAAAAATTAGAATCTAATGATTTTATTCCAAAAGTTCCGTTTGAAAGCAAGTGACCTCTACCAGAGTTCCCTTTCATACGTCCCTTTTGCATTTTTCTAAATTTTGTTCTTTTAGGCTGTAACATTTTTTCTGTTCTTTAAAAAATTACTTTCTACGACGTTGTTGTGGTTTTCCACCTCCTTGACGTCCACCTTTTCCTTGCTTCTTAGCTAAGCCAACAAGAGGAGAAAGCTCTCTTTTACCATATACTTCACCTTTCATGATCCATACTTTAACCCCTAATCTACCGTAAGTAGTATGAGATTCAACTAAAGCATAATCAATATCGGCTCTAAAAGTTGATAAAGGAATACGTCCTTCTTTGTAGTGTTCTGAACGTGCCATTTCAGCTCCATTCAAACGACCACTAATCTGTACTTTAATTCCTTCAGCATTCATACGCATTGTTGCAGCAATAGCCATTTTAATTGCACGTCTATATGAAATTCTATTTTCAATTTGACGAGCAATACTAGTTGCTACTAAAAACGCATCAAGTTCAGGTCTCTTAATTTCAAAGATGTTAATCTGAACTTCTTTACCTGTAATTTTCTTAAGTTCTTCTTTTAACTTGTCTACCTCTTGTCCACCTTTTCCGATAATAATACCAGGTCTAGCAGTAGTGATAGTAACGGTTACAAGTTTTAAAGTTCTCTCAATAATTACACGAGATACACTAGCTTTAGATAAACGCGCGTGAACGTATTTTCTAATCTTATCGTCTTCGGCAAGCTTATCACCATAATCGTTTCCTCCGTACCAGTTAGATTCCCATCCTCTGATAATTCCTAAGCGATTTCCGATTGGATTTGTCTTTTGTCCCATATCTATCTTAGCTTTGTGTTTTATTATTAGCTCCAACCACGATAGTTACGTGGTTTGAGCGTTTTCTTATTCTGTGAGCACGTCCTTGTGGTGCTGGACGTAATCTTTTTAACATAGATCCACCATCTACTCTTATTTCTTGAACAAATAATTCAGCATCTTCGATACTTGCATCTTCATTCTTAGCTTGCCAATTAGCTATCGCAGAAAGTAATAATTTCTCTAAACGATTTGAAGCTTCTTTTTGACTAAACTTTAAAATATTAAGTGCCTTTTCTACGCGTTCACCTCTTACTAAATCGGCTACTAAACGCATTTTTCTTGGTGACGTAGGACAGTTATTAAGTTTAGCGAAAGCTATTTGCTTTTTACCTTCCTTAATAGCGTCTGCCATTTGTTTTTTACGACTTCCCATAGCTTACTTTTTACCTTTATTTTTAGCACCAGCGTGACCCCTAAAAGATCTTGTTGGTGAAAATTCTCCTAACTTATGTCCAACCATGTTTTCTGTAACGTAAACTGGAACAAACTGACGACCGTTATGAACTGCAATTGTTTGCCCAACAAAATCAGGTGTTATCATACTTGCTCTTGACCAAGTTTTAATAACAGTCTTTTTGTTAGCTTCCACATTGTCAGCTACTTTTTTCTCTAATTTATAGTGAACGTAAGGTCCTTTTTTTAATGATCTTGCCATGATTTCTTATTTCTTTCTACGTTCTACAATATATTTATTACTCGCTTTAGTTTTAGAACGTGTTCTATATCCTTTAGCTGGTATACCGTTTCTAGAACGTGGATGTCCACCTGATGACTTACCTTCACCACCTCCCATTGGGTGATCAACTGGATTCATTACAACTGGTCTTGTTCTTGGTCTTCTACCTAACCATCTACTACGTCCAGCTTTACCTGAAACAAGTAATTGATGATCTGAATTAGAAACTGCTCCTATCGTTGCCATACATGTAACTAAAATTAATCTAGTTTCACCTGATGGTAATTTAATAGTAGCAAACTTACCATCTCTAGCCATTAACTGAGCAAAAGCTCCAGCACTTCTTGCCATTACAGCACCTTGTCCTGGTCTTAACTCAACACATGAGATAATTGTTCCTAATGGAATATTAGCTAATGGCATTGCATTTCCAATTTCCGGAGAAGAACCTTCGCCTGAAACAACAGTTTGACCTACTTGTAAACCATTTTGAGCAATGATATAAGTTTTCTCACCATCTTGGTAATTCAATAATGCGATAAACGCTGTTCTGTTTGGATCGTATTGTATTGATGCTACTTCTGCAGGAATACCTGCTTTAGATCTTTTGAAATCAATTATACGATATCTACGTTTGTGCCCACCACCTTTATAGCGCATGGTCATACGTCCTTGACTGTTTCTACCACCTGATCGTTTTTTCGGAGCTAATAAGCTTTTTTCCGGCTTGTCAGTAGTAATGGCGTCAAATCCGTTTACTACTCTAAATCGCTGACCTGGTGTGATTGGTTTTAATTTTCTTACTGACATTTGTCTTTAATTACATGTTAGTGTATAAATCAATCATTTCACCTTCCGCCAGTTGTACAATTGCTTTTTTCTTAGCATTTGTTTTACCATGTTGAATACCAGTTTTAGTAAACTTGGTACTTCTATCTGGACGGACATTTATAGTACGAACTTTTTCAACAGAAACTCCATAAGCAGCTTCCACTGCTTTTTTGATTTCTACCTTGTTCGCCTTAGTGTTCACAAAGAAACTATAGCAGTTGTTTAACTCGCTATTAGCAGTTGCTTTTTCTGTGATTATAGGTTTAATTAAGATATTCATTTTGCTTCTATTTACTTAAATTCGACTCAATTCCTTCTAAAGAGCTCTCTAAAAGGACAACTTGATTTGCATTTAATATTTTGTAAGTACTTAATTCTGAGGCGATTATAACTTCTGAGCCTTTCAAATTACGTGACGACAAATATACATTATTATTTGACGTACCCAACACAAACAGTGATTTTTTGTTTTGTAGGTCTAACGCATTTAATACAGCTGTAAAGTTTTTAGTCTTTGGAGCATCAAAATTAAAGTCCTCTAGGACAATAATAGACTTTTCATTTGCCTTAATACTTAAAGCTGATTTACGCGCTAAACGTTTTAAGCTTTTATTAAGTTTGAATGAATAGTTTCTAGGTCTTGGTCCGAACATACGTCCTCCACCTCTAAAAACTCCTGACTTAATACTACCTGCTCTGGCAGTACCTGTACCTTTTTGTTTTTTAATCTTACGTGTACTTCCAGTAATCTCAGCACGCTCTTTAGCTTTGTGAGTTCCCTGTCTTTGATTTGCTAAGTATTGCTTAACATCCAAATATACAGCATGATTATTAGGTTCAATAGCAAAAACACCATCAGAAAGGTCTGCCTTTCTACCTGTTTCTTTTCCGTTTATATCTAAAACTGCTACTTTCATTATTTTCTGATAATTACATAAGCGTTTTTATGTCCAGGTACACAACCTTTAACAACTAGTAAGTTCTTTTCAGGAACTACTTTTAAAACTCTTAAATTTTCAACTTTAACTGAATCTGTTCCCATTCTACCTGCCATACGCATTCCTTTGAATACTCTTGCTGGGTAAGATGCTGCTCCAATAGATCCTGGTGCTCTTAAACGGTTATGTTGTCCGTGAGTAGCTTGACCTACACCGCCAAATCCATGACGTTTTACAACCCCTTGAAATCCTTTTCCTTTTGATGTACCTGATACATCAACAAATTCACCTTCTACAAAGTGCTCTACAGTGATTGCATCACCTAACTTGTACTCCGCATCAAAACCTTTAAATTCAACGATTTTGCGTTTTACAGAAGTCCCTGCTTTTTTAGCATGACCTAAGTCAGCTTTAGTAGCACTTTTTTCTGTCGCGTCATCGAAACCAAGTTGAACAGCATTATAACCGTCAACTTCTTCAGTTCTGACTTGGGTAACGATACATGGTCCAGCTTCGATTACTGTACATGGTACATTCTTACCATTTTCATCGAAAATGCTGGTCATACCGATTTTTTTTCCAATTAACCCAGACATAATTATTATTTATTTATTATTACTATTTATTAAAAAATATTCAAGGCTGAAAATACGTTTCAGCCTTGAATTGTATTTTTACCGTTTTTCCTTCGCTCGAAGCTTAGGACATGTTTCGCTTAAAATCCTTAAACGAATAAATTACTTATACTTTAATTTCAACTTCAACTCCACTTGGTAATTCTAGTTTCATTAAAGCGTCAATAGTCTTTGAAGATGAAGAGTAAATATCTAATAATCTCTTGTAAGAGCTTAATTGAAATTGTTCTCTAGACTTCTTATTTACGTGTGGTGAACGTAATACAGTAAAGATTTTTTTATGAGTTGGTAATGGAATTGGTCCAGTTACTACAGCTCCAGTACTTTTTACTGTCTTTACAATCTTCTCAGCAGATTTATCTACTAAATTGTGATCGTAAGATTTTAATTTTATTCTAATTTTTTGACTCATTTCTTTAAGATTTACGATTCAACGCCTTTAGCAGCCTTAATTACTTCTTCTGAAATATTAGAAGGAGTTTCAGCATAATGTGAAAATTCCATTGTAGAAGTTGCTCTACCAGAAGATAATGTTCTTAATGTTGTAACATAACCAAACATTTCAGATAATGGCACAGTAGCTTTAATTGTCTTAGCTCCAGCACGATCACCCATACCTTCCATCATACCTCTTCTTCTATTTAAATCTCCAACAATGTCACCCATATTTTCTTCAGGAGTAATTACCTCAAGCTTCATGATTGGCTCCATTATTACAGCTTTAGCAGCTTTAGCACAGTTTTTAAATCCTAACTTAGCAGCCAACTCAAAAGATAATTGATCAGAATCCACATCATGGTAAGATCCATCTTTCAAAGTAACTTTCATTGAGTCGATTTCATAACCTGCTAATGGACCGTTAACCATTGCCATCTTAAATCCTTTTTCAATTGAAGGGATAAATTCCTTAGGAACGTTACCACCTTTAATTACAGATTCAAACTGTAATCCAACAACACCTTCGTCTGCTGGTTCAACAGTAAATACGATATCGGCAAATTTACCACGTCCACCTGATTGTTTCTTATAAACTTCTCTATGATCTGCCGATGCAGTAATAGCTTCTTTATATTCAACTTGAGGTTGACCTTGATTAACTTCTACTTTAAACTCACGTCTTAAACGATCTACAATTACATCTAAGTGAAGCTCTCCCATTCCAGAAATAATAGTCTGACCTGAAGCTTCATCTGAACGCACTGTAAACGTTGGATCTTCTTCTGCTAATTTAGCTAAACCAATACCTAATTTATCAACATCAGCTTTAGTTTTAGGCTCAACCGCGATACCAATTACTGGATCTGGGAAGTCCATAGACTCTAAAATGATTGGATGATCTTGGTCTGATAAAGTATCTCCTGTTTTGATAGATTTAAATCCAACAGCAGCTCCAATATCTCCAGCCTCGATAAAATCAATTGCATTTTGCTTGTTAGCATGCATCTGATAGATACGAGAGATACGTTCTTTTTTACCAGAACGATTATTTAACACATAAGAACCTGCATCTAAACGACCAGAATAAGCTCTAAAAAATGCTAAACGTCCTACGAAAGGATCCGTTGCAATTTTAAACGCTAATGCTGCAAAAGGTTCGTCAACACTTGGCTTACGTAATTCTTCTTTTTCAGTATCTGGATTCATTCCTTTAATACCTTCCTTGTCCATTGGAGAAGGCAAGTAACGACATACAGCATCTAACAAGAACTGTACACCTTTATTTTTAAAAGCTGAACCACAAATCATAGGAATGATAGCCATATCCATTACAGCAGCTCTAAGCGCTTTATGCACTTCTTCTTCTGTAATTGAATCTTCATCTTCCATGAATTTCTCTAAAAGATTCTCGTCATAACTTGCTACTTCTTCAATTAAAAGTGCACGGTATTTACGAGCTTCTTCTTTCATATCCTCAGGAATTTCGATAACATCGAAAGTTGCTCCTTGAGTTTCATCGTGCCATACAATAGCACGGTTTTTTACTAAATCTATGATACCTTTAAAATCTTCTTCATCACCAATGTTTAAAACAATTGGCACTGCGTTAGACTTCAACATATCTTTTACTTGTTGACAAACAGCTAAAAAGTCAGATCCTTGACGGTCCATCTTATTAACAAAACCAATTCTTGGCACTTTATAATTGTCTGCAAGTCTCCAGTTAGTTTCAGATTGAGGCTCAACACCATCAACTGCACTAAACAAGAATACTAAACCATCTAATACACGTAAAGATCTATTTACCTCTACAGTAAAATCAACGTGACCTGGAGTATCAATAATGTTAAAGTGATAATCCTTTGTTGTTGGTGTAGGTTCTGCATTTTCTAATGGAAACTTCCAAGTACAAGTTGTAGCTGCAGACGTAATAGTAATACCACGTTCCTGCTCTTGCTCCATCCAGTCCATTGTAGCTGCACCATCATGCACTTCTCCAATTTTGTGCGAAACACCTGTATAATAAAGAACACGCTCTGTTGTTGTAGTTTTACCTGCATCAATATGAGCTGCAATTCCAATGTTTCTTGTATATTTTAAATCTCTAGCCATGTCTTATTAAAATCTAAAGTGAGAGAATGCTTTGTTTGCCTCAGCCATCTTGTGAGTATCTACACGTTTTTTAACTGCTGCTCCTTCTTCTTTAGCTGCTGCTAAAATTTCTGATGCTAAACGCAATGCCATAGATTTTTCGTTTCTCTTACGAGAATAACTAATTAACCATTTCATTGCAGTTGAAACCTTACGATCTGCACGTATTGGATTAGGTATTTGAAATGTTGCTCCTCCAACTCTACGACTACGTACTTCTACGTGAGGCATAACGTTTGATAACGCATCTTTCCAAATTTCTAAAGCTGTTTTTTCTTCGTCTGTCTTCTTTGTATCTACGATGTCAATTGCATCATAAAACACTTTAAAGGCTACAGACTTCTTTCCGTCCCACATCATCATGTTAACAAATCTAGTTACTAACTGATCGTTAAAGCGAGGATCTGGTAAAAGCGGTCTTTTTTTCGCTGCTCTTTTTCTCATGTCTTCTTCTTAAGTTTTTAATTAACTTTTAGGGCGTTTTGCACCATACTTAGATCTACGTTGTGTTCTACCTGCAACACCTGCTGTGTCTAAAGCACCACGAACGATGTGATATCTAACTCCTGGTAAATCTTTTACCCTTCCACCTCTAACCAATACTATCGAGTGCTCTTGTAAATTGTGACCTTCTCCACCGATGTATGCATTTACTTCGTTTCCGTTTGTTAAACGAACCCTTGCCACCTTACGCATTGCTGAGTTAGGTTTTTTAGGTGTCGTTGTATAAACACGAGTACACACACCACGTCTTTGAGGACACGAATCTAAAGCAGCCGATTTACTCTTCTTGGTTATTTTGGCTCTTCCTTTTCGTACTAATTGTGAAATTGTTGGCATATAACTTTAATATAATTTTATGTTACCTCTCTTTAAGAGGGGTGCAAATGTAGTGATTATATTTAATTAATCAAATCATAACACATTAATTTTCAATAGAATTTAAAAATAAATCAAAGCACCATATTATATAGTAAGATTTTTGCGTTATTTTATCATCTAAAATATAATTATCACATCTTGAATCTAAAAACAGTAACATCAATACTTTTTATTCTACTATTTCAATTTAGTTGGAGCCAACAATTAGTTCTAAATATTTCTGGAGTTGACTCAAAAGATGATAAAATAATTTCATTTTATGATTACACTAAAAAACACGAAACCTTACAATTATTAAAAGATGAAATAACACTATTTCAAAATAAACTTAAGAAGAACGGTTATATTAATAACACACTTTTTAGTATTAAAGAAAATAAAGACTCAGTTTTTTCAGTTTTACTACAATTAAATAACAAAATAGAATTTTTAGCTATAACACTAGATAGCTCTATTACTAAGCAAACCTATTATTCAAAATTGAATTTAAAAATAACCAAAGACAACGAAGTCATAATTCCTTACAACAATATAGAAAACGAACTTATAAAGTACAATAAAATAATAGCCTCAGAAGGCAACCCTTTTTCGACATTAAAACTAAGCGACATAATTAGTCGTGATCAAAACACATTAACTGCTAAACTTATAATTAGCGATGACGACAATAAAAGAAGTCTTGATAAAATAGTAATTAAAGGATACGAAAAATTCCCGAAGTCCTTTTTAAAACGTTTTTTAAAAATTAATAAAAACAAGACCTTTAATATTGAAGCCATTAATAAAAAAACAAAATCATTAAACAATTTAAGTTTTGCAAGACAATCAAAAAGTCCTGAAATATTATTTACTAAAGATTCCACTCACCTATATCTTTATTTAGAAAAACTAACCAGCAACAATTTTGATGGATACATTGGATTTACCACAAACGAAAACACAAATAAAATTGAATTTAACGGATACCTTGATTTAAGCTTAAATAATAATTTAAATTACGGAGAAACCTTGTACCTAAATTACAAGAGCGATGAAAGTGACCAAAAAAATTTCAATCTTACGACCACTCTGCCTTACGTATTTTCATCGCCAATAGGTATTGAAGCATCGTTACAAATTATAAAACGAGACTCTTCTTTTATAAATACAAAACAAAAAGGAAACCTTTACTACCAATTAAACGACGCTAATCGCATATATGCAGGAATTGAATCCACCGAATCGAGCAATTTATTAAACACCGAAGATTTTACTAACATCACCGACTTTAATAGCCAACTTTTTACAATAAAATATCAATACAAAACATTACAAAACGCAGAAAGAATTTTCAGAACAAAAACCGATTTAAGCTTAGAGCTTGGAACAGGTTCTAGAAAAACAACCACAAACAACACTAAGCAAACCTTAATAACCATTATTGGAGAGCACATATTTAAATTAAATCACACCAACAGTATTTATACTAAAGCACTGATACATAGACTTGAATCTGATAATTATTTTGACAACGAGCTATATAGGTTTGGAGGAATAAATAACATTAGAGGTTTTACCGAAAACAGCCTAAGTGCAAACAGCCTTAATATGCTAATGACAGAATATAGGTACACGTTAAGCGAAGGCGTGTTTGTAAATACAGTTTTAGACTATGCCAACTTTAAAAACCAACTACTAAACCAAAATGAAAATCTTATAGGTTTTGGCTTTGGATTTGGCGTATTAACAAACAGCGGATTACTACGTTTTATATACGCTAATGGTAAGACTGAAAATGAAACAGTAAAATTCTCAAATTCTAAGATACACCTAAGTTTAACTGCTAATTTTTAGGTAAAACTTATGTTATTATTGAATATTTCAAAAAAAAAATGAAATTTTAACCAATAAATATTGTTTAATTAACTTTTTATTATGATTTTTGGCATAGACTAATTCAAATAAATTATAAAATGAAAACAAAGTTTAGTGGAATTTTAACGCTATTTCTAGCGTTTGTTGTGCAACTATCGTTCGCACAAGACAAAACAGTTTCAGGAGTTGTTTCTGACGAAAATGGATTGCCTTTACCTTCGGCAACTATTGTAGTTAAAGGAACTTCTCAAGGAACGACAACAGATTTTGATGGTAATTACTCTATTGGTGTAACAACTGGTGGTGTTTTAACATTTAGTTATGTTGGTTACGGTACTAAAGAAGTAAAAGTTGGTGCTAGTAACAGTATTAATGTAAGCCTTGAGCCAGATAATGCTCTTGACGAAGTAGTAATTACCGTTTTAGGTATTGAAAGAAAAGCGGATGAGCTTACTGCTGCTACTGAAACTGTAGACGCAGAAGTGCTGACACAGGCTTCTAACCCTAACGTAATACAGAGTTTAGCTGGTAAAGTATCAGGATTAAAAATTAACACAACTAATAATGGTGTTAATCAATCAACTCGTATTGTATTAAGAGGTAACAGATCGTTAACAGGTAGTAACGAAGCGTTAATTGTAATTGATGGAGCGATTTCTTCAGCAAATACTTTAGCAAATCTTTCGCCTGAAATCATTGCATCTACAAACGTTATTAAAGGAGCTGGAGGTAGTGCACTTTACGGTTCTCAAGGAGCAAATGGTGTAATCATCGTTACTACTAAAAGAGGAACTAGTGATGAAAAAATCAAAATTGATTTTAACAGCTCAATTCAATTTGAGTCAGTTTCTTTCTTACCAAAAAGACAGACTAAGTACGGTCAAGGTTGGAATGGTGGTCACGTAGCTTATGAAAACGGAGGATGGGGTCCAGAATTTGATGGATCAATAATGCCTGTAGGTTTAGCGCAAGCTGATGGATCTTACATTATGGCACCATATTCTGCTATTGAAGACAATATTAAAGATTTCTTTAAAACAGGTACAATTAAGCAAACAGGAGTTTCTATCTCAGGTGGAGATGCAACATCTTACGCTTTATTATCTGTTAACAGACAAAACACTGATTTTGTTGTAGATGGAGATGAATTAGGTAGAACAAACATCTTATTTAAGGCTGGTAAAACAATCGGAAAATGGGAATTAGGTGGTAACATTAACTATGTTAACTCTAAAACAAGTACTACTACTTCTGCTTTATTTACAGAGTTATTACAAACTGCAACTAACATTCCTGTTGGACAGTTTTCTCAACCTTTAAATCAATACCACTGGACATCTTACTATAGAAGCCCATATTGGATGAGAGATAACATCAGAAACAACAATGAGTCTGATCGTTTTAACGGTATCATCAATTTAAAATACCAAATTAACGATAACATTAACGTAAGTTCTCTTTCAAGTTTAAGAACTTTTAGCAGCAACTTCTTAGGTTATACTAACGGATATACTGACCTTTTAGGTGTTGGTGGTGGAGACCACTCTACTGTATCTAACTTTAGTACAAACAACCAAGAGTCTAAGAATATCTACAACGATATTTTCTTAAACTTTGATTATATGTTAAGTGATGATGTTTCTTTAAAAGCAACATTAGGTAACAACATACAAGATAACTTATCTACATTAACAAGTGTAGCAGGTAGTAACTTAACAATTCCAGGTTTCTACAACATTGATAACATTACAGGAACACCAACAGTATCTAACAGCTCTTTTAGAAGTAGAAGTTATGCTGTATTTGCAAGTGTGGATTTAGGATATAAAGATTTCTTATTTGCTACTTTAACAGGTAGAAATGACTGGACTTCAAGATTAAATAGTGATAACAACTCTTTCTTCTACCCAAGTGCAGGTTTATCTTTCATCCCAACTAAAGCATTCCCAGAATTAAAAGGAGATGTTTTAAACTATGCTAAAATTTCAGCTAACTACGCAAGAGTTGGTAACGACCGTGTAGGAACATATGAAATCAACAATACTTACAACCAAGTAGGTGGATTCCCTTTTGGAGGTCTTAACTCTTTTGGTGTAGATACAAGCGTAGCAGATCCAAACTTAGTTAATGAGTTTATTACTAACAAAGAGATAGGTTTAAACCTAGCATTCTTTAAAGGAGACCGTGTAACACTTAACGCCTCTTACTATGTAACAAATAACACTGACTTAGTAACAAACGTTACTTCATCAACTGCTTCAGGATTAACTCAATCTACAATTAACATTGGAGAAACTGAAACTAAAGGTTATGAAATTGACTTAGGTCTTACGCCAATCAGAAATGATAACTTCAGATGGGACTTAAACTTTAACATTGCTTCTGATGAAACAATCGTTAAGAAAGTATCTGACAACACTGATGAAGTTTCATTAGGAAACGGAAATGCAGATGTAGGTATATTCGCTACAGTAGGTGAAGCTTTCCCTTTAATTAAAGGTACAGGTTACCAAAGAGATCCTAATGGACGTGTATTAATTGACCCTTCTACTGGAAACCCATTAAAAACAGCTGAATTTATTAACTTAGGAGTTGCAAACCCTGATTATGTATTAGGTTTAAGTACTTCTTTAACTTATAAAGGATTTAGATTAGCAGGTGTATTTGATTACAGAACAGGAGGTCAATTCTGGGCTGGTACTAAAGACTGGTTATCTTGGAGTGGACACTTAGTAGAATCTGCTGAAAACGGAAGAAGAGGATTTATTTTCCCTAACTCTGCAATCGAAACTTCTCCAGGAGTTTATGCTGCTAACACAAACGTTGTTACTGGTGGAACTACTTACGCTAACTACTTAGATTATTTTTCTAATGAATATAGAGATGTATCAGAAAACTTTGTATTAGATGCTACTGCATTTAAAGTAAGAGAGCTTTCATTAAGTTATAGCCTTAACCAAAAAGCTTTAGATGCTATTGGATTTAGCTCAGTAAGAGTAGGTGTAAATGCAAGAAACCCGTTTGTTGTATTACCTAAAGAAAACAGAGGATATGCTGATCCAGAATTCTCTAACACTACAGGAAATGCTCAAGGTTTAAGTGTATCTGGACAATATCCAGCAACTAGAAGTTACGGACTAAGTGTTAATTTAACTTTTTAATAAAATTCAAAGATGAAAACAAAATTTAATATTATATTATTAGTAATTCTTACAATTACTATGTCATGTAGTAATTATTTGGATATCAATGACAATCCAAATAGTCCATCTGCAGATGTTGTAACGCCTGATTTAGTATTAGCAGGTGCATTAGCATCAACGTACAGACAACAAGCTAGAAGAATGAACATTCTAGGAAACGTAATGATGAACAGATGGGGAGCTAACGTAAATGCTTTTACAGGTGGTTTCTCTGAAGAGTTCTCATTAGCGATTGATAACGGGTTTTACGATGACATTTACGATGGTCTTTATTTAACGACTGCTAACTTTCAAGCAATCATAGATTACGATGGTAGTGAGTATAACAACCATAAAGCTATTGCTAAAATTATGAAAGCATATTACTTTCAGTATTTAGTAGATTTATATGGTGATATCCCTTATACAGAAGCACACAAAGGAATTGATAACTTAACGCCTACTTATGATGATGACGCTACAATCTACAGATCTTTAGTAACTGAAATTGATGAAGCAATTGCTTTAATAGCTTCTTCTGGATCAGCTGTAGCTGTAGGATCTGAAGATATCGTTTATGGTGGTGCAATGTCTAGTTGGACTACTTTAGGTAACACTATTAAATTAAGAATGTTATTAAGACAAGCAACTAAAGCTTATACTTTAGGAAATGATGCTGAATTAGCAACTTACTTAGATGCGCAGTTTGCTGCATTAGATGGAAGTAATTTTATCGCTGTAGATGCTAAAATCAATCCAGGATATTCTGATGGACAAGTTGCACAACAAAATCCATTTTACGCTTTAATGTTCTCAAATGACGAGTCTACGTCAGTTAGTTATAACTTCTACAGAGGTTCTGACTACGCTATTGAGTTCTTAAAAGGTAACTTCCCAGGAGCTGTACCAGATGCAAGATTAACTGCACTTTACGGATTAAACGATGATGACCAATACGTTGGACATACTCAAGGTTTTGATGGTACTCAATCTCCAGAAAGTCTTTCTCCAATTGGACCTGGTTTAGTAATAAACTCTGCTCAAGATGGTTATTTAATGACTGCTGCTGAATCTTTCTTATTACAAGCTGAAGCACAATTATTAGGTAAATTAAGTGGTGATGCTCAAACATCTTTCCAAGCTGGTATTGATGCGTCTTTCAACTTATTTGGATTAGATTCATCTACTTATAACCCAACTGCTCCAACTATTGGATGGGCTGGAACTGATGCTGAAAAAACTGAGGCTATCATGAGACAAAAATGGGTTGCTTTAAATGGAATTAATGGTATGGAATCTTATATCGAGTTTACAAGAACTGGATATCCTGCAGGAATACCTTTAGCTACAACTGCGCAATCTTCAACTAGACCAAAAAGATTATTATATCCTTCGTCTGAGTTAATATCAAATGCTTCTAATGTTCCTCCAGTAAGTAGTGCGCAAGCATTTGCAACAGGACCATTCTGGGCACAATAAACTATAAAAAAGAAAAGAAATGAAAAATTTAAGAACTTATTTGTTAGCAGTATTAAGCTGCTCGCTTTTAGCATCATGTATCGTTGATGACGAGATTGATGTAGACAATGAAACATTTAACGGTCCTTTAGTCGTTGGTTTTAAAACTGCCGATAACTTAGGGAACTTTGTTGAAGAGCCAGGTGCTCAGTTTGATTTTGATATTCCTGTTCACCTTATCGGTGGACAATCAGGTCAACCTTCAGGATCAACGATCACTATGTCTTACGAGATTGGAACATTTGCAGATTTAAAAATATCTGATGATGAATTAGCTGATCTAGAAACAATGTTAGATATTAACAATACACCACTTGATCCAAGTGATGATGTTAGAAAATATCCTATAGCTGTTCCTGGAACACATTTTGACTGGGTAGATACTACTTTAGAAACAACTATACCTGCTAACTCAACATTTGATTTAATTCCAATTAAAGTTAATAATGATGCTTTAGATAATGCAAAAACTACTGTTTTTGTTGTAAACCTAAAAACATTAGTTACAGTTGATAACGTAGTAATTTCTGAGCAATTAGAATCTACTTTAGTAAGATTACAATTATGTCGTACTGACTTAGCTGGAACGTATAGTGTAAACTATGCAACACCTGCTAACCACACGATTGTACACTTAGGAGCTGGTAACTATGAATTAAATAGTATGTTTGGATGGCCAAACAACACTTACAAGTCTTACTTCTATGCTTGTGCAGGTAACTTAATCTTTACTGAATGGCAATTTTCTAACGAAATTATCCAAGGTAGTCCAGGTTATGTTGACCAAGCTACAGGACAATTAGTATTCCCTGAATTTGGTATTGGTGGATCTGCTGGACCTATATATTCTGGAAGTACTTGGATATTAACTTTACAATAAAAAATATAAGACGATGAAATACATTAAAAATATATTATTATCATGTACTGTTGTAGCGCTTACATCATGTGTTAATGATGATGTAAATTACACTACTACAGATAAGCCTACTGTATCTATGACAGGGCAATCTGCTACTAGTATAATGGAAGGAGAAACAATTACTGTTTCTTTAACAACAGATGCTACTTATAAAGAAGAAATGGACTTTAAACTAGAATTAGTTTCTGGTGGTTCTAACTCTGACTATATAGTAAGTGATGCAGATGGTTTACCAGTTGGTGCAACATCTGTGGATGATGGTTTTGGAGCGTTTGGTTACAAAGTTGAATTTCCTGCATATGCAGAAAACCATACTTTTAACATTACTGCTGTACAAGACGTTTTAAAAGAAGGTACTGAAAATTTAAGATTTAAATTAACAAGTGCTGATAACAAAAATGGATTAGCTGCAGGTGGAGCTATCTTTATTGACTTAGAAGTTACTAACTATGTTAGTGATGAGTTAGTTGCTGTAATGGATTTTGACAAAACAGTAAGTTATGTTACTATCGAGCAAAAAATACTTGAAACTGATTTAGATGACGAAACTGTTGATCATACTGACTCATTATGTAACTTAATAGATTACGATTTTTACTTAGGTTCTTGGTTCTCATGGGCAAGTTGCCCAGAAGAAATTAGTGCTGCAAACGCAGCTGCTAATCCAGGAAACACAACAGCTCCAGGAGGTCCTTTAGCTGATGGTGATTACGTAATCGTTGCTGACTTATATGAAGTAGATTTAGGTTTAGATGCAGATGAAAATGAAATCTTAGATGGAGATTTTGCTTTACCATTTACTTTAACTATAAATCACGTTGGAACATTCAATGCTAGCATTGATTTCCCTGCAACTTACTTTTCTAACAGCCCACAAAGTGCTGCTGGTGGGAATGGTCAAGTATTACTAGGAACATTAAGTGTTGTTGGTGGTAAATACATATTAAAAAATGCAGATGATGAGGTTGTTGCTGCAGAGTAATTAAACCTTAATTAATAAATTTAAAAGAGCCTGATTTATATCAGGCTCTTTTTTTATACCTTTGCGACATGGATAAAACAACTCAGATATTTGGACTTAGAGCTATTATTGAAGCTTTAAATGCTGGCGAACATGTAGATAAAGTCTTTTTACAAAAAGGACTAAAAGGCGACTTGTTTCAAGAATTAGAAACAGTATTAAAGGACAAGAGAGTTAACTCGTCTTACGTTCCGGTTGAAAAATTAAATAGATTAACAAAAAACAATCACCAAGGTGCTGTTGCACAAATTGCTCCTGTTAAGTTTTATGATATTGAGGAATTGTTTGACATGGTGTCTAAAAAAAATACAACTCCGCTTTTTTTATTATTAGATCAACTTAGTGATGTTAGAAACTTTGGTGCTATAATACGTACTGCAGAATGTACTGGAGTAGACGGAATAATAATACAAAGTAAAGGTGCAGCTCCTGTAAATGGTGATACTATTAAAACAAGTGCTGGTGCAGTATTTAAAGTGCCTATTTGTAGAGTGGACCACATTAAAGACGCTGTGTTTTTTCTGCAAGCTTCAGATATTAAAGTTATTGCTGCTACAGAGAAAACAGATAACACCTTATTTGATGTTTCGTTTAAAGAGCCATGTGCTATTATAATGGGATCTGAAGGTCGTGGTATAAATCCATCTATATTAAAAATAGCTAATGAAAAAGCTAAACTACCTTTGCTGGGTGAAATAGAGTCTTTAAATGTGAGTGTAGCTTGTGGCGCTTTTTTATATGAAGCGGTAAGACAACGTCTATAACTCTTTATTTTTTTTATAAGTATAACTAATAGTAACAGGAAGCGTTACTTCTGGAAGATTGTTTTCAGGTAGCTCCTCCTCTACTATGGTTTCTATAAAATTACCGTTTTCATCAAAATGTTTTAAAAACTCGTCATCGTCTTCGTTGTAATCGGGTTCTTCCCAAACATATCTTTTAGGTTTTGCTATTTGTTTTCTAAAAAATAAAGCAAATACTAATCCCACGATTAAACCACTTAAATGACCTTCCCAAGAGATACCTTCCTCCAAAGGAATAGTATTCCATATCATACTACCATATAAAAAAGCAACTAGTAAAGACAATGCAATTAGCCTATAGTGTTTAGCAAAAACACCTTTAAAAAAAACAAAACTAGCTAATACATAAATTAATCCGCTTGCTCCTATATGGTATGATGGTCTACCAATGCACCAGGTTAAAAAACCAGATAATAGTACGCCATACAACAGTACTTTAAACGCGATAGGTCTATAAAAATAAAACAAGGCTGTACTTAACACAAATAAAGGTATGGTATTATGCCATAAATGGGAAATCCCAGAATGTATAAACGGACTGCAAATCACGCCTATTAATCCTGTTATTTTTTGAGGATAGATGCCTAAAAAATTAAGGGAAAATCCAAACCTAATTTCGATAGCAAAAATTAACCATAGTAGAATTACAAATGCTATTGGATAGATTAAAACATCTAAGGTGAATGTAAAAGGTTCTTCTTGTTTCATTTGCAATAAATATAGCAAATAGTTAACCACTTTTAATGTCTTGCAATAATGTCAGTCGGTTGTTGCGTGATGGATTACTCCTGAATACTATTTTGAAAGAAATCGTGATGACTTCGTAATTGAATGGTCTGTTTAAAATCCTTTTTGCCTTAACAAAAAGATTGAGTAATGAAAGTCTGACTTTTTTGTTAAGAATGCGCAAAAAAGACACGCCTAAACAAAAATTAATTTAATTTTACAGTTATGAACACGCCTTTAGCAGAACGATTACGTCCACAAACTTTAGACGACTACATAAGTCAGTCACATTTAGTAGGTCCAAACGGGACTTTAACCAGTCATATTAATCAAGGCATTATACCTAGTATGATACTTTGGGGACCTCCTGGTATTGGAAAAACAACGTTGGCTAATATTATTGCGCAAACCTCTAAGCGTCCTTTTTATACTTTAAGTGCAATTAGCTCTGGTGTTAAAGATGTGCGAGAGGTTATTGAGAAGGCTAAAAATAGTGGTGGTTTATTTACTGCTAAAAATCCAATTTTGTTTATTGATGAGATTCATAGATTTAGCAAATCACAGCAAGATAGTTTGTTACAAGCTGTAGAAAAGGGTTGGGTGACGTTAATTGGTGCAACGACTGAAAATCCAAGTTTTGAGGTAATATCGGCATTATTGTCACGCTGTCAGGTTTATATTTTAAAAGCTTTTGAAAAAAGTGATTTAGAGGACCTTTTAAAGCGTGCGATTGAAAAAGACGACTACTTATCTAAAAAGACTATAAAACTTAATGAAACGAGTGCTTTATTGCGTTTGTCAGGTGGTGACGCTAGAAAACTTTTAAACATCTTTGAACTGGTTGTTAATAGTGAGGATAAACCTATTATTACAATTACAGATGCTATGGTTTTAGACAAGGTACAAAACAATACTGTGCGTTATGATAAAACTGGAGAGCAGCATTATGATATTGTATCTGCTTTTATAAAATCCATTAGAGGTAGCGACCCAAATGCTGCTGTGTATTATTTGGCTAGAATGGTTGAAGGTGGTGAGGATGTAAAGTTTATTGCTAGACGTATGCTAATTTTGGCTAGTGAAGATATTGGTAATGCTAATCCTACTGCATTGGTTATGGCTAATACAACGTTTCAGGCTGTAAGCACGATTGGTTACCCTGAGTCTAGAATTATATTAAGTCAATGTGCCACTTATTTAGCAAGTTCACCAAAAAGTAATGCTGCTTATATGGCTATTAACCATGCTCAACAATTGGTTAAACAAACTGGAGATTTAAGTGTGCCTTTAAATATTAGAAATGCACCAACTAAATTAATGAAAGAAATTGGTTATGGCGAAGACTACAAGTACAGCCATAATTATGAAAATAATTTTGCTAGTCAAGAGTTTTTACCAAAAGAGGTTAGTAATACTAAGTTGTACGACCCAGGAAATAATGCTAGGGAAAATGCCCAACGCGACTTTTTAAGATCACGTTGGAAGGAAAAATATGGTTATTAAAACTTAATATTAATTGCCTTTATCTGTAGGTCATTATTAACGTAGTGTGCCAAAACCCATTGATTATTCATTTTATAGATTAAAGCGTCTTGTCCTTTTACAATGTAATAATCCTCTTTACCCGAAAATAGAATAGTATAAACGACAGTGTTATTTGCGTCTAATAGATTATAACTAAATACAGATCCTGTTATTAATTGCGCTTTTAAGGTGTTATCTACTGTAGTAGCTGCTTCTAAATTACTATTGGATTTGACAGCTGTATTGGTTGCTTTAACAACCTCATCTTTAGTATCATCTTTAGTAGTTACTTTAGGACTCTCTTCTATTACTTTATTAGCTTTTAAGGTTTCTATTTCTTGTTTTAGCGCTTCCACTTGCGTTTTTGTACTATTTTCTGTTGTCGCTTTGTAGGTGTGCTCAAAACTTGAAAAGGTATTAAATGCATTACGAGTTGCTTCGTTATAGGCTACGATGTACTTTTTATCTCTAGACTCGCCAATATCCGAAGTAAAAACAATTTCTTTTTTACAGTTTTCAAATTGGACGTTTACTTTGGTCTTAAATAATGAAGATGAATTTTTTAATGTTGCATACAATACTAAACAACCATTAGCTATAGCGTCGTCTGGTAAAACATCGGTATTACTAAATACAGTGAAATTTTGTTTTTGCAATAAAAACGTAGTCAAACCATTTAATCTATATTGATCAGGTTCTGACTGAAAATCAAATTGATTAGCCACTACAACATACTTGTAATTATTTAACTTGTCTTGTGCGTTAACACTTGTTAGTAAGCTTACTAACATGATTACAATTACACTTACTTTATTTGAAATTTTCATAATTATAAATATTTTTTAATGTCTAATAAATGATTAACAACCTTAATTTCTGGACTAATTTCTGCTTTATGATAATTAAAACAAATGGCATCCAATCCAATATCTAATGCGCCTAAAATATCTGCTTCATAATTATCTCCTATCATGATACTGTTAGAGGAATTGGCATTAGCTAACTTTAATGCAAAGTTAAAAATTTGAGGGTTAGGTTTTTTAACACCTGCAACCTCTGCACTTGTAACTGTAGTAAAATAATGATCTAACTTAGATCCTTTTAATTTATTGTTTTGTGCTTCCTTAAATCCATTTGTAATAATATGTAAATTATACTTGGTTTTAAGGTAATCCAACAACTCTATAGTGCCATCAAATACATGATTAAAACTGCTTAGATGGTTAATATAATCTTCAGATATTGTGTTAATCAAATCATCTTCAATACTAAATTGCAATGCATCAAAGGTTTCTTTTAATCTATAGTAACGCAAGTTGTCTTTAGATACTTTTTCATCTCTATATAGTTTCCAATATTTAAGATTTATCGGTTCGTAAAATTTTAAAAAATCGGCTAATTTAGTATTAACCTCATGTTTCTTAAAAAGAAAATCAAAGGTTAAAGCAGAGTTTTTATCAAAGTCCCAAAGCGTGTGATCTAAATCAAAAAATATATGTTCTACTTTATTTTTTTTTAACATCTAAAATAATATTGAATAAGGTTTTAAAATGTTTCCAACGTTCTTGTTTATTAAAGGTGTAGTTATGAAACACAGGTACAAAAGTACCATTTACATTTTTGATACTTTTAATTAATCTTTTTAAAGATTGTTGTTTATCCAATAACGAGTGATATTTTAAAAACGCAAAATCTAATGCTTGATAAGGTACAATTTTAAGCGGTGTTTGCACTTCAAAATCTACATCATAAAATAAAAATGGAGTACATGTTCCGGCTCTAAAGCCTAAATGATTAACGTAGCCCATGGTATAATCTTCTGGGATTTCTAACTCGACTAAATTACGATAAGATTCTGGTAAATTAACTTTAGAAAATGAGTGTCTAGAACCCACTATAGCATTATTTATAATACCTTCCATTCTTGTTTTTTCTTCTTTTAATAAATCCAAATTAGTTAAAGCAAAAAAAGAGGTCTTGATACCTATTTTGCAATAATCTGCAATGTGTTTGATTAACGAAATAAACTTTTGCTTTTGAGGATTTATATTTTTATCATAGGTTGAAAAATCGCCTAATAAAAAGAAAAACACAAACTTATATTTTGAAGCTTTTTGCTTATTAATAATATACTTGTAATTATCCAATGGATCACGCTTAAAACCGGTTAAAACCGAGTAACGCTCGTACAAGCGTCTAAATTTAAAAGTAAAAAAATCTTTAAACGTACCTCCTACAGTGCGCATTATTCCTTTTAATTTATACTCGTAAGCCATAGGAACATCAATAACAGGAATTACAGTATACTTTTGTTCTGGAAAGCTAAAATCTGGATAAGTCGCTTTTAAAATAGCTTTAAATTTATATGCCCAAATATCTACTACAGGCTGGTCTAAAAAGTTATTTTTATATGCTAAACTCTCTTCTGCTGTGTAGCGTCCAAACTCGTCTTTAAGATGTGGTAAATATTCTTCATACCTACTAATTAAATAAAAAGAGGCTGCAAAAATATCAAATGGTACTGCACTTTTATCTCCTGTTGGAAAAAAACATTTTGTGTCTTCCCAAGGTAAGACCGTTATATCAATATCTGATAATCCTTGCTCAAATAGCAACTCATTGCTACGCACAAAAATCTCGTTACTTAAAGGCTGTCTTGTATAAGACATTTTTAAGCTATCATGTGCAATAAACTCTTCAATAACTGTCGTAAAACTAACAGGTACTCCTAAAATTCTAGTACAAATTTGTTTAAAAACATACTTTATTCTAGGTGTTATTTTATGTGTATAAACTAATAGCATATTACAGTATAGATTGATCTGCAAAGCTAAAATAACTTTGCTCTGTAATGATTAAATGATCCAAAACTTTTATATCTAAACTTTGCGCTGCTAATTTTAATTTTAAGGTCACGTCTTTATCTGCTTGACTAGGCTTTAAAGTTCCGGAAGGATGATTGTGTGTTAATATTAAACCTACTGCTCCAACCTCTAAAGCTGTTTTTAAAACCAATCTAGTGTCTACTAATGTACCTGTTATTCCACCTTTACTTAATTGGCTTTTATGAATTACTTTATTTGAATTATTTAAATAAATTATCCAAAACTCTTCATGTGGTAACTCGCCAATAATAGGTTGCATCAATTCAAATACAGATTTACTAGAGGTTATCTTCTTTCTTTCTAGTGCTTCTCCTCCTCTACGTCTACGTCCTAACTCCAAAGCTGCAATAATAGTTATTGCTTTGGCTTCTCCAATTCCCTTAAACTCCATTAATTGTTTTATGGTCAGTTTTCCTAATTGGCTTAAATTATTGTCTGTAGACGCTAGAATACGCTTACATAAAGCAACAGCACTTTCTTGTCTATTCCCAGATCCTATTAAAATGGCAACCAACTCGGCATCACTTAAGGCGACTTTACCTTTGTAAAGCAGTTTTTCTCTAGGTTGATCGTCCTGAGACCAGTTTTTTATTGAAAATGAAGTACTTTTATCAGACATTTTATAAATCTACACAATATTTAGTAAATTTTAAATGAAATAAAATACTTTGAACTTATAACCTTATAAATTATTGTATCCTCCAGCAAAACATCAAGAAAATGATAAAGGACACTTATTAGAAGTGATAAAAACATATCCTTTAGCAACTATTATATCTGTAAAAGATAACACACCTTTAATTACACATTTACCATTAATATATCGTGAAACTGATGGTAAATTAATTGGCCACATTGACATATATAATCCACAAACTAATCTTTTGAAGGATGAAAACGAAGTCACTATCCTTTTTTATGGCCCACAATGCTATATATCACCTAGCATATATACAACTACTCAATTACCAACTTGGAATTATATTAGAGTACATTTAACTGGAAAAGCGACTCTAATTGAAAGTACTGAAGCTTTAAAACAATCGTTGATTACCATGACTGAATTTTTAGAGGCTCCAGACCACAACTATGTTTTGGAATCCGACAATCCTAGATTAGATAAAAATTTAGAGTATATTAAAATGTTTGAAATCACAATAGACACTTGGGAAGGTAAGTTTAAATTGTCTCAGGATAAAAAACCAAAGGATAAGGAAAATGCACGTGAAGCCTTAATAAAAGCTAACCAAGAAAGCATTAAACAATTTTTAGATTCAATTTTTTAAAAATATAATTATGGATATACTAATAAACCTTGTTATTGGATTTGTAACGTTACTACACGTATACTTTTTATATTTTGAAATGTTTGCTTGGGAAACTACAGGTCGTAAAGTTTTTAAAAATTTTCCAAAATCGCTTTTTAAACCTACTAAAAGCATGGCTGCCAACCAAGGCTTGTATAATGGGTTTTTAGCTGCTGGATTATTATGGACTTTTTTTATAACTAATCAATATTGGCAGTCCAATATTAGATTGTTTTTTTTAAGTTGTGTCGCTATTGCTGGTATTTATGGAGCGATGAGTGTTTCTAAAAAAATATTTTTTGTACAAGCACTTCCTGCTATAATTGGCATCCTATTGGTACTATTTATTAATTATTAAAAATACTCACTATACTGCATGACCCTAAAATCAAAAGTATTAAAACTTGGGTCTTTAGATTTTAACTGCTTATATAATGGATTGCTACCAATAGCGATATTTGCTGCTCCAGATCCTGAGGTTAGTGATACAGTTTTAATTAATCGCTCTTTTTTATTACTGAATAAATTAGCTTTAATGTTACCAACTGTGTTTACAGCATTTGGTAACATAAATTGATGAATTTTAGGCGTGATTTTGGATACCAACTTTAAAGAAATATTATAGTCTTTAATATGTTTTCTAAAAAAATATTCTGGTCCATTTTTGCTGTTACCTCCAGTAAATAATAAGGTGTCAATATTTGGATACTTTAGTAAATAACCAATTAAATCGCGTAATTGTATATTGGTCATGCCTAGGTCTGAAGCATCTATTTTTTCTCGTTCTGCACTAGCTACAATATCACAAACACCAATTTTATTTTGAATTAAAAAACGCTTTCGTTGTTGGATGGCTTCTTGAGAGTTATCATAACGCAAACCTAAACTGTGAATTTTATCAATATATAACCATAAACTGTTATAATAGCTTCCATAGCAAAAGTCTACGTCTTTCTCTAATAACTGTCCAGTAGTAAAACGTGGTGGCGGTAAAGTACCAACTATTAGCTTAGTGGTATCTTTTTTAATAAATGGTGGATAGGGATGTGTATGTTTAAACATCGTATAATTTAAGTATAAAATAAAGTCCAAATAAATTTTATAACAACTTTAATAATATAACCTTGTTTAAAAATAGTGCTTTTACTACCTTATACTATAATTTTTAAAATAAAAAAACATGGGTAAAGGAGATAAAAAATCGAAACGAGGAAAAATTAACAGAGGTACATTTGGTACTAGACGTCCACGAATTAAAAAACGTGTAAAACCTGAAACTAAAATTAATGTGGACAAAAAAGATGCGGTTAAACCTTAAACCGTTCTCCTATTTTTTTACCAACTACATAAGCACCATAAATTGCTATAATCAATATTACTATAGTACAAAAAATATACAGTGGATATAGTATAAAGTTATGCTCTGAATTTAAACAGAGAGTATCTGTTATACAAACAGTAATTACCTCATCATACAATTTAGGCAACACAAAGCTAACTAACAATAAAGCTGCTATTACAGAAAGCAAATACGTAACATTCTTATTTTTTTTAGGCTTCCCTGTTGCTTTAAATAAATCGCGTTCTGATTGAGTACGTTTATTATCTTGTAAAGACCAAGTCTTTTTGGGTTGAGAGGTTTCCATCAAATTGATAATTATTGTAGTTAAACTGTTTTAAATCTTCTATAGTTTGAGCGTTAGTATCAATAACATATTTAGCCATTAAACCTCTAGCCTCTTTGGCATAAAACGATATTATTTTAAGTTTACCGTTTTTAAATTCTTTAAAATTTGCTGTCACGACTGGTACTTTAAGTGCTTTTGTATCTATTGCTTTAAAATACTCGTTGCTGGCTAAATTAAGAAACACTTCGTCTTCTTCTAGTTCTTCGTTTAAGGTTTTGACTATATCTTTTTTCCAAAATTCGTATAGATTTTTATAACTTCCTACTGGCATTTTTGTTCCCATTTCTAATCTGTAGGGATGTATTAGGTCTAACGGTTTTAAAACACCATATAAACCAGATAAAATCCTGATAGTATCTTGTGCAAGGTCTAACTTGTCTGCTGCAATATTATAAGCGTCTAACCCTTTATATACATCTCCATTAAAAGCATACATTGCTGGTCTAGCATTATCCTTTGTAAAAGGTAGTGCCCAATCTTGATTACGATTATAATTTAATTGTGCTAAATTATCGCTAATACTCATTAATTGAGATAGGTCTTTAGGCTTTTGCTTTTTTAATACCTTATTTAGTTTTGTGGATTGCTCTAAAAAAAGAGGTTGCGTCGCTTTTACTGTAGGTAATTTGCTTTCAAAATCAAGGGATTTTGCTGGAGATATAACTAGTTTCATTGTGTTTTTATTTCTGATATAAAAATACAAATTATATGACCTTTATAAAAGCTGAAACTATAGTAATTTTATATATTAAAATGTGTGTTTACTATCGCTAGTCTTTGCGTTAGCGATAGTAATGACATCCTTTTTTTGCTGCCATATATGGCAAAAAAAGATATAATGGATAGCGCGACCCTTGTGGTAACGCCCAAATTATATTTTATAACTTATTCCATGTGTTTGGAATAGCCTCTCCACTTTTCAATACATTCCTGAATATCGTCTGGAATTTCAGACTCAAAACTCATAAATTTATTTGTTGTAGGATGCACAAAGCCTAGTGTTTTTGCGTGTAGTGCTTGACGTGGTAATACTTTAAAACAGTTGTCTACAAATTGTTTGTACTTGGTAAACGTGGTTCCTTTTAGTATTAGGTTTCCGCCATAACGCTCGTCATTAAACAAGGTATGTCCAATGTGTTTCATGTGGACACGTATTTGGTGTGTGCGTCCTGTTTCTAGCTTACAGCTTACTAAAGTTACATAGCCTAGACGCTCTAAAACCTTATAGTGTGTTACTGCTGGTTTACCTTTGTCTGCATCGTCGTCTAAGTATACTGTGTTTTGCAGTCTGTTTTTTGGGTGACGTCCAATGTTACCTTCTATGGTACCTTCTTCCTCATCCATATTTCCCCAAACTATTGCGACGTATTCACGCTCGCTTGTTTTAGCTTTAAACTGTGCTGACAAATGTGCCATAGCGACTTCCGTTTTTGCTACAACTAATAAACCTGATGTGTCTTTATCTATCCTATGGACTAATCCTGGACGATCGCTAGAGTTGTTAGGTAAATTATCAAAATGAAATATTAATGCATTGATTAATGTCCCAGAATAATTACCATGTCCTGGATGGACAACCATACCTGCTGGTTTGTTAACGACTAGTAATTGGTCGTCTTCATAAACAACATCTAATGGTAAATCTTCTCCGACTAATAGGTTTTCATGTGGTGGATGCTCAAAACGCACTGCAATAACGTCTTCCGGTTTAACCTTATAATTAGATTTAACTGGTACGTCGTTTACAAAGATGCTTCCGTTTTTGGCAGCATCTTGTATTTTATTACGTGTTGCGTTTTCTATTTTGTTCATTAACCATTTGTCTATACGTAATGGTTTTTGACCTTTATCTGCTGTAAAAGAATGATGTTCAAATAATCCATCTGCTTCTTCCTCTTGTAATTCTGGTGTGTAGTCCTCCATAATTTAATTGCCTCCAGGACGGTTACCGTTACCCAACACGACATCTATCACTGCTGTTTTAGGCAGTTTTGTGTTAGGTTTTAATGTTTCTCCTTTATGACGTAATTCTCTAACCATATCTTTACCAATATGGTCAACATATATTGTTTTTCCTATTTTAAAGCCTAATGCTTCAATTGTTGGTTTTGCTTGTCTAAAACTTTTATGACTTAAATCAGGCACTGCTATTTTACGGTATCCTGACGGATTTAATGTAATGTATATTTTGCGGTTTTCTTTAACTTTAGCGCTAGCTTTTGGGTCCTGCTCTATTACAGAAAACTTTGGGTAATCGGGATTAAAATTAGCCGAGTCCTGAATTTGCATTACCAAGTTGTTTTTTTCTAACTCTATTTTTGCAACTTCGATCGATTTTCCTGTCAAATCCGGAACCGTTTCAAACTCGTTATTATTTGTAGTTATATTTAACCACTTAAGCATTAAAAACACTAAAACAACCACAGCGACTACTGCTATTGCTAATTGCTTAAAAAACACTTTACTTTTAAGAAAATTGATGACACTCATTTAACTAATTTTTGTAGGCAAATATATAAAAACTAAAAGGTTTTATCTTCGGAATAAAATAAATGATATTTTTACAAAACGAATATTTTAATGGTTTATTGAATATCTGAAATAATTTAGATTTAAATGAAAAAAAACATTGCCATAATAATGGGAGGTTATTCTAGTGAATATAAGATCTCTCTTACCAGCGGAAACGTGGTCTATCAAAATTTAGATAAGACTAAATATAATGCCTATCGCATACATATCTTTAAAGACAAATGGGTTTATGTGGACGATGCAGATCAAGAATTTGCTATTGATAAAAACGATTTTTCTGTAACTATAAACAATACTAAAGTTACTTTTGATTGTGTTTTTAATGCTATTCATGGTAGTCCAGGAGAAGATGGTTATATGCAAGGCTATTTTAAATTATTAAACCTACCTCATACTAGTTGTGGCATGTATCAGGCTGCTGTTACTTTTAATAAGAGAGACTGTTTAAGTATTTTAAAACCTTACGGAATTTTAACTGCTGAAAGCTATTACCTAAATTTAGGTGATCCCGTAAATGAGGAGGATATTATTACTAAAGTTGGATTACCTTGTTTTGTAAAGGCTAATAAAGCTGGAAGTAGTTTTGGTATTACTAAAGTGCATAAAAAAGAAGACCTACAACAAGCAATTAACCATGCTTTTAAAGAGGATGACGAGATAATTATAGAATCTTTTTTAGATGGTACTGAGGTATCTGTAGGTGTTATTACTTATAAAGGCGAAACTAAAGTATTACCAATCACAGAGATTGTAAGCGAAAATGATTTTTTTGATTACGAAGCTAAATACCTTGGTAAATCTCAAGAAATTACACCTGCAAGATTAACTAAAGCACAAGAAGCCCAAGTAAATACTGTAGCAAAAAAGGTCTATGAGGTTTTAAGAATGACTGGTTTTTCTAGAAGTGAATTTATTTTTAAAAATAACGAACCTCATTTATTAGAAATGAATACCATTCCTGGCCTTACTAACGCTAGTATTTTACCACAACAAGCGCAAGCTGCAGGAATTAGTATGCCTGATTTATTTGGAAATGCTATTGAAGAAGCTTTAAAATAAATAGCCTATATTTAATAATTAACCAAATCCCCAAATACTATGGTTTTTTACGGAAGTAAAGCTAGTAAACTTAAAGAAGGTCAACTTATAAATGTAAAATGTCCCAATTGCACAGAAGGACAAACTATGCATTATGCTATTTATGGCAAATATGCTTACGTATATTGGATCCCTTTATTTCCTATAGGTAAAACTTATGTTTTAGAATGCAACCATTGTAAACGCACCTACAACCTAAAAGAACTACCTGAACAAATAAAACAAAAGTTTGAACTAGAAAAAACAGGCGTTAGGTTTCCGTTATGGTATTTTAGTGGATTGATAATTATTACTCTTGCTATTTTAGTTGCAACATACTTAAGTAAAAAAGATGACGAAAATGATACCTTGTATATTAACAATCCTAGGATTGGTGACGTGTATTCCGTTAAGGCTTCACAAACTGGATATTACACATCTATGAAGGTTACTAAAGTCACATCAGATAGTATTTACGTCATTTTTAATGATTATGAAATAGATAGAAAATCTAAAATTTATAAAATAAATAAAACAGAAAATTATACCTCAGAGCTAGATGGCTACTCAAAACAGGAAATAAAAACCCTTTTTGAACAAGAGTACATTTACGAAGTGGATAGAGATTAAACTAAGATAATTATGAAACGAGCACTTTTTCCTGGATCCTTTGATCCTATCACATTAGGTCATTTGGATATAATAAAACGTGGCGTAAAACTTTTTGATGAAGTAGTTGTGGCTATAGGTGTTAACTCTGAAAAAAAATATATGTTTTCTTTAGAAGACCGAAAACGTTTTTTAGAAGACACCTTTAAAGATGAACCTAAAGTAAAAATTATGACTTACAAAGGTCTAACTATTGACTTTTGCAAAGAGATTAATGCTCAATTTATTTTACGTGGTTTACGTAATCCTGCTGATTTTGAGTTTGAAAAAGCCATAGCGCATACAAACAGAAAACTATCAAAAATAGAAACTGTATTTTTATTAACTGCTGCCAGAACATCCTACATAAGCTCTAGCATTGTTAGAGAAGTAATAAGAAACAATGGTGATTATACTGTCTTAGTACCAGATAGTGTTAGGGTTAAATAACCTCACAATAAAAAAAGGCGAGCATTTGATGCTCGCCTTTTTTTTATTTAAAATTTATATTCTGATAGTGGTTTAGGGAAATCTTCTGGATTAGCTGCCAAATGATACCTAGGATCATCAATAGCCTCTACAACAACCTCTCTAAACTTAGGACTAGATTTATATAGTAATACTTTACAATCTTCGCTTAAATGCTTTAAACGTATCTGCTTACCTTCTTTCTCATACTTTTCAACTAAATTAAAAATAGCCTCTAATGCAGAATGATCACTCACACGAGATTCAACAAAATCTATTTCTATTTTCTCAGGATCGTTTTTAGCGTCAAACTTATCATTAAACGCTTGGATGCTTCCAAAAAATAATGGTCCCCAAATTTCGTAAACTTTAGTACCATCTTCTTTAATACGCTTTCTAGCTCTAATTTTTGTTGCGTTTTCCCAAGCAAATACTAATGCTGAAATTATTACACCAATAAACACTGCTACTGCTAAATCAACAAATACTGTAACTAAGGATACCGTTATTAGTACCACTGCATCAGACATTGGTATTTTCTTTAATATTCTAAAACTAGACCATGCAAAAGTTTCGATTACCATCATAAACATTACACCTACTAAAGCTGCAATTGGCACCATTTCTATTAACTTATCTGCAAACAAAATAAAGGACAATAAAGTCACAGCCATCATAATTCCTGATAATCTACCACGTCCACCTGCATTAATATTAATAACCGTTTGACCAATCATACCACAACCACCTGTACCACCAAATAGACCAGACACAATATTTCCTGCACCTTGCGCAACACATTCTCTGTTTCCGTTTCCTCTAGTTTCTGTTAATTCATCAACTAAATTCATAGTCATTAAAGACTCAATTAATCCAACAGATGCTGCTAAAAAAGCAGGTAAAGCAATAAACTTTAAAGTATCTAAATTAAATGGTAATTTTTCCCAAAGCTCCATGTTTGGTGTTGGAAACTCTCCTTTTAACCCTGTTCCTCCACCTTCAATAATATAAGACCCTACAGTAGACACGTCCATATTAAATCCAATAACAATTAAACTGGTTACTAAAATTGCAGTTAATGCTGCAGGCAACTTTTTGGTTATTCTAGGTAATCCCCAAATAATTCCCATAGTTAATAATACCAATCCAATCATGGTATATAACTCAGAACCTTGCATGTAGGTACTAACATATTCGTTTACTCCTGCATCAGACACTTTTAAGGATTTATGAGAAAACATTTTTACTTGAGCCATAAAAATAACGATAGACAAACCGTTTACAAATCCCATCATTACAGGATGCGGAATTAATCTAACAAAACGTCCTAATTTAAAAACACCTGCAAAAATTTGTATAATTCCCATCAAGACCACACATGCCATCAAATAGAAAAAACCCATGTTTTCAATAGGTGTATCCATTAACATCCCTTTGGTATGACCATCCGCAATCATAGTTACAAAAATAACTGCTACAGCTCCTGCTGCTCCAGATATCAAACCTGGTCTACCTCCAAAAATAGCTGTTATCAATCCAATAATAAAGGCACCTGATAATGCCATTAAAGGATCTATTTGTGCTACAAAAGCAAAAGCCACTACTTCTGGAATCATTGCTAAAGACACGGTTATTCCTGCTAATACATCATCTTTTGCGTTCGGAACTATTTTTCTAATAAACTCTGTCATATCTTCAATTTTTCAAGCTGCAAAAGTACGTTTAATTACAACAATCACAAGTCTATAGTATTATATTTGTGTAACCGTTATTTAAAATTACAATTGATGAAAAAAATATTAGTCTTATTAATATTAGTGGTTTCGTGTAAATCTACAACTAAAAAGGATTTTGATTTTGAAACTGTTTTTGAAAAATCCCAAGGATTAGAAACTGCTACTTACCAACAAACGATTCAGTATTACAAAGATTTAGCTTCAGCTTATACTTCAATATCTATCGACTCTATTGGCAGTACGGATTCCGGAAAACCATTATATTTAATCACATTAAATCCTGATGAAAATTTTGATTTTAAAACGATAAGAAACGATAAGCGTATTTTACTAATTAATAACGGAATACATCCAGGAGAATCTGATGGCATTGATGCCACTATGATGCTATTCAGAGATATTGCTTCTGGTAAAATTGAAACACCTAAACATACTGTATTAGTCACAATTCCTGTTTATAATGTTGGAGGTAGTTTAAATCGAAACACTTCAACAAGAACAAACCAAAATGGCCCTAAAGCTTATGGGTTTAGAGGTAACGCTAGAAACTTTGATTTAAACAGAGATTTTATTAAAAGTGACACCAAAAATGCTAAGACTTTTGCTCAAATTTTTCACTTGGTAAAGCCTGATGTTTTTATAGACAATCACGTAAGTAATGGCGCAGATTACCAATATACTTTGACGCATTTATTTACGCAACACAATAAGCTTGGTGGTACTTTAGGTAATTATTTACACACTAAAATGCAACCAAACTTAGAAGCTAAGTTAGCAACTAAACAATGGGACATTACACCATATGTTAACGTATTTAATAAAGTTCCAGAAGCTGGATTTAGTCAATTTATGGATAGTCCAAGATATTCTACGGGTTACACTACTTTGTTTAACACCTTAGGCATGATGGTTGAAACACACATGCTTAAACCATACAAACAACGTGTAGAAGGCACCTTTGAGTTGATGATATCCATGATTGAAATTATAGAAGAAGACCATGAAGAAATTAAATCTTTACGTCAAAACTACAACCAACAACTTATTGCAAAAAAGACTTACCCATTGCAATGGGAAATAGATACCACACAAACCACAACCTTAAATTTTAAAGGTTTTGAAGGTAATATGATACCTAGTAACATTACTGATGCAGACCGTTTAAAATTTGACAGAAGCAAGCCTTTTACAAAGCAAGTTAACTATCAAAATTATTTTAAACCTAGTTTAGAAATCAAAATACCTAAAGCCTATATCATTCCTCAAGGTTGGTGGAATGTCATTGAGCTTTTAAAATTGAATGATGTTGATATGACACCTTTAAGTAAAGATTCTACAATAACGGTACAGTCCTATAAAATTGACAACTACCAAACAAGATCCCAAGCGTATGAAGGACACTACCAGCATTATAATACAACTATAAAAGTTTCGGAAGAAACCATAACATTCAATAAAGGTGATTTCATTATTAAAACTAATCAAGAGGCCTTTAGATACCTAATCGAAACTTTAGAACCGCAAGCTCCTGATTCATTTTTTAACTGGAATTTTTTCGATACAATACTTCAACAAAAGGAAGGATTTTCGCCTTATGTTTGGGAAGATAAAGCCGAATTAATTTTAAGACAAGACCCTAAATTAAGAATCAATTTTAACCTTAAAAAATCTTACGACAAAGACTTTGCTTCTAACTGGTACGCACAACTTGACTGGCTTCATAAACAGAGTGTTAATTACGAAAAATCACACTTACAATATCCAGTTTACAGATTAAAATAATGTCTGAAAAATAATTTTTAATGTTGAATTTTGGATATGTTTTTATATTACATTTACTTAAAATTTCAAGTAAATAAAAATGAATCCACAAGACATTGAAAATATAGAATTAGCATACCTAACTCTAGATGATTATCAAGAGTTAAAAGAAGCTATGCAAGAAGCATATAAATCTATGCCTAATCTATATTGGAGAGAAAATCAAATTAAAACTTTAATTGACAAGTTTCCGGAAGGACAAGTTGTTATTAAAATTAATAACCAAATTGCTGGTTGCGCTTTGTCTATAATAGTAGATTATGACAGGATTGAAGCAGAGCATACCTACGAGGATATTACTGGCAACTATAGTTTTAATACACACACAAAATCTGGTGATGTATTATATGGTATTGACGTATTTATTAAACCAAAATTTAGAGGTTTACGTTTAGGTAGACGTTTATATGATTACAGAAAAGAGTTATGTGAAAAACTTAACTTAAGAGGTATTGTATTTGGTGGTCGTATTCCTAATTTTCATAATTACCAAAACGAAATGACACCTAAAGAGTACATGGATAAGGTAAAAAGAAAAGAAATTCATGACTCGGTTTTAAATTTTCAAATCTCAAACGACTTTCACCCTCTTAGAGTTTTAAAAGGCTATTTAGAAGGTGATAAAGATTCTGGTGAGTTTGCTGTACTATTAGAATGGGATAATATTTATTACCAAAAACCATCTAAAAAAGCAGCTACCAAGAAAAAAGTTGTACGATTAGGTCTTATACAGTGGCAAATGCGTTTGTATAAAGATTTAGAAGAATTAATGCAACAAGCAGAATACTTTGTTGACGCAGTGTCTGGATATAGATCTGACTTTGCATTATTTCCAGAGTTTTTTAATGCGCCTTTAATGGCAGATAATAACCATTTACCAGAGTCTGAAGCAATTAGAGAACTAGCCAAACACACAGAGGAAATCGTTCAGAAATTTTCAGAATTAGCTATATCATACAACATCAACATCATTACAGGAAGTTTTCCAGAAATGAAAGGGGATTTACTATATAATGTAGGCTATTTATGTAGACGTGATGGTACTTTAGAACGTTATGAAAAACTTCATGTTACTCCTGACGAAGCTAAAGTTTGGGGAATGCAAGGTGGTACTAAATTAGAGGCTTTTGATACCGACTGTGGTAAAATAGGAATTTTGATATGTTACGATTCTGAGTTTCCAGAGTTAAGTAGACTTTTAGCAGACGAAGGTATGGACATCCTATTTGTTCCGTTTTTAACAGACACACAAAATGGATACTCTAGAGTACGCAATTGTGCACAAGCAAGAGCGATAGAAAACGAATGCTATGTAGCTATCGCTGGAAGCGTAGGTAATTTACCTAAAGTGCATAACATGGACATCCAATATGCGCAATCCATGGTATTTACACCATGTGATTTTGCCTTTCCAGCAAATGGAATAAAAGCAGAAGCAACAACCAACACAGAGATGATATTAATTGCAGATGTTGACATAGATTTACTACGTGAGCTTAACCAGTTTGGTAGCGTTAGAAACCTAAGAGACAGACGTAAAGACATCTTTAGCTTAACTAAAAAATAAGCCTAAATTATTTATTAAAAATTTAACTAAACTGGTTTTACAAAATGTAAAACCAGTTTAAAAATAATATAACTTTACATAAATTTATATCGCGATCTTCGCATAAAATGAACAAATACATTGTTGTCAATCAACCAGAAAAATGGCATTTTTCGATTGAGAATATTACGGTAATTTCATCGCAAGATTATCTTACCAATCCTAAATTTTCGCTTTTAAAAAAAGCAAGAATATTTAATCTTTGCAAAGATTATAGTTACCAATCCAAAGGTTACTACGTCTCGCTTTTAGCCGAAGCTAGAGGTCATTTAGCCATTCCAACGGTAAGAAACATTGTAGATTTAAAAACTTTAAAACTGGTTAAAATTGTATCAGACGAGTTTGACGATGTTATACAACAAAGCCTAAAAAGCATTAAGTCTAGAGAGTTTACTTTAAGCATATACTTTGGTCAAAATGTGGCACAAAAATATAAAGAGCTAAGTAGTTTGTTTTACAAACATTTTCAAGTTCCTTTTTTACGCGTAAATTTTCATCATAATAATAAATGGAACATACATAGTATTAAAGCTATTTCAGAATCAGAAATCCCTAGTGATCATCTTGAAAGTGTCAACATTTTTGCTAATCAGTATTTTGCTAAAAAACGTTACGACACACCTAAACTAACAACATCAGATTTTGACTTAGCTATTTTGGTCAATCCAAACGATCCTGCTCCTCCTAGCAATACAAAAGCTTTAAAAAAGTTTATAGACATTGCTGAAAAGATGAATATTTATGCTGAAATAATTGAGCCTAAAGATTTAAGTCGCTTGTCCTCTTTTGATGCTTTATTTATTAGACAAAGTACAGAGGTTAATAATGAAGCATATGCATTTGCGCGTAAAGCACAGCAAGAAGGTATTGCTATTATTGATTATCCAGAAGCAATTTTAAAATGCTGCAACAAAGTGTACATGGCAGAAGCGTTAAACAATGCTCATATTGCGACTCCAAAAACAGTAATTGTCCACAAGGAAAACAGAGCCCTAGTCTTAGAACAAGTTGGTTTACCTTGTGTATTAAAAGCACCAGATAGCACGTTTTCATTTGGAGTAAAAAAGGCTAAAACAGCTAAAGAATATGACACCTTGGTAACAGATATGCTAAAAGAGTCCGATTTAATTATAGCACAAGAGTTTTGTCCTTCAGATTATGATTGGCGCATAGGCATTATCGACGATGTTCCATTTTATGCTTGTAAATATTATATGGCTAAAGGACATTGGCAAATCTATAACTGGAATGCAGACAAAAAAAATGATCAAGATGGTGACGCTGATTGCCTGCCTATAGAAGACGTCCCAAAGGATGTAATTACTATGGCAATAAAATCTGCAAAACTAATGGGTAAAGGCTTGTATGGTATTGACATAAAAGTGGTCAATAACAAACCAATGGTTATTGAAATAAATGACAATCCAAATATTGACTATGGCGTAGAGGATGCCTATTATGGCGATTTAGTTTACACTAAAATACTACAGGCTTTAAAAACTAGATTAGAATAATTATGTCTAAAAAATATCACTTATTTGAAGTTTACGGAATAGAGCTAGAATATATGTTAGTAAACACTAACAGCTTTAAAGTTGCTCCTATTGTTGATGTATTACTTACTAAAAAAAATGGTAAAATAACTTCTGATATCGAAAACGGACCTATCGCTTGGAGCAATGAATTGGTTGGACATGTTGTTGAAATTAAAACGAATGGACCAACTAATGATTTAAATAATCTTGCAGAAGCATTTCATCAAAACATCATAGAAATAAATGGTTTATTAAAACCTTTAAACACAAAACTTCTACCTACAGCGTCTCATCCTACGATGAATCCTTTAAAGGATACACAACTATGGAAACACAGTTATAGTGAAGTTTACGAGTTGTACAACAGGATTTTTGATTGTAAAGGTCACGGTTGGAGTAATGTGCAAAGCACACACATTAACTTACCCTTTTATGATGATAAAGAGTTTGAAAAATTACATGCTGCCATCAGGATAATATTACCCTTAATTCCTGGTCTATGTGCAAGTTCTCCTATTTTAGATGGTAAAATTACTGGATTTAAAGACACTAGGTTAGAATATTATAAAACCAATCAAAAAGAAATTCCAGAAATGACTGGTTTGGTTATACCAGAGCGTGTTTTTACAAAAGCGGATTACTACGCTACCATTTTTGAACCCATAAAACAAGTCATTAAAAAGTATGACACAAACAATATTTTAGATCATCATTTTTTAAATAGTCGTGGTGCAATTGCAAGGTTTGACCGAAATGCTATAGAAATTAGACTAGTGGACATTCAAGAGTGTCCAAAAGCTGACATTGCTATTTGCGCATTAATAATTGAAGTCTTAAAGCGTTTAGTTAATGAAGATACAACACGTCTTAAAAAGCAAAAAAAATGGTTAAAGCAGGATTTGTTTTCTATTTTAAACGCAGTAATTAAAGATGGTGAAGTATATAATATCTCTAACTTAGACTACCTTGAGTTATTTGGAATAAAGCAAGCTTCTAGTGTTAAAAATGTGTGGCAACAACTATACGCATTAGTAAAAGAAAATATTTCTAAGGACTACCAAAACGCATTAGAAGTCATTTTTAATCATGGTACGCTTTCAACCAGAATTGTTAACGCGTTGAATCATGATGTTTCGGTTAAAAATATTGAATTGGTTTATAAACAATTAGCAACATGTTTGGAGGAAAACAAAATGTTTATTCCTATAAATTAAAATGAAATTAGTCATTACTTGTGAACATGGTGGCAATGCTATTCCTTTAGAATATAAACCCTATTTTTTAGATACTTCAGTTTTAGAAACACACAAAGGTTATGACTTAGGTGCATTGGATGTATTTAATTATTTAAAGCCTATTGCTGATTATTCAAAATTTAGTACTACAAGTCGTTTATTAATAGAATTAAATAGGTCTACTGATAATAAAAATTTATTTTCAGTATACACAAAAACACTGACAATAAAACAAAAACAAGACCTAATTAACACGTATTATAATGACTACAGGCAAGCTGTAACAAAGTATATAGCATCAATCATAAACAACAATTTAAGCGTCGTACATCTCTCTATTCATTCTTTTACACCTGTTTTAAACAATACTATAAGAGACTGTGACATTGGTCTTTTATATGATTCTAGAAGGATTCAAGAAAAGCAATATGCAATGCCATTCAAAAAAAATATTTTAGCTTTAAATCCGGAGTATCGTGTCAGATTTAATTATCCCTATTTAGGAAAAGCCGATGGCTTTACAACTGCATTAAGACAACAATTTAAAAACAATTATATAGGCATTGAGGTAGAAATAAATCAGTCTTTTGCTATAAATAATAAAATGCCAGAAAAGCTAAAACATGTTTTAAAGCAAAGCATTATTAATTTTTAAACATAAAAAAACCGTTACAATTTGTAACGGTTTTTTTATTATCTAATGTAATTGGTTATTTTCTAACCATTATCTTTTTAGTAAGTTGTCTTACTTCCGAGTTTAACTTAAGGATATAAAAACCTGCTGCTAAATCTGAGGTATTAATAGTATTACTATTGTTAGATAGCTTACCTGTAAGTATTAATTTACCATTAACATCAATCATAGCATAATTAAGGACTTCATTTTTAAGTAAATCCACGTTAATATTTAATTGTGTTACAACTGGATTAGGGAACAATCTAATATCTGCAGATAATTGTGCTTCAATAGCTTGATTACCTTTAACCTGATCAACAGTTATGCTACTATTTCTGTCTGTAGATCCAGTTACAATCACCATTAATTGACTACCAACAGTATCAAGATCTGCACATATTTGGTTGTTTTCAATTAAATCTAAAACATCAAAAGCAGTTGATGTACCCAATACTAAATCGTTTAAATCTAATGTCTCTGGATCAAATGCTAAAGTATGTACTGTGTAAAAACCTCCCATTTCTGGAATATCTAATACTAAGCTTTCACTAAACCCAACAATTGTTAAATCATCTCCTTTAGTGATTACTGTTGCTAAACTATAACCATCAGGTAAAATAGCATCGTTATTCAAATTAACTGTTACAGTAGACGCAACACCAGGAATAATTATAGCTAATCCACTAGAGATAGTTGAAGTTCCTGCAAATGTAGCTTGACAAGCTAATACATCAACTAAAGTAAAGTTAATGGATTGCGTATCACATTGTGTGCCTGAAGCATTATCCTCTGAAAATAATTGAGATACTATTTGGTAAGAACCTGCTTCTAAATCCCAAGCAGCTGCAGTAGGATAAGAATATGGTAATGTGTTATCTGTAACCACAACAGAAGCACCAGTGGTTACATTAGTAATTGTAGTAGAAACACTTTGAGAAGCTCCTGTTATTAAAGTTGCTATTGCAAATCCTGTTGGTAAATCTGTAACATTATATGTTTGCCCTTCAGTGATTGTTAAATCATCAGTTCCATTTGAGAAAGCAAACGCATCAATCGTACCACAAGGCTCTTCACAATTAATTGTAAATGTTACACATGTGTTATCACATGCTGTTCCACTAGCATAATTTTCTTGAAAAATACTAGCGCATATTTTAAATGTACCGCAACCATGTGACCAAACTGAATTAGTTGCACCTGGATAAGTGTATGGAATTGCATTTTCTGTTTTAGTAAATACCTCTCCAGTATCTAAGTTGGTTAAAGTAAAAAATGCACTTTCTAAATCTCCCGACGTTAATAAGTTGATATTAAAATCTGCTGGAAGATTATCTAAATCATAATTTGCTTCATCTACAATCGCTACAGTAGCGTCAGCAAAATTTGAAAACTCATATCCTACAATTTGGCTACAAGTTGTTTCATCAATTGTAAAATAGATAACCTCTTCATCACATAAAGTCCCTTGAAAATAATTGTTTTCAAATATTTTTCCTATTAATTTAAAGTCTCCTGTTCCATAACACCATGCTGCATTTCCTCCTGGAATTGTATAAGGTGTATAGTTTTCACCAACATTAAACGTTTGACCAGTTGTTAAGTTTACTAATATTAAATTAGCACTTTCCGACGCACCATCAACTAATAAGTCAACATAAAAGTTATTTGGTAAGGCATCTAATGCATAAGTTTCATTATTTGTTATTGTCACATTTTGAGATCCATTTGTAAACTGAAATCCAGAAATTTCTCCACATGTTTCCTCTGGCTGACAAGTAATAGTAAATCTAATAGTTTCACTATCGCAATATGTCCCACAGCTATCGTATTTGTACAATTTAGCTTTAACTTCAAAATTACCACAACCATAATTCCATGCGCCATTTCCTCCTGGAAAAGTATAAGGTAAATGATTTTCATTTACGTTATAACATTGTCCTGTGTCTAAATTTCTAACATAAAATTTAGCACTTTGTGAGTAACCACTAACTAATAAGTTGACGTAAAAGTTATTTGGAAGATCGTTAATGTAATAAGATTGGTTATGACTAATTGTTGTAGTCGTCGTTCCGTTAGAGAATTCAAAGCCAGCAATAGAACCACAATAGGTGTCTTCTAAGGCAAATGATTGAAAAGAAAAAGTCATTGCTAATAAGACTAGCATTGCTTTAAAATTAACCAATCGGTTAAGTAATTTTGTATACATACTGTGAGGGTTTTAAATTAATTACATTTACAAGTGCGAAAATAATTAACTGAATTCTCCTACAATAAAATATTGGCTAAAGTGTATAAAATTAACCATTAAAAGATAAAATGCTAAATACTTAGGACAAAACACAGTACTGTGTTTTATTTATAAAAAAATATGGTTTTAAAATAATAATTTAATATTGGCATAAGATTTTTTTAAAGCTTCAGATGCAGCCTCCTGATCCAACCATTCTACTTTTGTTATTCCTTCGTTTAATTGCGGAAATAAATTACCTTCAAATGAAGAATGCATTTCAAACCAATACGTAATTTTAAGTTTAGACTTACCATTTCGTTTAAAAATGTGATAAGTAATAGGTAACGGTTTTATAATTTTTAATTTGGATACACCAGTTTCTTCAGCGACTTCTCTAATCGCTGTTTCTTCTATAGTTTCCCTTTTTTCTGTTTTACCTTTTGGCAAATCCCATTTATCATTTCTGTATATAAAAAGTATTTCACCTTTATCATTAAAGACTTTACCACCTCCTGCAACTACATTAGGTAATTTTTTCTTGAAGGATTTTAATAATTTATCGTCACTATGTCCAATTAATCTAACAGAATTTATCGATTTTTTGGACAGGGTATGTAGTACTAAATCCAGATCCACATCCTTAAGTAAAAAGTTTTTAAAATCAGTTTCTTTTTCCACCTTAGTAGTCAAAAAGATAGGCTTATCGTTTACAAAAATGCATTGCATAAAAAATAGTAGCTAGTTATAAATAGGTAAAAATATTAAAATTAATGACATTGAGACTTTATGCTAATTTATTTTAAAATTAATTTAAAGTAAAATTAAATAAATCTGTACTTTTGCCATATGATTTTTAACAAGCAAACTGCCAGACAAACAGCACATGTTTTATTACAAATAAATGCAATAAAACTACAACCTAGCAATCCATTTACTTGGGCTTCAGGTTGGAAATCGCCAATCTATTGTGACAATCGTGTTGTACTATCCTATCCTCCAATAAGAAATTATATAAGAGAGGAAATGAGTAAATTTATTGAAGAACATTACGGAAAACCAGATGCTATTGCAGGTGTTGCAACAGGAGCTATTGGGATTGGGATGTTAGTGGCTGAATATTTAGGACTACCTTTTATATACGTTAGACCTGAAGCTAAAGGACATGGTCGTAAAAACCAAATAGAAGGTCATATAGAAAGTGGTCAAAATGTCGTCGTTGTTGAAGATTTAATTAGTACTGGAAAAAGCAGTCTTAATGCTGTCAAAGCGTTAAAAGAAGCTAATGTCAATGTAAAAGGAATGATTGCAATATTTTCTTATGGGTTTGACGTAGCAAAAGAAAATTTTGAAAAAGAAAATATCACATTACACACCTTAAGTAATTACGAAAGTTTACTAACGGAAGCTGCATCTAGCAACTATATATCTGAAAAAGAAATTGAGACATTAGGTCGCTGGAATGCCAATCCAAGCGTTTGGAACGTTAATTGATATTAAATTAATAGCAATACTATAAAACACTATTAATTTTAAATAACTAAAACACAAATATGAAACTAGAAAGCCCTAAAGTAACTTTAGATAAATCTCCAGAAGAGACATTTAATTTTTTAAGCGATGTCAAAAACTTTAAAAACTTAATGCCTGAAAACATAAGTAAATTTGAAGTTTTAGGTGAAGACAAATTTTTATTTGCACTTAAAGGAATGCCAGAAATTGTATTAAAAAAGAAAGAAATGACACCAAATAGCAAAATTGTTTTAGGTGCAGCTGGTGGAAAAATAGATTTTTCGTTAACAGGAAATATCACTGAAGTTGAAGCTAATAAAAGTGAAGTACAATTAACTTTTGAAGGCGAATTTAATGCCATGATGGCTATGATGATAAAAGGACCTATCAATAAATTTATTGAAACCTTAGCTACCAACATGCCTCAAGCAATTAATACAATAGCTTAATCGTTTTTAAATCATAGGTTTTTAAAACTTGATCTTCTATTAAGACCTCAAGTAAACCATGCTCAGAAACACCTTTTATAATACCAGAAAACAAACCTTCGGCAGTTTTAAATGTTGAAGGTTTTTCTTTTCTAAATAAATAAGATTCGTATTGCGATTTTATACTATTAGTATCCTTACCTAAAAGGTCCAATTGTATTTCTAGCTGTTTTAGGATTAGATGTAATATTTCATCTAAATCATAATTAACTCCTGTTACACTTTTTAAAGAACTTGCTTGAGGTAAACCATTAAAATCTAACTGATTTACATTAAGTCCAATACCAATTATTGAAGATTCAATAACGCTTTGTTTTATGACATTTTCAATCAAAACACCACACATTTTTTGATTAGCTGACAAAATGTCGTTAGGCCATTTTATGCTTAATTTCGGAATATTTAACTGCTCTAATGCTTTTATAATAGCCAAAGCTACAGACATGCTAATATAAAATTGAGACTCAAACGGAAACAAATTTAATTTTTTATAAACACTAAACGTTAGGTTTTTAAAGGGTTGAGATTGCCAAAGCGTACCCATTTGACCACGACCATTTGTTTGATGACTAGTCACAATTGTTGTAAAATCTTGCACTGGACTGTCCAAACTAAGATTGCGAAGAAACCTATTTGTAGAATCGGTGGCATTAAGTTTGATTATACGCATATTAAATAATTATCTTCGTATTGTAAAATCTTATGATTTTTTTAGAGTATAAAGAACTTAAAAATAATAACTTTGCACAAATTTAAATTAAATTAATGGCGAAACAACAACCAAATATTGATGCCCTAATCGCTACAGTGATAGAAGGTATTGAAGATGTAAAAGGAAAAGAAATAAATATTCTTGATTTAAGAGAAATTGAAAATACGGTTTGTGACTACTTCGTAATTTGCGAAGGTACTTCTAACACTCAAGTAAACGCTATTGTTAATTCCATACAAAAAAAAGTTAGTAAAACACTTAAGGATAAGCCTTGGCATATAGAAGGAGAAGATAATGCTGAGTGGATACTTATGGATTATGTTAACGTTGTGGTACACGTTTTTCAAAAACATATCAGAGAATATTACGATATAGAAAGTCTTTGGGGTGATGCTAAAGTTTCTGTTATCGAAACAAACTATTAAACACATTACATGGCAGATAAAAATAAAAAAGCAGCACCTAAAAAACCTAAATTTAGTCCATACTGGATTTATGGAGGAATTATAATTTTCTTTATTGCTCTTCAAATTTTTGGAAGTAGTGCTGGTACAGAAAATAAAACCTCGCCTTCACAGTTTTTTGAATTTTTAAAAGAAGGTGATGTAGAAAAGGTAGATATTGTAAACGAAACAACAGCTAAAATCTATTTAAGAAAAGAAGCTGAAAGTAAGGAAGTGCACAAAAAATCTAAACCTACTTCTATTTTTCCATCAACAACAAAAATGCCAAATTACTCATTTCAATTTGGAGACTTAGCGTTATTTCAGGAATCAATCGAGAATATCAACAAGGATTTAGAACAAGATAAAAAAGCACAAGTAACCTTTACAATAGAGAGCAATCCTTGGGGAGAATTACTTTTTAGCTTACTTCCATTTATACTATTAATTGGTGTATGGATTTTTATCATGCGTCGTATGTCATCTGGAGGTGGTGGAGGTGCTGGTGGACAGATTTTTAATATTGGAAAATCTAAAGCTAAGCTATTTGACGAAAACTCTGAAGTTAAGACAACATTTAAAGATGTAGCAGGATTAGAAGGTGCAAAAGAAGAAGTTCAAGAAATTGTAGACTTTCTTAAAAACCCTTCAAAATACACAAACTTAGGTGGTAAAATACCAAAAGGAGCCTTGTTAGTAGGACCTCCAGGAACAGGTAAAACATTATTAGCAAAAGCAGTTGCAGGAGAAGCAAAAGTACCTTTCTTCTCATTATCTGGATCTGACTTTGTCGAAATGTTTGTTGGTGTTGGTGCGTCTAGAGTAAGAGACCTTTTTAAACAAGCTAAAGAAAAATCTCCAGCTATAATTTTTATTGACGAGATTGATGCTATTGGTAGAGCTAGAGGTAAAAACGCAATGTCTGGAAGTAACGACGAGCGTGAAAACACACTTAACCAACTATTAACAGAAATGGATGGTTTTGGTACAAATACAAATGTAATTGTATTAGCTGCCACTAACAGAGCAGATATATTAGACAACGCATTAATGCGTGCAGGTAGATTTGACAGACAAATACATGTTGATTTACCTAACCTAACAGAGCGTAAAGCAATATTTGAAGTTCACCTTAAGCCACTTAAAAAGGCAGAAGGATTAGATATTGAATTTTTATCAAAGCAAACACCAGGATTTTCTGGTGCTGACATTGCTAATTTATGTAATGAAGCAGCTTTAATTGCTGCAAGAAAAGATAAAAAAGCAGTTGAAAAACAAGACTTTTTAGACGCAGTTGACCGTATTGTAGGAGGTTTAGAAAAACGAAGCAATTTATTCTCTGTCGAAGAGAAAAAGACCATTGCTTATCACGAAGCTGGACACGCAACAGTTAGTTGGTTTTTAGAACACGCAGATCCATTAGTAAAAGTAACTATTGTACCAAGAGGTCGTAGTTTAGGAGCTGCATGGTACCTACCACAAGAAGCTTATATTACTAGAACAAGCAAATTTTTAGACGAGATTTGTGTTACAATGGGTGGACGTGCTGCCGAGAAAATAATATTTGATCAAATTTCTACAGGTGCTTTAAGTGACCTAGAAAATGTAACCAAAAAAGCTAAAGCTATGGTTATGATTTATGGGTTGAATGAAAAAGTTGGTAACATCACGTTTTATGATCCAGCAGGAGAAAATGGCTTTGTAAAACCATATAGTGAAAAGACTGCAGAGTTAATAGATAACGAAATTAAAAATATCGTTGAAACTGAATTCCAAAGAGCTTTAACACTATTAGAATCTAAAAAAGATGTTCTTAAAAAATTAGCAGAAAGACTAATTGAAAGAGAAGTTATTTTTAAAGATGACCTTGAAGAAATCCTTGGTAAACGCCCATTTGATAACCATGAAACTAAACTTGTTATTGAAGAAGCAACAACCAACAACGAAGAGGAATAGTATATAAAACATAAATAAGTATTAAAAATCTTAGATTATCTCGTTTGATAGTCTAAGATTTTTTATATTTGATATTCCCATTAACGTAATTCTGATTATAGCAAAGTGTAAATGAGCCTTTTTAGAAAATTATTTAGTTCTAAATCTCAAGTAGAAAAGGAGGATCTGAAGTCCGACGACAGAGGCAAATATATGCCTAAAGAAGAGCTACCTATTGACGAAAGTTTTACTATAAACTTTAAAGAAAATGGTGGTAAATTCCTGTATTGCGACTCTTTAGACGAAGTTTACGACAACTTAAACAATATAATACTAGAAAATAACTGGGAAGATCATTCTGCTTATTTTTATGACAATAACTTGAAAGATAAATTTAAATCTTCTCAACTTAAAATCAGTGACAAACTATCAGAATGCACTTATTTTATAACCACTTGTGAAAACCTAATAGCTAATGATGGCTCTTTATTGGTTAGTTCTAACCAGCTAGCTGAAAAAAAACTTAACGAATTCCCTAATAACGTCATAGTATTTGCTACTACAAGTCAAATAATATCAAACATAGGCGAAGGATTAAGAGAAATAAAGCATAAGAATAGTGTAAAAATACCCACTAACATCACAACTATTAAACATTTTAAGCTACAAGAGGAAAAAGACTTTTTATCTTACGGAAGCAGTACAAAAAACTTATATTTGCTGCTTTTAGAAGACCTTTAGTTTTATGAACGAAACCCTTACAAGAGCGCTATCAGGATTCTTATACGTAAGTTTACTTGTTGCATCATTATTAAACCAGCACGCATTTATCGTGTTGTTTTTTGTGTTTGGGCTAATTTGTTTAATAGAGTTTTGTAAACTTATACAGCTTAAAAGTGTCGCACCTTATATAATATTCACAATTCTATATTTTGTATTTGGCTATTGGCAATTTGTAATGAATTCTAACAAAGGACTAGATGAAGCCACGCAAATATTACAGGTACTTACCATTTTTGTGCAGTTAATTCTAATAAAGGATTTATTTTCCGAAAAGAAAATTCCGCTATTTAGCTCAAAACGTTTTATAATCACCACCTTTTATTTGACTAGTGGTTTTGTATTTTTAGTATTAATAGCTAACCACAAAGGATCGTTTACACCAGAGTACATTTTAGGATCCTTTATATTGGTTTGGATTAACGATACCTTTGCTTATTTGGTTGGTAAAAACTTTGGAAAACAAAAACTGTTTCCAAGTATATCACCTAAAAAAACGGTTGAAGGCTTTTTAGGCGGACTATTTTTCGCTTCAATTGCCAGCTATTTTATTCATATATTTACAGAAACTTTAACCTTTACTAATTGGTTGATTTTAAGCATTATAATTAGTGTATTTGGCACACTTGGAGACTTAATTGAATCCAAATTTAAACGTCAAGCAAACGTAAAGGACAGTGGTGTAATCATGCCAGGACATGGAGGTTTAATGGACCGTTTTGACAGTATGATTTTTGCAGCTCCTTTTATTTATTTATTTCTAAGAATTTTAAAATATGTTTCATAAAGAAGGCTTTAAAATAATTGCAATCACTTTTCTATTAGTGGCAATTTTAGCAGTTGTTGTTGATAAATTTGTAGCATTACAATGGTTACAATATTTACTGTTTTTCACGCTTTTTGTTTTTCTATTCCTTATTCTACAGTTTTTTAGAAACCCAAAAAGATTAACCGTATTAAATGACAACACAGTCGTTTCTCCTGTTGATGGAAAAGTAGTTGTTATTGAAGAAGTTTTTGAACCTGAATATTTTAAAGAAAAACGCTTACAAGTAAGTGTATTTATGTCTCCAATTAACGTGCATGTTACACGCTACCCTATTGGTGGACAAGTAGCTTATAGCAAGTATCATCCAGGAAAATACCTTGTAGCTTGGCATCCAAAAGCTAGCACAGAAAACGAACGTACAACAGTAGTGGTAGATAACCCATTATACGGTAAAGTTTTATACAGACAAATTGCTGGAGCATTAGCTAAGCGCATTGTAAATTATGCTAAAGAAGGAGACGCTGCTAACCAAGGAGAAGACTCTGGGTTTATTAAATTTGGTTCGAGAGTAGATTTATTTTTACCTTTGGACACTAACATTAAGGTTGCCTTAAACCAAAAAGTAAAAGGAGGCGAAAGTATTATTGCCGAAATTTAATAGTATGACTACAGAGGAATTAAATAAAACTTTTGAAGATGCTGTGGACCGCATTAACGCACATACAGAACCTTTTCCTGCAGATTTTTTGCTTCGATTGTACGCTTATTACAAAAAAGCTACTAATAACTACGAAAGACCTAGTAGCAAAAAGCCTATAATAAACGCTTTTAAAACAAATGCTCTTTTTCAAATTAAAGACATTACTACAGACGAAGCTAAAGAAACCTATATAGAGTTAGTCAACAATTACTTTTTATACCGAAAATAAAACAGGTATGCCTTCTTACTTTGAGAGCATATTACTACCTAGTTTTATATCTGGAATAGTTTTTATTATTTCCAGTGTGATTACACTTATTTATCCTCCTAAAAAAATTAATTGGTATTATGGTTATCGCACAAATTTATCCATGAAAAATCAAAATAGTTGGGATTTTGCACAAAAGTACTCCTCTGTACAATTAATTATTGCTAGCTGTTTAATTATGACATTTAGCTGTATAGGTCTAGTTATACAGTTTAGTAAAATGGCACGTATTAGTATTAGTTTAATACTAATTTTTAGTGCCATTCTATTTATGTGGTTAAAAACCGAACGTGCTTTAAAAGCTAAGTTTAATTAATTTTCTAAAACAAACTCTAGCGGTTTTCCTGTGGCTCCATTTGGAAAGCTAATCCCTAACAACGCAGACATTGTTGGTGCTATGTCAGGAATATTAGTATGTTGCATTGTGCTTCCTGTTTTTATTCCTTTTCCAAAAAACAGTAATGGAATATGCGTATCATAGTTTAAAGCAGATCCATGTGTAGATCCCGTTTTACTATAACTTATTACTGCTGGATCTAGCACAAATAAAATATCTCCAGAACGCTTTTGATTAAATCCATTTTGCAATAAGCTTTCAACACCTCCAGAAAACTCGGTAGTAGTCATACTAGTTGCTGTATAAGCTTTTGAAATATGAGGATAGTCTATTATTGTATTTACAATTTCTTGTTGCACACTAGCTAAATTTAAACCATAGCTTTTAATCAATGCTCTATCCAAAAATATCTGGTTATTACTTATGTTCTTAATTAAATTTTCCGCTTTATAATTTAAAATGGTAGTTTCATTTAAGTTAGTTTTAAACGTATCTGTATCAAAATATCCTGAAGGAATTTTCACTGATTCTAGATAAGCAGGTACCTCAACAGCTCCATGATCTGACGATAAAAACAAGGTGTAGTTACCTTCTCCAACTTTTGCATCTAATGCTTCTAAAACGCGTTGTATATCTTTATCTAACCTAATGTAAGTATCTTCTACTTCTTTACTATTAACACCAAAGTTATGTCCTACGTAATCTGTACTAGAAAAACTAACGGTTAGTACATCTGTAATATTATCTTTACCTAACTGCTCTCCATCAATAGCTGCAATTGCAAAATCTGCTACAATACTGTTTCCGTAAGGTGTTGCTTTAATAATGTCATAACCTCTATTCTCTTTACTTAAAGCCTTTAAATCATAAGGAAACGTTGCAGTGTCTTTTCCTTTAAAACCGCCTTCAAAAGCATTCAAATCGCTTCCACTTTCAGTGTACGTGTTTATATCATATAATGTATTCCACTCCTTTAAATAACTTTCAGCAGCAGCTGTATTATTAAAATCTTGTACCCAACTAGGTAACGTATTTAAATAAAAAGTACTGGTTATAAAACGACCTTCGTCTGCACCATGAAACCAATAAGCAGCATTTGCTGTATGTCCTGCTGGTAAAATGGCACCTCTATCCTTTACCGAAATCCCAATAGTTTTACCTTTCATTTGCGTAAATAATCTGTTTTCGTCCGCAAAAGTTGTGGTTTTAAGTCTATGTGGAGACATTTGACCTGCATTATTTAAAGTCCCTACAGGCTGTACCAAAGTATCTCCTGCACAGTAAACATAACTATCAGATACTTTGTCATACCAATTATTAGAAATAATACCGTGAGTTTTTGGCGTAGTACCTGTAAATATTGAAGCATGTCCTGGTCCAGTATAAGTTGGTACGTAATTAAAGTGATTATTTTTACAATTAAAACCGTCGTTTATTAATCGTTTAAATCCACCATCTCCATACTTATTATAAAATCTAGTTAAATAATCGTATCTCATCTGGTCTACTACAATTCCAACCACTAACTTTGGTTGCGAATTTAACTTAGTACTGTTTGTTGTTATAGTGCTTTTTCGTGATTGGCAACTAAGAAGAAAACAAATAATAAATAACGATAGAATAGCTCTCATTGTGACAAATTTAATTTTGAACCCCAAAAATACAGCTTTTAAAACATCTAATTTGAAATTAACATTAAATACCTGCTATAATTTTATATTTTAGCAGTAACAAATAACTAATGAATTACCTACACTATATTGGAACCTACTTTTTAATGGTTGTCGAAATGTTTCGAAAGCCCACAAAGTGGTCTGTAATGAAAAAATTAATACTTAAAGATATAGACGATTTAATTATCGGATCTTTAGGTATCGTTGCATTTATATCATTTTTTGTTGGTGGTGTTGTTACCATACAAACCGCTTTAAATATTGACAACCCATTAATCCCAAAAAACTTAGTTGGATTTGCAACTAGACAATCTATTATTTTAGAATTTGCACCAACTTTTATGTCCATAATTATGGCTGGTAAAGTAGGCTCTTTTATTACTTCTAGCATTGGTACAATGCGTGTGACAGAGCAAATTGACGCTTTAGAAGTTATGGGAATAAACAGTTTAAATTATTTAGTGTTTCCTAAATTTATAGCCTTAACACTGTATCCTTTTGTAATTTCAATATCCATGTTTTTAGGAATCATGGGTGGATTAGCTGCTTGTGTTTATGGTGGTTACGCTACAATGCCAGATTATATTGAAGGAATACAACTTGATTTTAAGCCTTTTCATATGGCTTATGCCTTTATTAAAACATTACTTTTTGCCTTTATATTAGCTACAGTACCATCATACCATGGATATTACATGAAAGGTGGCGCATTGGAAGTTGGTAAAGCTAGTACAACCTCCTTTGTTTGGACCAGTGTCATGATTATCCTTTTAAACTATATTTTAACTCAACTCCTGCTAAGTCAATGATAGAAGTAAAAAATCTACACAAATCGTTTGGAGATGCGCATATTTTAAAAGGCGTTACTACCACTTTTGAAAAAGGAAAAACTAACCTTATTATTGGGCAAAGTGGTTCTGGTAAAACCGTATTTTTAAAATGCCTTTTAGGTCTTTTTGATTACGAAGAGGGTAGTATTGCATACGATGGTAAAATCTTTGCTAAATTAAGCGAAGACGAAAAACGTGATATTAGAGCTGATATTGGTATGGTGTTTCAAGGAAGCGCGTTGTTTGACTCGATGACTATTGCCGAAAACGTTATGTTTCCTCTAAAAATGTTTACCAAACAAAATAAAAGCGAAATGGAAGATCGTGTAAACTTTGTTTTAAAAAGAGTTAATCTTGGAGATGCACATAATAAAAAACCAAGTGAAGCCTCTGGAGGTATGCAAAAACGTGTTGCAATTGCACGTGCGATTGTAAATAAGCCAAAATATTTATTTTGTGACGAACCTAATTCTGGGTTAGATCCAAAAACATCGATTGTTATTGACGACTTGATTAAAGAAATTACTGAAGAATATCAAATTACAACTGTAATTAACTCACATGATATGAACTCAGTTATGCAAATTGGTGAGAAAATTATTTTTCTTAAAAATGGTTTAAAAGAATGGGAAGGGTCTCGCTACGATATTTTTAAAACAGATAATGAAGCAGTTACAGACTTTGTATACTCTTCAGAATTGTTTAAAAAAGTACGTCAAATGTACCTAGAGGAACGTAGTTAAACACTCTATTATTTAAAGTCAAACTAACTTCTCCAAAAAATATATTTTCAACTAAGTTAATAGCTAAACTTATTGCTATACGTGGTTTTTAGTTATTAGTTTGCTTAACAACTAAGGTGTCTAGTTTCAGCTTTAGCTTTAACCAACGATATAACTTATCTTTCTCTTTAGACAATTGATTAGCGTCTACTATAGTATCATTCCATTTAACAGTAAAAACAGCTAACGTGTCAATGCTTTTAAAATTAGAGTTTACAACACTAGCATAAGATAAGGATTCAATATTTTCATAATTAATATTCACCTCTTTAGATAATTCTTCAAAAGGAATATAACCACGCTCTAGCTTAGATAATTCTCTTACTTTTTCTTCTAAAAATGTAATTTTTTGTTGCTGAGTCATTAAGTCTAAAGAGTCTCTTGTACGTAACTCTTCCATATATTCTAGATTATTAATCTCTCTGTTTTTAGTTTGATTAATTAATAATTTAGAATTTTTTAAGTACGTATACTCTTGTAATCTATTTTCTAAAAAATGCTTCATGTCATCTGAAATTACATCTGTTCCAAATGTTGTTAACTCAATGTTAGAGTCACCATTTGGCGTGTAATTAGGCGTCGCATATTTTTGGATATAACTTGCATTAGGTAAAGACTTAAGCTCATTATTAATAAAGTCTTTAGCATCTACTTTAAATTGACTTTCTCTTAACACACTTAAAAACGTGAACATAGCAGGAATCATTACAATAATAGCTACTAAAGAGGCAATTCTTGCAGTACGTTTACGCTTAGCAGAATTAGCATATTTAAGCATTGGAAAACGTAAAATTTTAAGTACTAAAAATGTTGCTAAAGCAATAAATATTGTATTAATGGTAAACAAATACATAGCTTGACCAAAGTAAGTCCAATTACCTTTGGCTAATCCATAACCTGCTGTACATAAAGGTGGCATTAAAGCAGTTGCGATAGCTACTCCAAAAATTACAGAAGCAATAGTCCCACGTTTAGTACGTGCAATAATTAAAGCTAAACCTCCAAAAAAGGCTATTAAAACATCACGTATATCTGGTTGTACACGACCTAGTAACTCTGAAGTATCTTCACTTAATGGAAAAAATCTAAAAAACAAAAAGGCTGTTAACAAACTTAATACGATCATAATCGCTAAATTTATTAGCGATCGTTTAAGCGTATCAATATCGTTAATAGCAATAGACAGTCCAACCCCTAAGATTGGTCCCATTAATGGCGAAATTAACATGGCTCCAATTACCACAGCAGTACTATTAGCATTTAAACCAATAGAGGCTACAAATATTGAGCAAATTAAAATCCATGCAGTAGCACCTTTAAAAGGGATGTCTGCTTTAATAGCTTCGATAGTGGCATCTCTGTCAGTATCGTCTCTAAAATCAAGTAATTCTTGAAGAAAGGTTTTTATACTTTTAAATAGGCCTTCAGCATCTTTTTTTACTGCTTCCTTTTTTTGATTAACCGCTTCGTTTTGTTTCTCTTCATTAGAGAAATTAAACTTATTCTCTTTAGGCTCGTTATTTTGTTCCATAGTTAAAACCTATCCGTAATGCTCTCCAAAATTGTCTTTTACTTTTTGAAGTACTTTTTTAATATCTTGTTCTTTTGACTTCGGAAAGATAAGTAAAACTTCATCCTTATCTACAATAATATAATCATTCAATCCATCGACTACAACAACTTTATTCGCTTTAGTACGTATCATGTTTCCTGAAGCATCTTCAGTCAAAGTTTTTGCATTGACTACTGCATTATTGTTCTGGTCTTTATCTAATTTATCATATAGACTTCCCCAAGTTCCTAAATCATTCCAATCAAAAGTTGCTGGAATTACGTATACATTAGTAGAGGATTCCATGATGGCATAATCTACAGAGATATTTTCTGCTTTAGGATAATTATCTTTTATAAAATCGTCTTCAAATTCCGTATTATAAATAGCCATACCAGCTTTAAACAAGTCAAATAATTCTGGCTGATTACTCTCAAAAGCTTTTATTACACTTGTTGCAGACCACATAAATATGCCTGCATTCCATAGAAAGTTACCTTTTGATAAAAATTGTTTTGCAGTTTCATAATTAGGTTTTTCTCTAAACTGCACTACAGGACTTATATTATCCTGAGATGCAGTTCCTGTTTCAATATAACCATATCCTGTGTTAGGAAATGTAGGCGTAACACCTAAAGTCATTAAGGCATCGTTATCCTGACAATAAGTAAATGCTTGTTTAACATTTGTAGTAAAAGCAACTTCGTCTTCAATCCAATGATCACTTGGTGCTACAATCATTATTGCATCAGGATTTTCCTTTTGTATTTTTAAACTCGCATACAAAATACAAGGTGCTGTATTACGCATAGCTGGCTCCAACACAACTTGACGTTGGGTTACTTCCGGAAGCTGCTCTAACACTAAGTCGTTATATTTTTCATTAGTTAAAATAAAAATATTCTCTTTAGGGATTAGTTTACTTAATCGGCTAAATGTTTTTTGGATCAGCGTATCTCCTGTCCCTAACATGTCATGAAACTGCTTAGGAAACTCCTCTGTACTTACTGGCCAAAAACGTGAACCAACTCCACCTGCCATTAATATTGCGTAATAATTTTTATTCTGCATGTCCTTGTTATTGTATTAAGCTTAACTTAATTATTTAAAATTTCTACCTCAGCATTGGCATTAAACAGATACGTTTTACCCGTTTTTACCTCGACACACTCATGTCTAGTGCGTCTTTTTGCTCCTTTTTTAAACACACGTCCATTGTGTATTTTAAAAGTCTGATGTAAAGGTACTTCAAATATAAAGCTTTTATTATTTGGAGCGTCCAATAGCTTTAAAGCTAAGGCGAGTTGCACATCTGTGTCGCTAGACGCTTTTGGATTTATAAAATGTTTTGCAACTACAGGCAAAATGGACTCCGGAAACACCTGAGGATTAATAAAAGGCAACATTAAATGCTGGAAGGTACGCTTCCACTCTGCTCCATGTGGTTTTATATGTCTGCCAAATTTAGAAAACGCTTCTAAATGAGCAATCTCATGAATTAAGGTTATTAAAAATCGATATTTATTTAAACTGCCATTTACCGTTATTTGATGTTTCCCGTTAGGTAATCTACGGTAATCACCATGCCTTGTTTTTCTTTCTTTTTTTATCATCACTACTAAATGATCGTGCTCCAAAAGCTGTAAAACTCTAGAGACTGATGCTTCTGGAATGTAATGAGAAATGGTGTTTTGCATGACTACAAAAATAATAGTTAATTAATATTATTAACTGAATTGATAAAATAAATTTAGGTAGTATTTTATATTACAAATTAACATCCCTTTTTAAGTAAAAACATTAATGTTTTGTATCTTTAAATATGAAACAATTAATTTTTATAGTAACCTTATTTATGAGTACAAACCTAGGATTAACAATAGATTTTGGAACAGAAAAAGCAGGTGATGATTGGCGTATAGTTAACGATGGTGTCATGGGTGGATTATCCACATCCAAAACAACTATATTAGAAGACAGCATTGTATTTACTGGCGAAGTTAGTCTAGAAAACAATGGTGGATTTGCAAGTATCCGCACGTTAATTACTGCAGGTGCATTAAATGATTGCAAAACAATGACTATGCTATTTAAAAGTAATAGTACAGATCGTACCTTTGGATTATCTCTTAAAAATAGTCAACAATACTACATACCTTATTACAAATATACCTTTACACCTAAAACTACAGATTGGGATACCATTACTATAAATCTATCAGATTTTAAACATTACAGAATAAGTGAAGTTATAGGAAATACAATGCCAATAAAAGCTTTGGATGATGTCTATAATATTGCATTAATTATTAGCGACAAAAAAGCTGGAAATTTTAATATTGAAATAGATTATATCAAGTTTGAATAACACAATAGCCTTTTACCAATAGACCATTAAGTTTTTAATTATGTTACAAAAAGAAACCGCTTCCAATTTCTTGAAAGCGATTTCCCATCATTAAACAACCTAAAAAAAATTACTTAGGCATCACTACTGCATCTATTGCGTGAATTACTCCATTTGAAGCTGCAACATCTGCCATAATAACTTTAGATGTGTTTCCTTTTTCATCCATTAATACAACATCTCCATCTTCTAAAGACGCTGTTAATGATCCACCTTGTACTGTAGCAACAGTAAATTTTCCGTTGTTTGCTTTAATAGCCTCAACTACTGCTGATGCATTAAACTTTCCTGGTACAACATGATACGTTAAAACTGCTGTTAACATTTTTTTATTCTCAGGCTTCAATAATGTTTTTACTGTGCCTTCTGGCAATTTGTTAAAAGCGTCATTTGTAGGTGCAAATACTGTGAATGGACCTTTACCACTTAACGTTTCTACTAAATCTGCTGCTTTTACTGCTGCAACAAGGGTTGTAAAGTTTTCATTTCCAACAGCGACTCCAATAATATTATCATTGTCTTGTGCTTGCGCTACTATTGGCGAATTGTCTGCTGTGTTAAGCGCCATTTCTTTTGACTGAGTTTCTACATTTTTTGGTGCTTCTTTACAAGCATTTAATCCAATTAGCCCTACTACTGTAAAAGCCATTAATACATTTTTAGTTTTCATAGTTTTGTTTTTTTTGTTTACCCAAAGATAAAACCAGACAATAAATAAAACTATTACTTTTGTTTAAAGTTTAGTTAAATTTATTAAACAAAATAAATTCAGTCTAAAAAAAACCGAAACTGAATATTCCAATTTCGGTTAAATAACACAATGCTAAACCACTAAAAACCAAAGCCTAACGAGAACTGCCACACTCTGTTTTTTGGTGATCCATCATCGTAAATATCTCCAAGACCTAAATGATAGCGCACACCTAAGCTAACATTAGCATCCGATTTAAATCCTATTCCAAAATTCACACCATAATCAAAGCTATTAGGCTCAAACTCTTGCGATGTATCAAACAAATCAAAGTTAGCATCATACGTTTCTTTATGTGAGATAGCATAACCTATTTGTGGTCCAGCCTCCAAGTAAAAGGTACTTACAGGATATAGTTTTAATGATAATGGCACATTAATATAATTCAGTTTTTGTGTAAACGTCCCACCATTAGTTTCTAGTGCATAACCTTGCTGCGAGTACATTACTTCAATTTGAATAGCTGCAAAATTGCTTAAATAAGATTCGCCATATAACCCTACATGAAAACCGCTTCTTTGACCAGTTTCTTCATTACCATCGTATTGTACTGATGCTAGATTATAACCACCTTTAATTCCTGCATTAGACTTAGACTTTATATCGTCTTGTGCATTTACTAAAAATAAAGCTCCCAAACTTAGTGCTAGTGTTAAACATAGTTTTTTCATAATTAATAATTTAAGTAAGTGTTAAGTTGTTTAAAAATTATTTTCCTCCATTAGCCTGAAGGTCAGCAATACATTGCGCATCCAATTGTGGTATGGATCCTCCAGAAATCATAGTCATTGCTCCATTACCATTTTCTGCTTGCCAATACATTAAGCAAGATTCAATATTACAATGCTTTGGATGCTCTAAATCTTCATGATTAGTTTGTAAAGGCGTACCTAAGTTGGTTAATCCTAAAATGTGTCCAAACTCATGAGTAATGACAGTAGATTCTAATATAGGCGTTGTATTTGTTATTGTGCCAGAAGTTAGTTGCTGAATTGTCTCTTGATAAATTACAAACGATGTATTTCTATAAGCAGTACCCAAAACAACTCCTGAATCTGTATTGTTAGCAGAAGCACCATCCGCAAAAAAAGCCCAAACTGCTATTTGATTACTATTATTAAACAATAATCTATTGGCATCTTCTATAGCTATTATCTCATGATTTGTATATGGTGTTAAACCAGGAGACGAGATTGCTCGTTTTTGTACCGTAATTCCGTTAGACTTAAAGGTTCTGTTTTCCAAAAAAGAAACAAAATTAGATATAGCAGTTTGAGAAGGCTCAAATCCTTCGACATATACTACCTCAACAACTAGACTAGAAAACGTAGTATCAGATAATAAATCATTGGCAGATGCACCAACATTTAACTTATTTGATTGTGTATTGTTTAATGGATCATTTTGCGAATCGTCGCTACTACATGACATTAATACCACCAATATTATTACGCTTAAATACTTCATCTTTTTAATCTTTTTAATAATTAAACAAAACAGCTATCGTATTAAAATAGCTGTTTTGCAAAAGGCATACAAAACTGCGCTATACTAATTTATATTTGTGTTAATACTAATGTTAGTGCTGCATTGGTCGTACTTTGTAATGATATGGTGGTGTTATTAAAGCTTGTCACAGCCCAATTTTGATTTAACACATTAAATGTAACATTCCCTGTAAAGGTTAAATCTAAAAACACTTCTGTTTGAGAAGCTACCTGATAAGTTCCTTGTACATCTTGCACAGTTACATTAACGGTATTCACTGCTACTACAGATAAGTCGTTTGCAAAATCTATAGTAAACTCAGCATAATCTGACGCAGTATCAACACCTGCGTTAATAACCGACTCTACCTGAAACAATCCATCCACCAAAATAGTTTCTAATGCATCAGCATCTTCAGCTGCTTGCTCCTCAACTCCTTGATCATTTAAACAATCCGAAATTGCTGCTTGTAATTCTGCGTCGCTATTAAATGTTATTGCCTGATTACCACTAGCATCTACAGTAGCTGTAATTGGATAATTTATAGCAAATAATTGATCATCACTAAAGTCACTTATATACGCATATAACTGCTGTTCGGTTTCAAATACAACACTCCCAGTTTGTTCCAAACTTAAACTATAGGTTAATAAGGTTATTGGAAAATCAATATCTAAACAAGTAATTGCCTCATCTCCTGCTGCTGTTACTGTTTGACATACATCAATAAAACCGTTATATGTTGATTGATTTTCAACAACAACTTCGGTATAATTACTTAGTCTAATCGTTACCGGAAATTGAAGTTCCACAGTATCGTCATCTGTATTAAATTGCGCTAAAATATCAATCACTTGTTGATAATCAGCTTGACTAATAATGGTAACCTGCGTTCCGTTTACGGTTGCAGTTACTGGCAAAAGTATTGATGAGCATGACGTCCCATCTAAAAAATCATCAAAAGATCCATCGTACATTGAGGTACGTTCTAAATTACTAGCGGTTTGAGAATTTGAAGTATTAGTGTTTGGATTGTTCCCACTTTCATTATCAATTTCATCTTGACAAGATGTTAGTGTCATTAATGAAGTTAAAAATAAGGCTGTAATAAATTTTAAGTTTTTCATAATTTTAAATGTTTGTAAAGTTAATTTTTCTTTTGTTAATGAAATTATTTTCTTTTTGAAAGCTATTTTTTCGCCATTCTATAGGTAAGACAACTGGATTTTATTTTACCCTACCTTAAAATTTCAAATAAGTGATTTATTATATAAATTGAAGCGGTAAAGCTTGTTAACAAGATGATTATTAAAATTGTTTCAATGATGGTTATTAGTTTTTCGGTGTCCATGTTTACTATTTTATATTGTTCTGCCAATAAGACAACACAAAATATATTTACCCTACTTTTACACAAAAATTATATTTAGCCTAACCTATTTAAAAGCTAAAATTGGTTTATGATTGAGAACACAAACAACCTCTGTGAGGAAAAAAACTTTAGTGATTTTTATGTCAAGCATTTACAATCTGCAAGTAATTTTGCATTTTATAAATGTGGTGATTCTGCAAAAAGCCTAGATTTGGTCCAAGATGCATTTTCAAAAATTTGGGAAAATTGTGCTAAAATAAATTTTGATAAGGCTAAGACGTATTTATTTACATCCATTAAAAATATGTTTTTAAACACCATAAAACATAATAAAGTGGTTATGGATTATGCTAAAGCTGCACCTTATTTAGATACAGACAATCAAAGTCCAGAATATTTATTAGAAGAAGAAGAATTTAAAACAAAACTGCAAAATGCAATTGCATTATTAACAGATGGACAGCGTGAAGTTTTTTTATTAAATAGAATTGAAGGCAAAAAGTATCGCGAGATTGCTACTTTATTAAACATTTCACAAAAAGCAGTCGAAAAACGCATGTCAATTGCATTAAAAACATTGAAGCAACACATACAGAATATTTAATCAAGTAGGGTAAACACAACATTAGTTGTCTTAATATTGAAGGACGTTTACAATGAAAAAAGAAAAAAACATATTACAATGGTTTAATAACGAGTTATCTAATCAAGAATTAGATGATTTAAAAAAAACCGAAGACTTTAAAACTTTAGAAAAAATAAAGCATTACAGCTCACAACTTGAAGCACCTAAAGTTGATGCACAACAAGCATTACAACAATTTAAACAAAGACAATTAACAAAAACAAAACCTAAGGTTATTGCTTTAAACTTTAAATTATTTTTAAAGATAGCAGCATTGTTAGTTGTTATGCTTGGAGGCTCTTACTTTGTGTTTTTTAATAATACAGATACGTTTAGCACACAGATAGCGGAAAACAAAACCATTACGCTACCTGATAACTCTCAAGTTATTTTAAATGCAAAATCTAAACTATCCTACAACAAAAAAACGTGGGACAAGCAACGCAACTTAAAATTAGATGGTGAAGCCTTTTTTAAAGTAGAAAAAGGTCAAAAATTTACAGTTAACACTACTGCTGGACTAGTGCAAGTATTAGGCACACAATTTAACGTTAAAGAACGTGACAAATATTTTGAAGTAGTTTGCTATGAAGGGTTAGTTAGTGTTACACATAATAACAAAACCGTAAAACTACCTAAAGGCAATGGGTTTAAGGTTACTAATGGAACCATTGAGCTTATAACAAACAATACGACCACAAAACCTGATTGGATGCAAGCTGAAAGTAGCTTTACAAACATTGCTTTACAAGAGGTTATTGCAGAGTTAGAGCGTCAATATAACGTCACCATAAAAGCAACAGCTGTAGATACAACCCAACTGTTTTCTGGTACTTTTACACACAATAATCTAAACACAGCTTTACAATCCATAACCATCCCTTTAAAAATTAGTTTTAAAATTGAAGGACAAACCATTACATTTTATAATTATGGAGGTTAGACATTGGCTTGTTGGTTTTTATCTATTAATAGTTTCTACTGGTTTTAGTCAAAACCAACAGATACCATTGGCTGATTATTTAACCACAATCGAAACCACTTTTAATGTCAAGTTTAGTTATGCTGTAAAGGACGTGGCTAACATTAATATTACACGACCTAGTAATACTTTAGACCTAAACAGTACATTAGACTATCTTAACGCTAATACACTTTTAAATTTTAAAACAATAGACAAGCGTTACATTACAGTTTCGGTGTTAGAAAAAACTATTTCTATTTGCGGAACTGTACTTTCTGAAGAAACAAATCAAGGTCTTTTAGGTGCTTCAATTATTGTAAACGACACCTACTTAGGTACCAGTAGTGACCATAATGGTCAATTTAGTCTAAATGACATTCCGCTTCAAGCGACCATAACTATTTCGTATCTAGGATTTAAAGACCAAATTATTACTGCAAGAGCTTTTTTTGATAATCAACAAGGCTGCAAACCCATTACGCTATTAGTAGATAACCAGATGTTGAGTGAGGTTTTAATTACCAAATATTTAACCACAGGATTACAAAAATTAATAGACGGAAACATCGTGCTAAACACAGAACAATTTGGAATTTTACCAGGTTTAATAGCACCTGATATTTTACAATCCATTCAAGTACTTCCTGGCGTAGAAAGCGTTAATGAAAGTGTTGCCAATATAAATGTTAGAGGTGGAACCAATGATCAAAACTTAATCCTTTGGGATGGCATTAAAATGTACCATTCTGGACATTTTTTTGGATTAATATCTGCTTACAATCCAAGTTTAACCAACAAAGTTATTGTTACTAAAAACGGAACAAGTAGTCAATATAGCGATGGTGTATCTAGTACAATTAATATGTTTACTAAGGATAAAATTACAAACACTTTTTCTGGAGGAGCTGGTGTTAATTTAATTAGTGCAGATGCCTTTTTACAAATTCCGATATCCAAAAAATTAGCGCTACACATTTCTGGACGACGCTCCATTACAGATGCATTTAACACACCAACATATGACAATTATTTTGAAAGAAGTTTTCAGGATAGCGACATTAACATTAATCCAAACTTAGACAATAGCACAACGCAATCCAATTTTGTGTTTTATGATTATACTGCAAAAGTCCTATTTGATTTAAACGACAAACACCAATTTAGAGCCAATATTATTGGCATCAATAATAATTTAGATTATACCGAAAGCACTACAGATAGCAACACTACGACGTCCACAAAAAGCAGCAATTTAACTCAAGATAATTTAGGTTATGGCGCAAACTGGAATGCACAATGGAACGATGCTTTTAGCACTAACGTGTCAGGTAGCTACTCGCAATACAACGTAGACGCTTCGGATTTGCGTGTGCAAACCAATCAGCGTTTAACACAAGCTAATGAGGTCTCAGAAACTAGCTTACAACTTAAAACGCAATACCAAATCAATACTAATCTATCTTTTATTAATGGCTATCAGTTTAACGAGATTGGTATATTAAACCAAACCACAGTCACTGTTCCATCCTACTCTAAAACAAAAAAAGATGTTTTGTTAAACCATGCTTTTTTTACAGAAGTACAATATCATAAAAACAATACCTACTTAAGACTAGGTGCACGTGCCAATTACTTCCAAAAGTTTGACCAATTACTAATAGAACCAAGATTAAATATGCGTCAAAAATTATCTAACCAATTTGCTATAAAATTGGAAGGCGAATTTAAAAATCAAACTGCCACGCAAATTGTAGATTTTCAGGATGATTTTTTAGGTGTAGAAAACAGACGTTGGATACTTGCAGACAACCAAAGCATACCAATTTCAAAAAGTAAACAAGCCTCTTTTGGTATAGACTATAAACAACGCAACTTGACTCTAGATTTGACTAGTTTTTACAAAGTAGTCCAAGGTATTACTGCCAGAAATCAAGGATTTTATAATAACTTTCAATATTTAAACGCTATTGGAAATTACACCTCTAAAGGTGTCGAGTTTTTAGCTAATAAAACAGCAGACCGTTTTAGCACATGGTTAAGTTACACGTATAGCATTAACGACTATCAATTTGACAGTTTTACACCATCCGTATTTCCAAATAATGTGGATATTAGACACTCGGTTTCATTAGGTTTTAATTATAACGTATTACAAAATTTACAACTCTCAGTAGGTAGTGTTTGGCATTCTGGTCAACCTTACACTAACCCACTTGCCAGTAACCCAACCGTCCAAATCAATAATAATTATTACGTTAATTACGACCAACCAAACAGTCAAAATGTGGATCCATTTTTTAGATTGGACGCGTCTATTAATTATGACTTTAATTTTACTAAGGACTCAAGACTTAGTTTTAGAGCTGGTGTAAAAAATGTAACCAATCACCATAATACCATAAATCGTTATTTTGAAGTCGATCCAGAAGACAACAATAAAACCATCCAAATCGATAATAAATCCCTAGGATTAACACCAAACGCTAGTTTGCGTTACAGCTTTTAATAGCTTATCTTTCTTAACATTAAAGGTTTTTAAAAGACCCTTTTAAATGCACAATTGATAAGCAACGCCATTTTAAGATGAAAAAAACTATCATAATACTTTTTCTATTGTTAGCAATAACCGCTTGCAAGAACAACACCAACCAACCACAGTCACCAACTGAAACACCTTCCGACTACCAACAAATTATTACAACCCATTACCAATTATATAAACCTACCCAAAAAGCAAAAGCAGTACTAATCCTTTTTGGCGGTTTTCCGGAACAAGCAGAGGATATTAAAAAAGAATTTAAAATTCTGGAACACGCTAAAAAAAACAACATTGCTGTCCTGCTATCTAACTACAATCAAAAATTATGGTTAGACACGCAAGACAAACAACAACTAACCACACGATTACAAAACGCTATCACTGATAACCAATTACCAACAGATGCCATTTATATTGGTGGTTTTTCCAGTGGAGGCGTTGTAAGTTTGCTGCTAAGCGATTTTGTAGCAGCCTCAAAACAATATAACTTTAATCCAAAAGGCGTCTTTATTGTGGACTCTCCTATTGACCTAGAAGCCTTGTACAAAGCGTCTCAAAAAAATCTAGAGCGTCAATTTTCTGAGGTATCTGTAGAAGAAAGCACATGGATACAAAACACATTAACTGAAGCTTTTGGACCACCTGAAACCAATCTGGATCACTACCAAAACAATAGTGTGTACACCTACAGTAGTAACTACACAAAAAATTTACAACATTTAAAGAATACAAAAATACGATTGTACACAGAGCCTGACACACTATGGTGGAAAACCAACCGAAAGGCAGATTATGACCAAATGAATGCGTATTACATCAAAAAATTAGCCGAACAACTACAAGCACAACAGTTTAAAAACGTGCAATACATACCAACCAGAAATAAAGGTTACCGCTCCAATGGAGACAGACATCCTCATAGTTGGTCTATCATAGATGTGGAAGATTTGGTAGCTTGGATTTTAAACGACTAACTACTTAAAATAAATTAATTATTTGACATACATCAAATAATATGGTTTACTACAACTTTAGTTTTGCATCTTAATAATTATAAAAAAATTATGATACTTACAAAACTAAATTCAAAAGAATTATCTGGCTATACAAGTCAAGATCGTGTTGAAAACGCATTACAACAACTTCAAGAAGGAAAAGGAATTATTTTAACAGATGATGAAAATCGAGAAAATGAAGGCGATTTAATATTCTCTGCACAACACATGACCATAAAGGATATGGCACTTATGATAAGACATTGTAGTGGTATAGTTTGCTTATGTTTAACTAATCAAAAGGCCGATATATTAAAACTTCCTTATATGGTAAAAGAAAACACCAGTAGTTATCAAACCCCTTTTACCATTTCTATCGAAGCAAAAAAAGGGGTAACTACTGGTGTGTCAGCTAGTGATAGACTAAAAACTATACAAGTGGCTTGTAACAGTAATGCTACAAGTAAAGACCTAGCAAAACCTGGTCATATTTTTCCTTTAAGAGCCAATAGTAATGGTGTCCTAGAAAGACCAGGACACACAGAAGGTAGTATTGATTTAATGAAGTTGGGAGGCTTAAAACCAGAGGCTGTATTGTGCGAATTAATGAATGAAGATGGAACGATGGCTAATACAAATACAATTATATCATTTGCAAAACAACATGATTTAATAGTCCTATCTATACAGGATATTATTGATTATCGTAAATTTGTAAGAGACTACAAATAAATGACAAACTACATTGAACTCACCAATTTTATAAAGAAGAATATTGACATTGAAGATAAAGACCTAGAAGTGGTACTATCTTATTTTAAAATAATCAAAAAAAGTAAAAATACTATTTTACTATCAAATGGAAAAAATAGTCAGGTTAGTTATTTTGTAAAAAAAGGTTGTTTACGCCTGTATTACATAGACGAGGAAGGCAAAGAAATTACACGTTACATTGCTTTTGAAAATCAATTTGCCACAGAACTTGTCAGTTTTATAACCAATGAACCTGCTCAGGAAACCATTCAGGTTATAGAAAACAGTGAGTTACTATATATCACACATGATGATTTTAGACACCTAATGACTATCATACCTATATGGAAAGATTTTTACAGAATCTATTTAGAAAAAGCGTACGTTAATAATTCAAGACGCTTGTTATCGTTTACAGCTTTAGATGCATCAGAAAGGTATAAACAATTGTTTAAAATAAATCCAAATATTGTCAAGCGACTACCAAATAAAATAGTGGCATCTTACATTAACATATCACAAGAAACCCTAAGTCGAATAAAATCTAAAATCTAATTGCATATTACATTAACTACTCTATTCATTTAAAAAAACTTCAAACACATAAATCATAATAAATAGGTTACCTTTCCAAAAAACAACTTAATACATAATAAACCTAATAAATGAAAAAAGTAATTTACACCTTTGCACTTTTAGCAGTCTCATTAATGTCATGTGAAAGTAGTTCAGACGACGAAACAACTCCTCTTAACGCCACACCTACTAACGAGACAATATTACCAACTCAATTAGATATTGTTTATTCTGATGGAGAAACTGAAACGATTACATACAGTTATGATGGAATGAAACTTATAAAAGAAGAATCATCTGATGGTTATTATACAGATTATGTTTATACAGATAATAAATTAAGCGCTATTAATTACTACGAGGATTCTAATGCTGAAATCCTAGAATCCTATACGTACGACGCTCAAGGACGTGTTGAAACAATTTCAACCAATATTATTGGCGTAGGTATATATGAGTATAGCCAAACTTACAATTCAGATAACTCTGTAATTACACAAACCTCAACAACTTCTGCTGGCGCAACACCTTCTACCACTACAGTTAGCAATGGTAATGTAGTAAACTCTACAGACGGAACATATTACACGACTACTTTTAATTATGACTCTAAAAATGGCGTATTTAAAAATATAGATGTAAGAGATGTATTGGTAACCATTGAATCTGAAAATGGTTATGCTACTAATTTCACATTAAATAATCGCACTAGCGAACAGGTAGTATATAATCAAACTTTAGATAGTGAAAACTATACGTATACTATGACTTATACTAGTTTTGATTACCCAAGAACAATTCAAGAAAGCGAAGAAGGGGATATCACATTATATACTTACACGTATAATAACGACTAAAAGTCTACAACGTATTACTTTAAAATAAGTAAAAAGAAAGAAAAATCATAAAAAAACGCTTTCAAATACTTGAAAGCGTTTTTTTATATAGTAAAGTATTAAGCTTACATGCGCTCTGGCACTGCAACGCCTAATAAGCTAAATGCATTTTTTATAGTGTTTGCTACGGTTTTGGATAACTGTACTCTAAATATAATTTCGTTTTGTGTATCTGCACCAAGTATAGATACGTTTTGATAAAAACTATTAAAGGCTTTTACCAAGTCGTAAGTATAATTAGCAATTAACGCAGGACTGTGGTTTGTTGCTGCTTGCTGTATTACCTCTGGAAACAATTGTAATTGCTTGATTAACTCACGCTCCTTGTCGTCCAAAGTCACTTGATCTGCACTTAGCGTGATAGTCTCTGTGATATTAGCCTTACGCAGTATAGATTGGATTCTAGCGTACGTATATTGTATAAAAGGTCCTGTATTACCCTGAAAATCGATAGACTCTTTTGGATCAAATAAAATACGTTTTTTAGGATCTACTTTTAAAATGTAATATTTTAAAGCACCTAAACCAATCGTTTTATAAAGGTCTGCTTTTTCTTGATCTGTATAACCGTCTAGCTTACCTAAATCCTCAGAGATGGTTTGTGCTGTGTCAGCCATTTCGACAATTAAATCGTCAGCATCTACAACTGTACCTTCTCTACTTTTCATTTTTCCAGAAGGTAAATCTACCATTCCGTAACTTAAATGAAATAGGTTTTTAGCCCAATCAAAGCCTAGTTTTTTAATAATTAAAAACAGAACTTGAAAGTGGTATTCTTGCTCATTACCAACAGTATACACCATACCACCAACATCTGGATAATCCTTAACACGTTGGATAGCTGTCCCAATATCTTGGGTCATGTAAACTGCTGTTCCGTCAGAACGTAATACAATTTTTTCGTCTAATCCATCTGCTGTTAAATCGCACCAAACAGATCCATCTTCTTTTTTAAAGAACACGCCAGATTTTAAACCTTCGGCAACAAACTCTTTTCCTAAAAGGTAGGTTTGACTTTCATAATATAAGTTATCAAAATCTACACCTAAGTTAGTATACGTTTGTTCAAAACCTTTATATACCCAACCGTTCATGGTTTGCCATAAAGCAACAACGTCTTTATCTCCAGCTTCCCATTGTTGTAGCATTTGTTGTGCTGCTACTAAAATTGGCGCTTCTTTTTTAGCGTCGTCTTCGGTTTTACCTTCTGCTATTAACGCTGCAATTTCTTTTTTGTATTCTTGGTCAAACTTAACGTAGTAGTTACCTACTAATTTATCGCCTTTTAAACCAGTAGATTCTGGTGTTTCACCATGACCAAAACGTTGCCAAGCTAACATACTTTTACAAATATGTATTCCTCTGTCGTTTATAATTTGTGTTTTGTATACTTTTTTTCCAGACGCCTTTAAAATTTCGGCAACACTGTATCCTAATAAGTTGTTTCGGATGTGACCAAGGTGTAATGGTTTGTTTGTATTTGGCGAAGAATACTCTACCATTACGGCTTTATTTTCCGCGCAAGCGTTAACAAAACCAAACGTGTCTTGATCCTTAATAGTATTAAAATAATTTACAAAATAGGATGCCTGAATCTCTAGATTTAAAAAGCCTTTTACAACGTTAAACCCTTCTACTTCTGAGACATTGTCCACCAAATAATTACCAATAGCCTCACCTATTTGCACAGGATTACCTTTTACAACCCTTAACATAGGAAATACAACTACTGTAATATCTCCTGCAAATTCTTTACGTGTTGCTTGGAATTCTACAGTTTCTAAATCTGCGCTATAAACGGATTTAAAGGCTTGTTTAACGTGTTGCTCTAAGATGTTTTGAAGGCTCATTGATTATATTTTTTGAAAGGGCAAATATAGCATTTATTGAGCATAAACTATGGCTTTTTGTTATCCTTATTAGCTTGGAGTATTGGATTAAAAAAAGTAAAATACAACTTTAACATAATTGTTATTATATATGCCAAGTAAGTCTAAAAATAATAAAAATACCGTTAGTCTAATTTTTTGGCATTACCACTTAAAAATTATGATATCAGCATTTTAATAATCATTTTTAACCCTCGAAGAAAAATCCCTCCAGTTTCTTCTGTAATCAAACTAACTATTAAGTCATTACCCTAATTGCGGTTAGATTGCTTTTATGTGCAATTTATCTTACATTTGTTGTAATGCTGTATATTTAAATGAAGCGACTGATTGTCCTTTTATGCCTACTAAATTTAGCTTTTGGCTTTTCGCAAGAAGAAGAGCTGGAAAGCTTGACTATTCAATTAGCTTATCAGGATCCTGATATCTCTAAAGTGGATACGTCGGTTAGTATTATTAAATTACTTTTTAAAACCGAAGATTACAGCAAAGCATTAAAGTTTATTAAGCAAAGTGAAAAACTAGCTAAAGACTTAGACTACAAAAAAGGATTGGCTGAAATTACATACTACAAAGCTAAAATCCATTATCAAGAAGGACAATACCAAATGGCTGTTGGCGAATTTAAAAACGCTAAAACGTTATTTACCATTATTAAAGACACCATTACTGTTGCTAAAATAAATAGTGATCTTGGCTTTATAGAAATTGAAAATGGTAACTACAAAGTTGGTTTAAACTATGCGTTGTCTGCGATACAAGAGTTAGAAAAACGATCGCTTTTTAATGATTTATCTACCAATTATGAAAGTCTTGCTAATGCCTACCAAAACGCCAATGTTTTAGACAAAGCAATTACCTACAACATAAAAAAAATAGAGGTCGATAATAAAATTAATAATATTAAAGGACTTATTGCTACCAATAAAAAACTAGGAGATATTTATACTTCTAATAAAAATTATAACCAAGCCATTAGTTATTACGAAAGTGCTTTGGGTTATGCTGGCAATAATGACGAAACCACTAGAGCAAACATTTTACCTTATTTAGGTAATGCATATTTAATGGGTAAGGATTATAAAACGTCTGCAAGATATTTATTAGAATCCATTAACCTGAACAGACGTTTTGATAACCAAGAAGGTGTATTGATTGCTTTAAATAGTTTAGGCGAATTATACCTAAAACAAAACCGTTTAAGTACTGCACAGGAACAATTATTGGAGGCTTCCAATTTAAGTCGCTTATTAAACAATGATGAGCAATTACTTAAAAATTATAGATTAATGAACACGTTAGACAGTATTAAAGGCGACTTTGATAATGCTTATGTGTGGCAAAGCCAATATTATAGTTTAAAGGAAAAAATAGATGCTGAAAACAATAAAAAATCGGCAATTATAAAAATAGATACCTTAGATGGTACTACTGCTGAAGTGGATAATATAATTTTACCTGTTACCACCAATGATACGGTTGTTAGCAAGAAAAAATATGACAAATTTAAACTAATCTTTTACGCACTACTAGCTGCTTTTGCTGTGGTCTTAACCTTTTTTGTCCTGTTTTATTTAAAACGAAATAATAGATTAAAATATACCAGAGAGCTAGAGGCTAAGAATAAAAAAATAGAGTTGCAAAACGAAGCTATTTTAGAGCAAAGTAAGCATCTAGAAAACATTAATAAGGTTAAAGACAAATTGTTTTCCATAGTCTCTCACGATTTAAAAGACTCGTTAACCTCTACTAAAGGGTTTATTGATTTATTAAAAGAAGGACAGCTAACGCAAGACGAATTTCATAGTTTATTACCAGAACTAAGCGAAAACGCTAATAACGCATCACTACTACTATTTAATCTATTAAACTGGTCTAAGTCTCAAATGCAGTCTTTAGAGCCAAAACCAACCTTATTTGATATTCAAGAAGTATTTGCAGAGAAGGTAAAACTTATGGATCAAAAATTTGATGCTAAAGGTGTCAAACTAATTGATAAAACATTACGCGATTTTGTTTATGCAGATCGAAGCATGATAGAAATTGTAATACAAAACCTATTAGCTAATGCTGTTAAGTTTTGCAACAGAGGCGACCTTATTACAATTACCAACCAAATTAGTAATGGTAAGTCTATTATTAGCATTGAAGATACAGGTGTTGGTATTACAAAAGAAAACCAAAGCAAACTTTTTGGTAACAATACATTTACCACTAGAGGTACCAACAAAGAAAAAGGTACTGGATTGGGACTAACAATATGCCGAGAGTTAGTAGACTTAAACAATGGTAAAATTTGGGTGGAAAGCGAACTAAATATAGGGAGCACTTTTTATATAGAACTCCCTAAAAGTAGAATTGATAATTTAAGTGATACTGAAACTACACCTTTGGTAGAAACACCTCAGCCATCATACAGCGAGCGCTACCACCTCCACAAGTCTCAATAGTTTCTAAACTACTTGATAATATTGGACAGTGTGCTTCAATTAATTGTATTTGCGTTGGCGTTAAACTGTCGTGAGCAGCTTGGCTCATCACTAAATAAAGTTTATCATCCTTACCTTTAACTTGCAACATGTTACCAGCAAATTGGTGCATTTGTGCTTCAGTAATTTTAATAACTTTTTTGTTGTTTTTCTCTAAGTTACTCACCACATTTTTGCGTTCTTTTTTATCATCAATAGTGTCTAAACATATGACAGCAAAAGTCTCTGCTAAACACATCATCACGTTAGTATGATAAATTGGTAAGCGCTTACCATCAACCGTTTGATTTGCAGTAAAAACGACTGGTGTGTATTCAAAATCTTCGCAAAACTCAATAAATAAATCCTCATCAGCTCTTGGTGATAATGCGCAATAAGCAATCTCGTTTACACGATCTAACAATAAACTTCCGGTACCTTCTAAAAATAGCCCTTCGTCCTCTGCAGATGTGTAATCTATAATATTATTAATTTTAAAACCTTCTTGTTCTAATCTTAAAAACACATCTTCGCGTCTTTCTCTTCTTCTATTTTCAGCAAACATAGGATACATAGCGATGTCACCATTTTCATGAAAACTTACCCAATTGTTTGGAAAAATAGAGTCTGGAGTATCCAAAGAAGCCTTATCATCTATCACAATTACATTTACACCTACAGCTCTAAGTTTGTCTACATAAGCATCAAACTCGTCTTGAGCTTTTTTATTTATTTCGACATTTTTAAGAGCTAAATCCTCTTGAAAATAATTATTTACTGCTGTTTGCTCATTCATCCTAAAATTTACAGGACGAATCATTAAAATTGTATTTGTTGTTTGATGCATATTAAAATTTTTCACAAAAGTAAATTAATTTAAAAAGAAAAGCATTTAAAAAATAAGTAAATTGAAATCTTAAAAACCACCTTATAGAATTTGTACAACAGTATTTACAAAGTGAGCGTTTACTTGGCTTAAGCGCAGTAATTATAGGCTTATTATCTATTACAACTAGTATAATTTTTTACGTTAACAAACCACAATTTAAAGTCTTTGCGATTACCATGTTAATCATTGGATTAATAGAAGCTGGATTATTTATAACTGGTTACTTTTTAATAAACAATCAAAATAACGTGAATAAAAAAATAGAACAATTTATAATTAATAAAGACAACTATTTAAAGACTGACAAAATAGTTGTGGATAAAAACCTGAAAGCCTTTTTTATCCTTAAATTAATTTATGCCATAACATTTATACCCTTAGCTATTGTGTTATCTAAGATTAACCTTAAACCCATCTATTTTGGCATATTTACAGCTTTAATGATCCATCTAGCTGCTGCTATTGTAATTGATACATTTGGAGAACGTTATACTAAAATATATAAGACAATATTGAAACTACATTAAAATTATAATGACTTAAAATTGGTTTTTATAGCGACGCGCTTAATAATCAATCCCTGATAATAAGGATTTAATAAAAGGATAAAAACATCGATATCCAACATAAATCAACTAAATACTATTAATAATTTAGATTAAATGTTAAAAATTTACGATTAAACAATAGAAAAATTTGTTTTATAATTAAAAATATCTTTTCTTAGTAGTATATTAATAGCATTCCCTTTACACCTAACTGATTAATAGCAACTATGAGATTTTCCCTTATTCTCTTGTTTGTGCTTTCCCTAAGTACATTACAAGCTCAGCAAAATAACGTTGAAACTGCAAATTCTATCGACTATCTACAAGTCACTAGATATAGATTACAACCAAAAGATTTAAATCTAGACCATGTTATTGACACTGAAAAAGTCTATATAAAAATATATCATAATGAAACCGCTAGCATTGTGGATGATTATAATTTTTTTAAACCTAAAAAAAACGAAATCTTATTTTTTTACGGAACCAATGCTGAGAACCAAAAATCAGAAATGTTTTTTAAAGTTCATGACAGCTTAAAAGACGTCTATAAAAAGAAAGATTTTAATCAATTAATGCAAGTCATTAAGGTTTTAGAATACAATATCTTTTCTGAAGATAAGTTTTCAAGTGCTGAAGCCTATGCTGCATTAGAACGTGTGTAATACAAGTATTATATTTAAAAAAATGGCTGACTTTTAATTAAGTCAGCCATTTTTATATGGTGTAGTTTTTTTTTTATGGTGTGGAGTTGGAAACCTGTAACAGTTTACCGTTGTATAATTTATGTCCAGTTAATGCAAAATTAGCCATATAATCTGCCATTTGCTTAGCTGTAGTTGGTGCTTGATAACCTGGAAATGCTTCTTCTAACATTTCAGTCTGCACAGCTCCTAACGCTAACACGTTAAATGAAGGTCCAGTTTCTTTATACTCCTCAGCTAACAGCTCAGTAAGCGTAATAACAGCTCCTTTACTTGAGCTATATGCTGAGAGTCCTGCAAACTTCATACTACCCTGTACGCCTCCCATTGAGCTAACTGTAATAACATGACTATCTTTATTCATATAAGGTAAAACAGTCCTTGTCATTTCGGCAACACCAAACACGTTTGTTTTATAGATGTTTTCAAATTCGTACATGCTTGTTTCTGCAAAAGGTTTATTTAAAACAGCTCCTGCATTATTGATTAAAATATCTACTTGTTTCCAATTATCATTAATAAAAGTATTTACTTTTTTATAATCTTCAGTATTACCTAAATCAAACGAAAAGGAGGTTATATTATCAAAATGAAGGTTATTTACAGGTTGTGCATTTCTAGACAATGCTAAAACGTTATGGCCTTGATTAGCAAAAATGTGTACTAATTCAAACCCAATACCACGACTAGTTCCTGTTATAATTATATTTTTAATTTTCATTTAATGTAATTTCTTTTGTTGGTGTATTACTCATTTTTTCAATACCTGGAATAATACTATTAATTAATTGTACCATATGATTGTAATCTAACTTATCTGCTTCATCATCTACATGGTGATAATAGTCGTAATTAGATAAATCACATGAAGAGATCGTATGACATGGTAAGTTGAACTCTTTGTAAAAAGCATAATTATCTGACTGTCTAAATAGATTATACTTAGCAGCAATCTCTGAATAACCGACTACTTTAGTACCAGAATATTCATTAATTTTTTGTGCTATATTAGACTTGTCAAAACCTGTAACAAATGCAATGTAATCTCTGTCTTTAAAAGGCACACCAATCATTTCAAGATTAATCATTGTGTACATATTAAAATTATCTTGTTTTAATCGCTTTGCTAAATGCGCAGAACCTAACAATCCTTTTTCTTCCGCAGAAAAAGTTACAAAAAGTAAGCTTCTTTTATTAGTCTTTTTAGCACCAAAATATTTTGCTAAGGCTAAAACACCACTAGTTCCAGCTGCATTATCATTAGCTCCATTAGCTATACTGTCATTTGCAACCGTTTTACTTTGACCTATATGGTCATAATGTGCTCCAATTACAATAAATTCATTTTTTAATGTAGCATCATTACCTTCTAAATAGCCAACCACATTGTAAGCGTTTAAATCACCTACTTTAAAATTGTCACGATAGGTATCAAAAAAAGGCGTAATACCATAAGCATTAAACTTAGACTCAACATAGTTTGCTGCTTCACCAATACCTTCTGTTCCTGTATTTCTTCCTTTTAGATCGTCAGATGCCAAAAAAGTTACAATATCTTCAATTTCTTGGGTAGTAACAGTATAATCTTTTGGATCTGAAGTAGTCGTATCAACTTTTGTTTTACAAGCATTAACCATTACAGCTAATGCGCATACTAATAATATTTTTTTCATATTTAGTTTGATTTTAGTTTAAAGATAAAAAAATCCCAAATCAAATATATTGAAATGGGATTTTATATAATTTAAATTTTTGTTATCGCAAAACCTTATACTAACATCGTTACTGGATTTTCAATATACCCTTTTAATGTTTGTAAGAATTGTGCTCCTGTAGCTCCATCTACAGTTCTGTGATCACAAGCCAACGTTAACTTCATAGTATTTCCTGGTACCACTTGACCATTTTTTACTACTGGTTTTTGAACTATTGCTCCTACTGAAAGTATTGCTGAGTTAGGTTGATTGATGATAGACGTAAAACTCTCTATACCAAACATCCCTAAATTAGAAATAGTAAAAGTACTACCTTCCATCTCATCTAATGATAGTTTTTTATTTCTAGCACGACCTGCATAATCTTTAACTGCTGCTCCAATTTGTGGTAAAGACTGCTCATTTGCAAACTTAACAACTGGTACTAACAATCCATCTTCAACAGCTACTGCTACTCCAATATGAACGTGATTATTTAATCTCATTTTATCGTCAAACCACTGCGAGTTAACTTGTGGATGCTGACGTAATGCTAAAGCACATGCTTTAACAATCATATCATTAAAAGAAATTTTAACGTCTGGAATTGAATTATACTGAGCTCTAAACGCCATAGCATTGTCCATATCAAACTCTACATTTAAATAGTAATGTGGGGCAGAAAACTTAGATTTAGCTAAGTTTTTAGCAATTGCTTTACGCATTTGAGAGTTTGGTTTCTCATCAAAATCCTCTTGGCCTGAAGCAACAAATTTAGCAACTGGCGCAGATGATTGTGCTGCTGCAGCTGGTGTAAAGTTTTCGATATCGCGTTTAACAATACGTCCGTTTTCTCCAGATCCTTTTACAAGAGATAAAGTAATCCCTTTTTCTTCAGCCATTTTTTTAGCTAAAGGCGATACAAATATACGACCTGTAGACGTGTTAGATGTTTCTGCTTGAGCAGTTACTGCTGGTTTATTATCTTGTTTAGCCTCTAGCTTAGGTGCATCCTTTTTAGGTGCTTCTTTTAGCTTATCGTCTGTTTTAGTATCACTACCTGATACTTTAAAGTTTTTAGCTATACCAGAAACATCAGTCCCTTCAGGTCCAATAATTGCTAATAATGCATCTACTTTAGCAGAGTCACCTTCTTCTAATCCGATATATAATAATGTACCAGACTGGAACGATTCAAACTCCATAGTAGCTTTATCGGTTTCAATTTCTGCAAGGATATCACCTTCTTCCACTACATCGCCAACTTTTTTTAACCAAGTCGCTACAGTACCTTCTTCCATGGTGTCACTTAACCTTGGCATTGTCACCACTGTAACACCTTCTGGAATATCTTGTTCTTCTGAAGCAGCATCCTCATTATTAGAAGCTGTTTCTTCTGTTTTATCTTCAGTAGCATCTTGAGTTGCTTCTTCTTGACTTCCATTTAGCAATCCCGAAATATCTTCTCCTTCTTCACCTATAATGGCTAAAAGTTGATCAACTTTAGTTGTTTCACCTTCATGTACACCAATATGCAATAAAGTCCCTTCATGAAAAGATTCAAACTCCATCGTCGCCTTATCGGTTTCAATTTCAGCTAAAATATCTCCTTCTTCTATTTTATCTCCTACTTTTTTTAACCAAGCAGCGACAGTCCCTTCTTCCATGGTGTCACTTAAACGTGGCATGTTTATAATTTCTGCCATAGCTTATTTTATTTTGTGGTCTATAAATGGGTAATCTTCTTGATCGTAAACAGCGTCGTACATCACATTTTTTTCTGGATATGGTGATTCTTCCGCAAATTTCTCGCAATCAGCGACTAGAGCCTTAACTCGTTTATCAATGACTTTGATATCTGCTTCAGTAGCATATTCATTTTCAAGAATGATTTGTTTAACCTGAGTGATAGGATCTAATTTTTTGTATTCTTCTACTTCGTCTTTAGTTCTGTAGTGTTGTGCATCAGACATAGAGTGACCTCTATAACGATACGTTTTAACCTCTAAAAATGTTGGTCCATCACCACGACGTGCACGTTGTATAGCTTCGTCAAATGCTTCTGCTACTTTGATTGGATTCATTCCGTCAACAGGTCCACAAGGCATTTCATAACCTAAACCTAATTTCCAGATATCTGTATGGTTAGCTGTACGCTCTACAGATGTACCCATTGCGTAACCGTTGTTTTCACAAACAAAAACTACTGGCAACTTCCATAACATTGCTAAGTTAAAAGACTCATGTAAAGACCCTTGTCTAGCTGCACCATCACCAAAACAACATATGGTTACACCATCAACACCATGATATTTGTCTCCAAAAGCAATACCTGCTCCTAAAGGAATTTGTCCTCCAACAATACCATGACCTCCATAAAAACGGTGTTCTTTAGAAAATATATGCATAGAACCACCTAAACCTTGAGAGGTTCCGGTTGCTTTACCAAATAATTCTGCCATAACACGCTTAGGATCCACACCCATACCAATTGGCTGTACGTGGTTACGATAAGCAGTTATCATTTTATCTTTGGTTAAATCCATTGCATGTAAAGCTCCTGCTAACACAGCTTCTTGCCCATTATACAAGTGTAGAAAACCTCTAACTTTTTGTTGAATGTAGACTGCTGCAAGCTTGTCTTCAAACTTTCTCCAAAACAGCATGTCTTCATACCATTTTATATACGTTTCTTTTGTTACTTTTTGCATTGGTGACGTTTGTATTTTTTTAACGAATAACAAAAGTAACACTTTAGTTATTAATGAAAAAACTGAAAATAGTTATTTTTGTTACGAAAACGATATAGTTACAGTGCTGATTTATCAAAAATAAGCGGAAGTAGGTTTGCTAATGAATTTGAGCGTACTACTTTGCCTGTTTCTCCCATAAAAAACAGTTCGATTGGAATATCTTGTTTCACCTCGTATTCTGCAATTGCTTGTCTGCAAGCTCCACATGGTGGAATTGGTGTTAGGGTTGGATGCACTTGAGATCCAGCTATTATAGCCATTTTTACAAATTTTGCTTTTGGATATTTTGCACCAGCATAATAAATAGCTGTACGCTCTGCACATAATCCTGATGGATAAGAGGCGTTTTCTTGATTACTTCCGGTAACAATTTCTCCGTTATCTAGTAATAAAGCTGCTCCTACACTAAACTTTGAGTAAGGTGCATAGGCATTGTTTCTAGCTTCTGAAGCTTTACTCATTAATGACTGTACATCTTCTGAGACGTCACTAATATTATCAAATACCTGTAATGTTGTTTCAATTTTTACTTCCTTCATAATTTAAATATACGCAACTATTTTAGACAAAAAAACTATTGTTTTCACAATAGTTTTTAAGTTGTTTTATTTATTACTAATTAATACTCATCATACGTTCCTGCACCTAAATTAAAGGTTAAAGAAAAACGTAGTGTACTTTCCAGTGGACTTTGTACTTGAGAGGCTGAGAATAAATATGATAAATCTACATTTATAACATTATATTTAAATCCTGCTCCTAATGCAAAAAATTTACGTGCACCTTTTGTTTCGTGCTCATTAAAATATCCTGCTCTAAATGCAAATGAATCTTGATAAGTATACTCTGCACCTAAGGCATAGGTAAATTCTTGTAATTCTTCTTTAAAACCTCCTGGAGCATCTCCAAAAGATTGAAACACACCAGATAAAAATGGCACATCTGGATCTTCACCAGATACTATATAAGTAGGCTCATCCGCATTCTGAACACCATCTTCATTAGTATCATCAAAACCTAAAAGAGGAGGTGTTGGCACTAATAACTTAGAAAACTCTGCAGTTACTCCAACAGTATTATATTGATCTAATATAAAATCAAAACCTGCTCCTAATCTTAAATTAGTTGGTTGGAAATTATCTTGACCAGCTTCATCATACTTAAATTTTGGACCTAAATTCTGGATAGCAAATCCACCTCTCCAACGACCATTAAAATCGTTATAGGCTTGCTCTTCACTTTGATAATATCCTGAAATATCTACACCAAATGTGCTTGCTGCTTTAGTATCATTATCTCCAATATTAAGTTTTAGATCAGATTGCAAATAACGCATAGCTACAGACATCCCGAATTGATCGCTTAATCGTAAGGCATAAGATACATCTACTGTAAACTCGTTTGGTCTTTGTACCAACGCTTCAGAAAACTCGTCCTGAACAAACTCGATATCACCTAAAGAGAAATATTTAAAACTAGCTGCAAAAGCACTATTATCATTTAGTCTATTAAAATAAGTTACGTTACCTAAAAAGATATCGTTTACTAACTTACTTAAATAAGGTGTGTAACTTATAGCAACACCAGATTTTGTTTCTGAAAACACATATTTTGCAGAATTCCATTGCTGAGAGAATGCGTCTGGAGAGGTTGCAACACCCATATCACCCATTGCTGCTGCTCTAGCATCTGGAGCTATTAATAAAAACGGTACTCCTGTAGTAATTACTCTAGTATCGTTTGGGTTAGTAATAGTCGTTTGCGAAATACCCTTAAGAGATAAAAAGAAAGCTATCGCTATTAAAATTTTATTTTTCATGAATCAATTTTAGTTAACAAATATAATTTTTTATTAGAGGATTACAAGTTTCTCTATTTTTTCTACTGATTTATTGGTGCTTTTAGAATGGACTTTTAGTTTATAAACATAGGTCCCTTTTCCTATTTTGTCTCCAAAATCGTCACGACCATCCCAAATAATGTCTCTAGAAGTAGATTTTACTGTTTTACCGCCTACTAATGATGTTTGACCATTTAGCGTTTTTACTAATTTACCAGATATAGTAAATATTTGCACAGAGATATCTAAAACCTCTGAGCTGTTATGACTAAACCAAAACTCGGTGTAATTAACAAATGGATTTGGATAGTTTAATACGTTATTAATAACTAAACTTTCGTTTTCATTGTACACTACAAATTGGATTTCAGCTGTAGCTGAATTATTATATACGTCCCAAGCTTTAAGTGATAATGTATGTAAACCTGGCTCTAGATTCCTGAAAGGAAACCCTAAAGACCCTCTTGTATAATCGTCAACATCTGTTAAGTAATAGTCATTTAAAACGTATGGATTAACCTCGTCACCATCCAATAAAGCTACAATATCGTGACCAATTCCACTTGCGGTATTTATTCCGTTTTCATCCTGAAATTTAGCTATAAGTGTTGGCGACTCGTTGGTAATTCCTCCAGAAACAAAAGCCTCATCATTCATAAACAACGTAATAACTGGTCCAATATTATCCTCTGCTGCATCAGGATTAATACCACCGATTTTAACGGTTTCGATACTAGCACCTGATTTATCGTTTAACGTATTATTTTGGGTTGCATAAAAACTAACTTTACCGGTTCCTACAGGAATACCAATATCTTTAGGAACTATAAAATCAAATTCAAATTGTCCATTAGTAATAGTGGCTTGACCTCTAAAAACAATAGATCCCAATGTTTTATAATTTAGCTTAATTAGCGATGTGCTATTGTAAGTATTATCATTCGCTAATGTTTCTCTTTCAATTTCTTTATCAAAAATGGTCGTTGTTAAGATTCCATTATAATTAGTTAACACATTACCATTTACATCTGTTACTTCTCCTGCTAATTTAGCATAACTTAATGCTTGTAATACATCTGTATCTTGAGTGATTGGCACATCGTTAATTTTAGTAAGTGTAATGTTTGGATCTGGAAATGCTAATTTTAGAGCTGGATCACCAATACAAAATGCTAAGTTTTTTTGAGAGTTAGAAAAATTGGGATCATTTTTAGCTAATCTTAGTGCTTCTGCAACAGATGGATATTCGTAATCACTATATGTATCTAATGTACTGTATGAGAATAAATACTCTTTTAAAATCTTATTAAAGTCTTTTCCTACCGTTACAAAAATCTGTCTTGTAGTGGTTACTAACGCAATTGCTCCAGCGGATTTATTCCAATAAATTAACTCTCCTGCAGTTACCCTTAAAGGGTTATCAAACCTTGTAAACTCACAAGTTACTGTTACAAATAGATTTAGCTTACAATCGTTATTTAAAGCTTCAGCATCATCTTTTTGAAAAATACGTTCAAAAGCCAAACCGTCTTCTCCTCCATGCCCAAAATAATTAACCATGATGGCTCCTTTTTCGATAGCATTAGTAATAGCTTCTGTTACTTCTGGATATCTATCTCCTCCAGCAGATGCTTCTTGTTGGTAGGAGTCCGTGTGTATTTTAGTTACATTTATAAAAGGTTTAAATTGTGCAACTTCATCTGCAATCTCGTCTGTTGTTTCTTGTAATGTTGCTTCCCAAGCCTCATCGACATCATCAGATATTACTACAAAATTATTACGCCAACTACCTAAGGCTCCTTTTGAATAATAGACTTCAATTTTATCTACCATTTCTTTAGCGCGTTGCGGTGTATCTGCCACTATCCTACCTACTGCTACATCTAATTTATGGGAATTATTGTAGGCATCAATATTACCTTCATTTGCATCTAAATAAGCATAAAAGTCATCCGATATAAATGAATTTGACAAGTTAAAACTGCTGTAAGCATTCCAAGTTGGAAAATTATACGTGTTATCGGATATTCTACCCTTATAGTCAAATGAAGAATCTCCAAAAATGCATAAATACTTTACGCGATTATTTGGCGTACTAGCATTATCATAAACATATTTTACAAAATTCCTGATACCTGCTATATCTGGATTACCATTAGAAAACTCGTTATAAATTTGGTCTAATATTACAACCTTTACATTAAGATTATTTTTCTCTCTGTTAATTTGCGCCAATCGTTGTGCTTGAGACAAATGAGAACTGGTGGTCAGCATTAAATAGTCAACATCCTGAAAGCTACCTTGATTATTTAAAAATATGGTTCCTTTTAAATTTTGATTATTTACTCTACTGCTACTTGCCAAATTTGGTTCAAAATAATCCTGAGAACTAACAGTCACAAACTTTTTTAAACTACCCATTGGTACGTTAAAACTAATTGTACCTGCTGCTGCAGAATTACTTATTGAAGAAACATCATATAAATTAGTTACATCCCAAACCTCTTGTACCTGAGCTGCGTTAGAAACCACATAATTGGCTACACCTGCAGTTGACGCTGTTTGATTATTTTTAAATACAAATTGTTTTCCGCTAAAAGTTAAAGCTCTTGTAGCTTCTACAGCAACATAATCTAAATAGGAGGTCGCACTAGGGTTTCCTTGATTATTAAAATCCAAAGTAACGTTTACACTATTGCTAGCCACAGATGTTGTCCCTTGATAAGAACCTCCTGTTACATAAACCCCATCTATTGGACTAGTCGCATTCATGGATATATTACCAACTGCATTACTATTTACACTCAAAGCAAAACCACTGGCACTAGATGAAGTAGACACTGTAACCACTTTTAAACTTACAGGAACAGAGGTTACTAAATTAGGAAAATCAAAATTAAAGGATTGCGAGTTTTCTACTCCAAAACGCTCACCAAACCATCGTCTTCCAACAAAAATTATATTCGTTTCATCTACTTCATGAAACTTATAATCTTGAAAGGTATTTACTACTAAATCCGGAGTACCTGTTGCCTGACTAAAATTTTGGATCCTTTTACCTTGTCCAGAACTAATATTAAGATAGTAAACCGCTTTATTGGTATACGGATTAATATTAGTATTAATGTTACTATCCGAAACATTTGCAGAAGGTCCGACAGCATAAAACAACACATAATCGTTGTCATTAAAAACACCATCTTCCTCACCTACTACTTTAATAGCATTTTCAGTGGGATCAAAAGGAAAATTAGCACTATTTGAAAAAGGCATCATCATACCTCCATTTCCATAAATTTTTAAATTTCTTGGATCAAAACTAGAGACGTTAATTCCCATTTGATTTAAAAACGACTTTGAAAGCTTAAAAACACCAGTTTTAGGTATTTCAAACTTATACCATTCACCACTATTCAAAACAGAATTTGTGATAACTTGAGAATTGTTTAGTCTGCTACTATTACTAGTTGCTGCGTTATTATACTTAATAGTAAAGCTAGTTACCTTCTTATAATTATTACCTTCTCTTACAATAGGACTTAAAGTAAAAACAGCATAATTAGTAGTTCTAGCAGCTCCATTTTTTAAAGAAAATTGTAATGTTGTTGGTATTGTGGAAAGGTTAACATCCTTTAAATCTTCTCTAGCAATAGGAAGATAATTAACGTTGGTTACTTCAATAGAGTTTTCGGCAACAAAACCATTTACAATCCATTGCTCAACAAACTGCAAACCTTCTGACAAATCAAAAGAGAAGTTTTTAGAAGGTGAAAACGTAGGTATATTTAAAGAATAACTATCTGTAGCATAAGTTTGGGTATTATCCCATGCTAAGTTAAACTTTTTTTCTTGTGAAAATATTGGCGTTAGGTAGAGTACTAGTAGTACTAATAAAATCTTTTTCATTGCATTAATAACGTCTTATTTTAAATGATATTACTTAAATCTTAATAATTTCATAAAAACAAGTCAAAATTACGATAATAATTTTTAATAACCTGCGTTATACAGTTCCAAAACATCGATTAAAAGCAAATTTAATATCGATGTAACGTAAAAAAATAGGATGAAATGCATTTAAATTTTACTCAAAAATAACATTTTATGTTGTTTTGTTGGGTTTAATTATTATATTGCGACTCCAAAAAAACATTATTAGCTTACATAAACGCATGAATATGAAAAAAGTAATTGTATCAAGGTTGTTATTCGTTTTAGCGATTTCTTTGACCTTGGTTGGTTGTAAAAGATCTGGTAGCGGTAGTAATACCTCAAGAGCTACTGGATGGCAGATTAACTCTAAAGATGGTGGTTTTCAATACAATACCAAATTTAAAGAACAAGAAACTGCTCCAGGATTAGTTTTTGTAGAAGGTGGAACTTTTACAATGGGTAGAGTCCAAGACGACGTTATGCATGATTGGAATAATACTCCTAATCAACAACACGTTCAGTCTTTTTATATGGACGAAACTGAAGTAACTAATAAAATGTATTTAGAATATTTAGACTGGATTAAAAGAACATATCCACCTGAAGAAGAAAATTTCAGAGCTATCTACAATGGTGTTTTACCTGACACGTTAGTTTGGAGAAACCGCTTAGGTTACAATGAAGTTATGACAGAAAACTACTTACGTCATCCAGGTTACGGAGAATATCCTGTGGTTGGAGTAAGTTGGATTCAAGCTGTTGAGTTTGCTAACTGGAGAACTGATCGTGTAAATGAGCTTTACTTACAACAAGATGGTTACTTAAAGCAAGGAAGCCAATTAGAAGCTACTGCAGATGCTAATTTTAGTACAGATACTTACATCAATGCTCCAACACAAACATTTGGTGGTAATGAAGACATTATAAAAGGAGGAAAACTTAAACCTCAAACTAATGCTGCAGGTGACGAAATTAATGTTTTTGCATCAAGAGAAACAGGTATTATATCTCCTAAATACAGACTACCTACTGAAACGGAATGGGAATATGCTGCTTTAGGATTATCAGAAATAAGAAGCTACAACGTCTACAGAGGTCGTAAAAAATATCCATGGGATGGACAGTACACTCGTTCTGGAAGTCGTAAAATAAAAGGAGACCAATTAGCCAACTTTAAACAAGGTAAAGGTGATTATGGTGGAATTGCAGGATGGTCTGACGATGGTGCAGATATTACTGCTCAAGTTAAATCTTACGCTCCTAATGATTACGGTTTATATGATATGGCTGGAAACGTTGCAGAATGGGTTGCCGATGTTTACAGACCAATAGTAGATGATGAGTTTAACGACTTTAACTATTATAGAGGTAACGTTTATACTAAAAATGCAATCAACGATGATGGTACAGTTAAAATTGTAACTACCGACGAAATTGTTTTTGATACACTTCCAAACGGAAAAGTAGTACCTAGAGATTTACCAGGAGAAATTGCTACACAACCAATAGACGAAGAAGAAACTTACTTAAGAACGAACTTTGATAGAAGTGACAACCGTAACTTTAGAGATGGTGACTCACAATCTTCAAGATACTACGCTGATAGATTTGGAGATGATGAAGGAGAAGCTAACGAAGATGCTTCTACACGTAAAATGTACAATGCACCTAAGCATAACATAGAAATGGATTCTTCAGGAAATATGATCAGAGAGTATGACAAATCTAACAAACGTACCTCTTTAATAAACGATGAGGTAAGAGTTTACAAAGGAGGATCATGGAAAGATAGAGAATACTGGTTAGATCCTGCACAAAGACGTTATTACCCACAAAATATGGCAACAGACTATATTGGGTTTAGATGTGCAATGTCTAGAGTTGGTTCTAAATCTAAAGGAACACGTAAGTCTAAAAACTAAAAATATTATTTTTAATATATTAAAAAGTCCTAACATTTGTTAGGACTTTTTTTATACTTTTATTTCATGAAAATAGACGCATTACACCAACTTTTTTTATCCTGTACATCCATAAGTACAGACACTAGAAAAGTAAAAGATAATTGTATGTTTTTCGCTTTAAGCGGAGAAAATTTTAATGGTAATACCTTTGCAACCGAAGCTTTAAATAAAGGCGCTAAATATGCTATTATAGACGACCCTAAGTATAAGACTACAGATAATACTATTTTAGTAAAAAATAGTCTAAAGACACTGCAAGAGTTAGCCACATACCATAGGGATTTCCTAGGTTTAAAAATCATTGCCTTAACTGGAAGTAACGGAAAAACAACAACCAAGGAGCTTATTAATGCAGTAATATCTCAAAAATATAATACTACAGCAACCATAGGTAACCTAAATAATCAAATTGGTGTACCTTTAACATTACTATCAATGGATAAAAATACTGAAATTGGTATTGTTGAAATGGGAGCAAATCATAAAAAAGAAATTGCTTTTTTATGTAACATAGCTAAACCTGATTATGGATACATTACCAACTTTGGTAAAGCACACTTAGAAGGCTTTGGAGGAATTGATGGCGTTATTGAAGGTAAAAGTGAAATGTATGAGTATTTGATAAGCAATAACAAACAAATATTTTTTAATGCTGAGGACCCTATTCAAAAAGATAAACTGGGTACTTATAATAATAAGATAGGTTTCAACGATAATACAACAAACAATTACAATTACACCTTATTAGACACCAATCCATTTGTTTCGTTTAAAACAGAAGACAAGGTTATCAACTCTAATTTAATAGGCACATACAATTACACTAATTTATGTGCAGCTTGTACAATTGGTAGACATTTTAAGTTGACGATACATCAAATACAAAATGCAATTAAAACCTATGTGCCAACAAATAATAGGTCTCAAATAATTGACAAAGACAGTAACACCATTATTCTAGATGCCTATAATGCTAATCCATCTAGTATGGACGTGGCATTAAATAACTTTAGCATCCATAACGCTAAAAACAAAATAGCAATATTAGGAGACATGTTTGAATTAGGGATTTCTGCTGCTGCAGAACATCAAAATATAGTAAACCTATTAACTGATTTAGATATTAATAAAGTAATTTTAATTGGTGAAAATTTTTACAAAACTAAATCAAATCAAACCAATGTAGAACAATATAAATCCTTTGAAGATTTTAAAAACAATTACAAAACAATTAAAGACAGTGCGTTATTAATAAAAGGCTCTAGAGGAATGGCTTTGGAACGCGTATTAGAATTATTATAAATAAAAAAATCCGAAACAAATGTTTCGGATTTTTTTGTGGGCGACAAGGGATTCGAACCCCTGACCCCTTGGGTGTAAACCAAGTGCTCTGAACCAACTGAGCTAGTCGCCCTAATAATAGGTTTGCAAATATATGTTAGATTTTGATTAAAAACAAAATTCCATATCAAATAATAACATAAAAAAATCCAAAACTAAGTTCTGGATTTTTTGTGGGCGACAAGGGATTCGAACCCCTGACCCCTTGGGTGTAAACCAAGTGCTCTGAACCAACTGAGCTAGTCGCCCTATTTATTAGGTGTGCAAATATACATTAGTTTTTGACATCTCAAAACCTTTTATTCAAAAAAAAACAACATTTTTTAAATTTAAAAATTAACTCATTAATATATAGTCCCTAACAAAATAACTTTTTATAAAAATTTTAATATTTTTGGAAACAAATACACTCCAAATTTGAAATACATCTCTATAATCGATCAATTAGGTATAGATTTTAATGCTATTATTACCTTAGATGACGCTAAAATAATTAGACTACAAAAGCAATTAAAAGCTAATGCTGTACTAAATAATACAAGTAACCTTGGAGAATTAGCCCTATTAATTGATCAGCTTAAGGATGAAACGATAAGAAAACATCATATTTTTATTGAACTACACGATTGGTTAAAACAAATAATTAGCGGAAACTATAGTAACATTTCACAAAGCTCGATTAATCTTTATGAGGATAACATAGAAGACCTTTATGAATTAAAACATTTTTTAGCGCCATATTTTAGAGCGCATCTTAAACCGTTTTTAACCGAAACACTAAATAAAGGCAAATACATATTACTGTTCAATGTTATAAAAAACTATAAATTATTTACTGAAGAGATTGAACAAATTATTATCAACTTTTTTAGTGCTAAACTAAATTTTGCTACAGTTTATATTCAAAATAACCGATTAGAATTATCTCATACTCCTGTAGGATACATTACAAATAGAAACTTTATAAATTGCTTGAGTCAATATCCAAATTCGTTTACAGAGGAGGTTAATGACTTAAATTCAGTAATCATAGATACCTACAATTCTAAACGAAAAAATGTAAATGATTCTAACTTTAATTTTGCTGCTAAAACGATGGTTGCTTTTGGAGTATTGGAGGTATCAAGTTATATGCTAAAGGATATATTAACTTCTAATGCAGAAATTGCAAAACCATATGCTTATAAGACTACTGGTAAATCCAAATCTGGAACAACAGTCGGAATTTGGAGCATTGTAGTCTTTATACTTATTATTATTAGACTTGCCTCATTAGGAATTAATAGCTCCAATCGAAATGATTCACGCATTAATATTGATAATCAAGAATTATTTGAAGCTGTTAGAAAAATTAAACAGCGTCAAGACTATCAAAAAAAGATAGACTTACCACTAAAAGAAACCTTAGCAACTCAGGATGTAGTTGAAACAAAAATAAACAATGAACCTATAATTAGTAGTGAGAAGATAACATTACCTGATGGTAATAGTAAGCATAAAGCAAAAGATCATACTAGATTTATTTATTCTTTGAAATTAAAAACTAATAGAAAAGAACCAGAAATAGACAATAGTACACCTAGTAAATTAAATGAATTTACGAACCCATATCCTAAAACCTTTAATAAGATTGAAGCTTATCGTTATGGTGTAGCAAATAATACCGAATACAGCTTGGTTAGAAACAGCAGTAGTAAAGATTTAATAGTATTTAAACTTCAAAAAGGGATTGATCAATCGATTTACATACCAAAAGACGAAAAAATTTACATTAATTTAAAACCTGAAGATTCATTACTATTTTATACTGGAAATGGATTTGTAGTCGATAACTTTTCTCATTTTAAAAATGATGCGGAATTATCTAAACTTTATGTCGTCAAAACTATTGGACCAAAATTAAATCATGAAATTAACGTGCTTCCTTATAAGTTAAGTATTTACGAAAAAAGTGTAATTAATTCTGATATTAAAATAAAAGACACCAGTAAATTAGATGTAATTGACAGCAAGAACATTAATTTAAATGGTATTAATATTGATAAAATTTACACTAATTGGTACAAGAAAAAACACAACTAACGCAACCCTGTTTTGCTATCGTCTTTAAATAGTTTTTGTTTATCCTTTTCTCTATCTGGAAGTAAAGCATACAGTGCATAAACTATGTGTTTTAATGACGTATAATCCTTACGCTCTAGTACTTGATCACCTTCCTTAATTAACTGCACTGCTTTTTTCTTGTTTTCAAATTCTGAGCTATACTTTAATCCTAAATAATAACCAATAAAGTTTTCATCGCTAGATTGAATTATAGAATTATATAAAACATCAAGTTCTTTAATTTTGGCTCTAAGCAAATATTTATCTCCAGAGTTAACAACCTCCTTTTCATTAGCTATAACTTTAAGATATTTGGGTCTGTATTTCTCGTTTTCGTCTTTATTAATTTCCCACTCTATACCTTCTTTAGACAACTTATACTCTTCTATTTCTAAAGCTATAACTTTGTTTCTTGTTAAAGTATCAAACGCTTGAATTAACTTTCGCTTTTTATCATCCAGTTGATATTTTTGATCAGACACATCATTATCATCAAGCAACGTGGTTTCAATCTGTATTTCAATTAAACCAACTCGTATTTGTTCTAAAGTATTAGAATATTCAAAATTTTCATTTTCGACTTGCTCTGTTATCAAATGTTCTACCTCAGACAATACTGCATTTATTTCCATGTTAATCTTACTAATACTTATAGCACGTTCTGACTGGCTAAATACATTTTTAAATTCTTGATCGCAAGCTTGTAAATAAACATTTATTTTTAAGTCTCTGGACTCGGTTACTTCTAATTCAATCTCTATATCTGTACCTTTAATTAAATCATCTTCCAACTCTTTACCCGAAAACTCGATATAACCAATGCTTAATCCAGAACTAGGTAATCCATTGGATTGACCTTCCACAATATTGATTATTAAATTATCATCAGTATTTCTAAGTATGGTTTTAGAGGCTGTTTTATATATTTTTTTCTTTAAAGGTAAAATGCTTCCTTTTCTAAATATTTGTTCCAAACGTGTAGTTGATGCATCAATATCGTCTATTTCCATACAAATATCAATAGGTAATGGTTGACCTAAAACATTGTAACTACCTTGATTAATAGCCACAGTACTAATAGTTTTTACAACATTTAAATCCTGATCTAACACTTGGATTTTAAACCGGTTTAATTGTCCTTTTAGTAATGGGACAAACTCAGAAAACCCATTATTTACAATAGTCTTAATCCCAGAATCATAACCACCATCAACCCTTGTAATTCTAAAATTAAAATTATCACTAGCCACTTTACAAGTAATTAACTCTTCTAAATCTCTAGTATTTTGTTCATAAAAAAGTTGAGTCTCCACTGTATCAACTTCAACTTCTTGTACAACTGCGTCTGCCTCTTTTATAGTAGTTGGTTTAGATCCAGCAAAATAAGCTGCACCATAAACCACTGCAGATGTTGGATCAATACTAGAGTCAACAAGTATTCCTGTTTCTTCCTTAATACGTTGTTTTATTAATGGCACATAAGTACTACCTCCTATTAATATTAAACGTTCTATTTGAGCATTCAAAAGTTGATTCTGAGAAATCACTTTTTTAATAAACGTTATAGTTTGCTCTACTTTAGGTGAAATTACAGCTTCAAATTCTGCTCTTGTAATAATTATTTGTTCAAATAAATTATCATTATTTATATCTATATCTAACTCGATTTCTGTTTCAGGATAAACCGATAGTTCTTTTTTAGCTTCTTCTGCTTTTTTAAGTAATTCAAAATATAGACCTTTGTATTGACTTGACTTGGATTTAATTGCTTTAAACAGATTTGTAATATTTGTTTTAGCTTCTATTTTGGGAATAATAATTTTTTCGACAATAAGATTATCAAAATCTGCACCACCCAAAAAATTATCACCTTCATTGTCAATAACCTTTAATTCTCTGTCATTGACTTCAACTAAAGCTACATCAAATGTACCTCCTCCAAAATCATAAACTATCCAATTTTTAGACGATTGAATGTCCAAATTGGATTGATTTGCAAATGCTAAACACGCAGCAATAGGTTCTTGTAATAAAACAACTTCTTTAAATCCTGCTAAGTATCCAGCTTTTTTGGTTGCATTGGATTGGATTGTGTCAAAAGATGCAGGAATTGTGATTACTGCAGATTGCAGTTGTACATCATCCAAAACAAAGTTTCTAAGTTCTTTTAATAATAACGAAGACAACTCGATTGGACTAACCTCTTTATTAATTGAAGGTATAAAGTAAGTTTCCTGAGTTCCCATTTTACGTTTAAAAAGCATGCAAACGTTTTCGGCATCTTTTTCTAAATAATCTAGAGCTTTATCGCCAATAATGGTACGATTTCCTCTAAAGGCAACACAAGAAGGCAATGTCTGTTTTAAACCCAATGGGTTATTATATATCTTAACAGCTCCATTGTTATAATTAGCAATTAAACTGTTTGTGGTACCTAAATCTATAGCAAAATTAATAGTCTTCATTGGTGCTTATTCTACAATTACAATTCCCTTTTGTACTAAAGTATTTTGGTCATTTGTCTTTTTATAGACTACAGGTTTAAGTACTTTAACAATTTTCATTTGTTCATTAAAATCTCCTGTAATATTAGCTTCGACATCAGTCATTTCGTTTCGATAGGTTTGACCAATGGGATTAATAACATGATATCCTAAAGATTCAAGTTCATGATTAATTCTATCAATATTTCTATTAAAAAGCGTTAAATTTTCTTTATTGCTTTTAAGTTGAATAGAAAATACTTGATTAATAATTTCTAACATTTTAAGAGGAATTAGATGAATGTGTAAGATACAATTTATATGAAATTAAACCACTTCGGCAACCACAAAAGTACTTCCTCCAATGTAGATAACATCATCAACCGAAGCTGCTTTAAGTGCCATTTTGTAAGCCTCATTAACCGAAGCATAGGAGTTGCCACTAAAACCATTATCCTGAAAAAGTGTGGACAAAATATTTTGATCCAAACCTCTTGGCACATTTGGTTTGCAAAAGTAGTAGGTTGCCTTTTTAGGTAATAAAGGCAATATGGATACTACATCTTTATCATTTACAACACCAAAAACAATATGTAGTTGTTGAAAATTTTCTTGAAGTAATTGCTGCATTGCTATTGTTAAGCCTTCCTTATTATGTGCAGTATCACAGATTACTTTGGGATTAGTTCCTAACGTCTGCCAACGACCTTTTAAATCTGTGTTTTTAACAGTATTGAGTAGTCCTGTTTTAATGTTTTGGTCAGTAATTACAAATCCTTTTTGCTGTAATTGCTTTATGGTTTGTATAACGCCCTTAACATTTTTAGATTGATAACTCCCTTTTAGGTCAGTTGCTAAAGCTTCATTTTCAATTTGATCTGCAAAATGTATTGGGCTATTATTCTTTTCAGCGAAAGCGGTAAAAACAGACTGAGTCTCAGGTTGCGTTTCACTAATAACAACAGGAATATTAGGTTTAATTATTCCCGCTTTTTCTGACGCAATTAATGGTAAGGTGTTACCTAAAAATTGAACGTGGTCAAAACCTATATTAGTAATTAAAGACACTTCTGGTGTTATAATGTTTGTCGAATCTAAACGACCACCTAATCCAACCTCAATAACAGCAATATCTACTTTTTGTTTAGCAAAATAGTCAAATGCCATACCAACTGTCATTTCAAAAAAAGACAATTTATTAGCATCTAAAAACGTTTTGTTTCGTTTTATAAAATCAATTACAAAGGGTTTACCAACTACTTTACCATTAATTTTAATACGCTCTCTAAAATCTTTTAAATGCGGAGAAGTATACAAACCTACTTTATATCCTGCTTCTTGTAAAATAGACGCCAACATATGACTACTAGAGCCTTTACCATTGGTTCCTGCTACATGTATAGATTTAAATTTATGCTGTGGATTTTTAAGATGTCTAGCTACATTTATGGTATTAGTTAAGTCTTTTTTAAAAGCAGTCTGACCTTGTTTTTGATACATTGGAAGTTGAGAGAACATCCAGTTTACGGTCTCTAAATAAGTCATGATTTTTATTGACCTAATTTAAAATTGATACTAACATAACCAATTTGACGCTCTGGAGCTTTAGGGTCTGCTTTCCATTTGTGGGATTCTGCAATTTTTTTAGCAGGAATCAATAAACACTCAGCAGTATTTTTTGTTCCTTTTACTCCTGGCTCAGCTTTTACTACTTTACCAGAACGATCCACTTCAATTCTAACAACCACTAATCCAGCCTCGTTGCAATCTTGTCTAAAAATTTGATTGGTAGGACGACCTCTTCCATTCAGACCATAACCTACACCATCTCCATTTCCGTTTCCTTGACCAGAACCACCAAAATTACTAGGTCCATAAGCGTTACCTGTACCAGATCCATTTCCTGGTCCATTACCTGAACCATCATTATTGGAATCTGAAGGATTTTCAGAATTACTTATTCCGTTAATTAAAGCATCATTAGCTTTTTTAATATCGTCCTGTCGCTTTTTTTCTGCAGCATCTGCTGCTGCTTTTGCTGCCTTAGCTGCTTTTTCTTGTGCTAATTTATCTGCTTTAGCTTTGGCTATTGCATCACTTTCTTTTTTAGCCTGTTCTTGTTGTTTTTTAATTAAAACCGCTTCTTCATCGTCTTGGGTTAAAACGTTTTCTTTTGAAGCTGCTGCTGCAGCCTCTTGTTGTTGTTCTACCTCAGGCTTTGTTTCTTCTGGTTTAGTTTCGGTTGGTGCTGCAGCTTGTGCAGGTGCACCTCCACCACCACCTGACGATCCTCCAAAATTAATAGCTACTCCAAACTCTTCTGGTGGATCCATATAATTTTGACCAACCACAAAAAGTAGCAATACCAATATCAGCGTAATTAATGCTGTGATTTTTGCTGAATTGCGTTCGTGTTTGGTTTGAAGGTACTTCATTATTATTGTGCTTTTACTGCCAATGTGGATTTAATCTTGTTTCGGTTTGCTATATCCATAATATAAACAACGTGTTGCATCTCTACACTTTCATCAGATCTAATTGTAATTGTCGGAGACTCTACATTACCAACTTTAGCTAAAACTTCTGCCTCTAATTGGTCTTTAGAGACCTGTTTCATATCTACATAATAATTGACGTTTTTGTCAACACTTACAGATACATTTTTAGTTTGTGTAGTTTTACTAGTAGATTTTGGTAATAATAAGTCTATAGCTTCTGCGGACACTAACGTTGATGCAATCATAAAAAAGATAAGCAACAGAAAAACAATGTCTGTCATAGACGACATGTTAAATTCTGGTGTAACTTTATTTCTTCCTCTTAATCGCATATTAGCTAGGTTCGTTTAATAAATCTAAAAATTCAAGCGAGTTTGCTTCCATTTGATACACCACTTTATCTGTTTTTACAACTAAGTGGTTATATGCAACGTAAGCTACAATACCAACAATTAGACCACCAACAGTGGTGGTCATTGCTGTATAAAGTCCGTCTGCTAACGTTTTAATATCTATTGATCCTCCTGAATTTGCAATTTCAAAGATTGATAAAATCATTCCTATTACTGTTCCAAGAAACCCAATCATTGGTGCTGCTCCAGATATGGTAGCTAACACACTAACGTTTTTTTCTAAGCTATAAATCTCTAAACGTCCTGCGTTTTCTATTGCTGTATTAATATCCTCTAAAGGTTTTCCTATTCTAGAAATCCCTTTACTAATTAATCTAGACACTGGAGAGTCTACAGTACTACATAAGTTTTGAGCAGATTCTATCTTACCATTACTAACATAGTCTTTAATTTGATTCATGAAATTTGAATCTACTTTAGAAGCTTCTTTTATAGATAATATTCTTTCAAAATAAATATATAATGTCAATATCAACATTAACATCAATAAACTAATAATTACAATTCCAGCTGTACCTCCTGTTGTAATCAGTTCTATTATTGATAAAGTTTTCTCAACTGGTTCTCCTTCTACTAATGGATCTACCGCTTGAGCAGTGTCTTGAATTAATTTGCTTAGCATATTATAAAATTAGATACGTGTATAACGTTAGATTTTTGTTTTGAGTATATATTAAAATAAAGTTCTGGTCCAGAAAAATACTATTGTTCCTGCTAAAAATCCAGCCAAAGCCAACCAAGAGATTTTTTTGAAATACCAGAAAAAATCAATTTTCTCCATTCCCATTGCAACAACTCCTGCTGCAGATCCAATGATTAACATACTTCCTCCTGTACCTGCTGAATAAGCAATAAAGTGCCAAAGCTCGTTGTCAATAGGCTGAGAAAACATACCTAAACTAGCTGCTACTAATGGTACATTATCAATAACTGCAGATCCAATACCTAATAAAATAATTACTAAATCCGAAACACCTTCATGATGTAACTCTGTTCCCATCATTGGCATACTATCTTGTAAAGTAGATGCAAATCCAAATAAAATACCTAAAGACTCTAAAGCTGCTACAGCCATTAAAATCCCTAAGAAAAATAAGATACTTGGTAACTCAATTTTTGATAATGAATGGTGTACAGGACTATGGTGTGCGTGCGCATCACTTTCTTCTGAATCATGGTTAGATAAACTAAATTTAGCAGAACTATAAATTTCTGCAAAAATTGCTACCACACCTAAAGCTAACATCATACCAACATAAGGAGGTAAATGTGTTACTGTTTTAAATATTGGAACAAATACAATTGCACCTAAACCAAGGTATAACATTGTACCACTAAATCTGCTTTTCGGCTTTTCTTCTACTACTTCCTCAACCGCTAAATCACCTTTAAAAGCTGGTAAAAAAGAAGCTATAAAAGTAGGTACTAGCATACATATTAAAGATGGTAATAGTAAGTATCCAACTAAATGTCCTGTGGTAACTTTTTTACCAATCCATAACATAGTCGTTGTAACATCTCCAATTGGTGACCATGCACCACCTGCATTAGCAGCAATAATAATTAAACCTGCAAACCAAATACGTACATTTCTGTCATTAACAATTTTTTGTAAGATAGAAATCAATACAATAGTTGCAGTTAAGTTATCTATTATAGCAGAAAGTATAAACGCTAAGAAGGCAAAAATCCATAATATTTTGGTTTTCTTTTTTGTTTTGATAAAGCTTTTAATAGTAGAAAATCCATCAAAATAATCAATAATCTCTACGATTGTCATAGCTCCTAAAAGGAATACTAAAATCTCTGCTGTTTTACCTAAATGGTGAAGCAATGTTTCTTCCATTAAGTGCATCTTGGTTTCATGTCCTAATGAAGCATATCCTTCTACCAGACCATGATTGGCAGAATCAAACCACTCTGTAAAAGAGTCTAATCCTAATGAAATTAACGCCCAACTTATAGCCATCATGACTAAAGCAGGAATTAACTTATCAATCTTTATATTATGCTCTAATGTTATAGCTAAATAGCCTATAACAAATACTAAAATTATTACTGATTCCATATTATACTAATTGTTTTAATGCTATTTCAAAAGCAGTTTTACTAATTTCTTTTTTAGAAGCGTTTTTTGTATGTACGTTTTCGATTGCTTTTTTAATAATATCAGATGTATCATTAAAAATAGCTTCATCTGTCATTTGCACTTTACGTTCCATAAAATAAGCAAATACACGTGCCATACCACAGTTAGAGATAAAATCTGGTATTAAACTTACACGCTCATCTGTTTGTTCCATGATAGATCCAAAGAAAATTTCTTTGTCTGCAAAAGGTACATTTGCACCACAAGATACAACCTCTAAACCTGTATTAATCATTTGATCAATTTGATCTTGTGTAATTAATCTTGATGCAGCACATGGTGCAAAAATCTCAGTTTCTAAAGACCAAATGCGCTCATTCATTTCAGCAAAAGGTATCATGTTGTCCGTTGCTAATGTATTTCCGTTTTTAGTTAAGAAAAAGTCTTTTATTTCTTCAAAAGAAAAACCTTCTTCATTAATTACTCCACCAGAAATATCTATAATTCCAACAATTTTAGCTCCCATTTGTGCTAAGTAAAAAGCTGCTGCTGATCCAACGTTTCCAAAACCTTGTACAACTGCACGTTTACCCTTTACACTTCCGCCATAAATGTCATAATAATGTCTGACAGCTTCTGCCACACCATAACCTGTAATCATGTCAGCTACAGTATATTTTTTTGAAACATCTGGTGAGAAGTTAGTGTTTTCTAAAACCTTGATTACACCTTGGCGTAATTGACCAATACGGTTAATTTTATCTGCTTCTGTTGGTTTGAAGTGTCCATTAAATACACCTTCTTGTGGATGCCAAACACCTGAATCTTCTGTAATTGGAATTACTTCATGGATTTCGTCTACGTTTAAATCTCCTCCTGTACCATAATAACTTTTTAATAAAGGTGATACTGCTTTATACCAACGTTCTAAAACGCCACGTTTTCTTGGATCTTTAGGATCAAAGTTAATTCCTGATTTTGCACCACCAATTGCTGGTCCAGATACTGTAAATTTTACTTCCATTGTTTTGGCAAGGGATAAAACCTCGTTCATATCCAATCCTTTTCTCATTCTGGTACCACCACCTGCAGCTCCACCTCTTAAGGAGTTTATAACTGTCCAGCCTTCTGCTTCTGTTTCAGAATCTTTCCAATTAAATACTATTTCTGGTTCTTTATTTTCGTAAATTTTTAATAAGTCTTTCATGTTTGATTTTTGGTTTCAACTTTAATATTTTTCTCTCTGGATTAACATTTAAAGTAGCTAAAGTTGATTCATCTTACGAAGTGTTAGATTAATTAATTTAACAAATATAAAAAAACAAAAAATGGCTTTTAATAGTCTGGTCATTTTTATTATAATAAATTATTGTTAATAATTATTAACTTGGCCTCTTGCAATAATTTATCACTATTATTTATTTTTTTATATTGAATATTTTCCCTGACGAATGATCTTTTAAAGCTCCTGTCACTGATTTTAGACAATTGTTTTCTCCTCGTAATTTTAATATACCTAAGAAGCCAAAAATTAAGGCTTCTTTAAATTCTATAATGTTTTTTGAAGGTATTATTATTTGATTTGATGTTAATTTAGTTATTTCTTCAAGTAAAAAATCATTAAACACGCCTCCTCCTGTTGCTAAAACCAACGTATCTTGTTTTTGATTTATAACTTTAGCTATCTGAAATGCTATATGTTTTACATACGTATGTAATACATCATTGATTGGTAAATTAAAACTATCAACTATTGGAAAAATATTAGTCTTTACCCACTCCAACCCTAATGATTTAGGAGCTTTTTCATGATAAAAAGCTAATTGATTTAGCTGATTAAATAATTTGTGATGAAAATTACCTTGTCTAGCAAGTATACCTTTATCATCAAAATCAAAACCTAATACGCCTACATATTTATTTAGGACAATATTTACAGGACAAATATCAAAAGCTATTCTGTAATCATTTTCCTCAGAAGAAATATTAGCAAATCCTCCTAAATTTAAACACCAATTAAATTCAGGGAACAACAATTGGTCACCAATCGGAACTAATGGTGCACCTTGACCACCTAATTCAACATCTTGAATTCTAAAATCACACACTACAGTCTGTTGAATTAAATTTGATAATGGTGATAAATTACCTATCTGTAAAGTATAGCCTAATTCTGGTCTGTGCAGTGCTGTATGACCATGAGAGCAAACTGCATCAATATTACTAATGTTATTAGTTTTTATAAAATTGTTGATAACAGAAGCCAAAAAGATAGTATACTCTTCATCTAACTCGCTTAAATCAGAAGTAGCTAAATTTATTAAATTTTTAAGCCTATTTAGCCAAGTTTTAGGGTACGCTATTGTCTGAGCTTTTTCAATTTTAAAGCTCCAATTAGTACCTTTTTTAAATGAAATCAAAGCAAGGTCAATACCATCCAAAGACGTTCCTGACATCACGCCAATCACTGTATAATTGTCTTTTATCATATAATGTAAAAATAACTATAACGATTGAAAATATGCTAAGAAAAACTTATCTTTGTATCCAAATTTTATTAAATCAACAATCTTACATAAATTATGGATTTTAGCCTTACTGAAGAGCATATCATGATTCGCGATGCTGCTCGCGATTTTGCACAAACAGAATTATTACCAGGAGTTATTGAACGTGATAACGCTCAAACGTTTCCAGATGAACTAGTCCGTAAAATGGGAGCACTTGGTTTTATGGGTATTATGGTAGACCCAAAATATGGAGGAAGTGGTATGGATGCTATTTCTTACGTATTAATTATGGAAGAATTATCAAAAATTGATGCTTCTGCTTCTGTTATGGTTTCTGTAAACAACTCTTTAGTTTGTTACGGACTTGAAGCTTACGGTAGTGAAGCACAAAAGCAAAAGTATTTAACAAAACTTGCAACAGGAGAATCAATTGGTGCTTTTTGTTTAAGCGAGCCAGAAGCTGGTAGTGATGCTACATCACAAAAAACAACTGCTATTGATAAAGGAGATCATTATGTTATTAATGGTACTAAAAACTGGATAACAAATGGTGGTCGTAGTGATGTGTATTTAGTAATTGCACAAACGGATAGAGATAAAGGACATAAAGGTATTAATGCTTTTATAGTTGAAAAAGGAACACCTGGTTTTGATATTGGTCCAAAGGAAGATAAATTAGGGATTAGAGGAAGTGATACGCATACTTTACAATTTAACGACGTTAAAGTACCAAAAGAAAACCGTATAGGTGAAGACGGATTTGGGTTTAAGTTTGCAATGAAAACTTTATCTGGTGGTCGTATTGGTATTGCTGCTCAAGCATTAGGTATTGCTGCAGGTGCTTATGAGTTGGCTTTAAAATATAGTAAAGAACGTAAGGCATTTGGTACAGAAATCTGTAATCACCAAGCTATCGCGTTTAAACTAGCTGATATGTATACAGAAATTGAAGCTGCACGTATGTTAGTAATGAAAGCTGCTTGGGATAAAGACCAAGGTAATAATTACGATATGTCAAGCGCAATGGCTAAATTATATGCTAGTAAAGTAGCAATGGAACAAACTGTAGAAGCTGTTCAAATACATGGTGGTAATGGTTTTGTAAAAGAATACCATGTAGAACGTATGATGCGAGATGCTAAAATCACACAGATATATGAAGGAACTTCAGAAATTCAAAAAATAGTAATTTCAAGAGGAGTTATTAAGGGATAATACCTGAATACATTAATATAAAAAAGGCTTTAAAATTAATTTTAAAGCCTTTTTTATTACTAAGTTATATCATCTAAAACTAATCTAATCTCTCCATAACTATACTTGTCATCTATTTGAGATTTTAAATCTGAAAGATTTTCAAAAGTATGTTTAGGGATTAATGCTTTCAATTCTTTATAATGCTTTTCAGAAATCAAATCTGTAATTTTAACTTCACCTGAAGGTATAAAACTTGCAAGGTGCCCAAAGATAGTATTAACGTTTAAATCACGCTCAAAAGCTATTTGATCTATCGATTTACCTGCTTTAAAAATTTGTAAAGAGGTTTCTTTTGTATCTCCCTTTTTACGTTTTGGTTTGGCTTCCTCAAAAATCGCTTTACCATTAGACATCTCGATGTCATTCTCCTCGCAATACTCTCTAATTATTTTTATAATCTCATCACCATATTTGGAAACACGTGTTTTACCAAAACCATTGACATTTAATAATTCTGTTTGGTTAGTTGGCAATGTTTCACACATTTCATACAATGACTTTTGAGTGAATATTTGAAAATGAACCAAATCTTCTCGTTCGGCAATTGTATTTCTTAACGCTCTTAATAGTTCAAATAATTCAACATTAGTGGTGCCATCTATAACTGTCTTCCTTGGCGTTTTAGGTTTTTCCTTTGTCAGAAACACGGATTTAGCGCGTAATTCTAAAAATAATTTAATTGAAAACCCTGAATCCAAATTAGAAAAATATAACTGTTTAACACCTATTAACTCTTCTAAAGTATCTAATTGTTTATTAAAATCCGTGTCTAATGTTTTATTATCAGTGGTGAAATTAAAGGTTTTATAAACTTCAACTATATTAGTATCCAGTTGCTGTTTGTAATACGCTAGTGCTTTTATAAATCTTGCTTGTATTTCATCACTAGTTTCTGGAGTAGTTGATCCTTCAGAAATCTCTAATAACTGAGCTCTAAAAGCATTCGCAACTTTTAATAAAGAAGCTACACAATCTTTAATGGTAGTTAAAGGAGTTTCAATATTACCCTGAAAACTTCCTCTATTTTTATAATAGATATCCAAAAGTCTATTAGTCGGATATAAAAATTGATAAAAATCAAAAATCTCAGAGATTAAACTTAATTGAAAATGTGTTTTAGATTGTTGAAGTATACTCTCGTCTGGTTGATTTTTTTCTGCTTCAAGATTAAAGTTGATAACATTAGTATCACTTATAATTTGACTAGAATTAATCTTGCTTTTCAAAACTAATCCTTCTAAAGATTTACATCTACTTAAAGCGACATAAGTCTGGCCATGTGCAAATGCTCCTTCAGAATCAATGATTGCCTTATCAAAAGTAAGACCTTGGCTCTTATGGATAGTTATTGACCAAGCCAAGCGCAAGGGAATCTGAGTGAAGGAACCAATTTTGTTTTCAGAAATAGCCTTAGTATCCTTGTCCACAGCATAATTTATATTTTCCCAAACCTCTGGTTTAGTTATTATATTAAATTCGTCATCTGGACATTTAACAACAACTTCATCTTTATCGAGTAATATAACTTTACCTATCTTTCCATTAAAATAACGCTTGTCTGCAGAACTATCATTTTTAACAAACATGACTTGAGATCCGACTTTAAGTACAAGCGATTCTTTATTAGGATAAGAAAACTCAGGAAACTTACCCTCTACTTTTGCATTATATGTCTTAGATCTACCTTTTAGCTTCTCAAGTTTAGCCTTATTCGTGTATTCTGCCTTGTTATTATGTGTGGTTAATGAAATATACCCATCATCTTCCTTAGGTTCAAAATCAGGCTTATACCTTCTATTTAACTCATTTGCAGACTCAAGGGAAAGCGAATTAGTTCTAATTTCGTTTAATATATTAATGAATAAAGGGTTGTCCTGTCTATAAATATGTTTTAATTCAACAGAAATCGGATTACATTGTTGATAGGCATGACTACTAAAAAAGAAGGCGTTATTATAAAAAGGTTTAAGTAAGTGCCATTCATTATCTTTTACAACAGGAGATAATTGTTGTAAATCACCAATCATTAATACTTGGACGCCTCCAAAAACTAGATTTTTATTTCTATAACGACGTAGTGTCTTATCCATACCATCAAGCACATCTGCTCTTACCATACTGATTTCGTCTATAATCAATAAGTCCAATGACTTAATAATATTGATTTTAGTTTTACCAAATTTCCTATTAAATCCACCACTAGAGTTTAAATCATCATTTGGCAATATGGGTCCGAATGGAAGTTGAAAGAATGAATGGATTGTAACCCCTTTTGCATTAATAGCAGCAACACCTGTTGGAGCGACTATAACTATCCTTTTTAGGGAATTCATTTTTAATTTATGAAGAAACGTAGTTTTACCTGTACCAGCTTTACCGGTTAGGAAAATATTTCTATTGGTATTATTGACAAAATTATTAGCTAAATCTAATTCTTTATTCTCGCTCATTCTCTTATTTAATCATAATGTATCAAGATATATAAATACTATCTAAAACGAAAGTATTATATATGAATATTAGACTTAGAACAAGTTATACAATTACTAAAATACTTAATAAACAATTTACTTATAATAACCAATTGATTCACTATAGTTAAGAAAATACTACCAACTTATATTACTTCATTACCCTGAACCATCTAAGAAGTTACAATAAACATCAGCACACTTCAAAAAAAGATAAAGTTGAAACACTTTCAGATATAACTAATACACTTTTAGATACCATATAACAACTCCTTATCAAATAATTTAAAATCTAAGAATTACATTAATCAAAATTTAGTTTTTGAAAGACAGCTTTAGATAAGTCTAAAATCGAAAAAAACAAAGTACGTTAAACAAATCTATTGTTTAAAATTAATGTTTAAGTTTTAAGCTTGTATAATTTAAATATGATAATCCTAACTAACGATTAGCATATTTATATATTCTTAGTTTATAACTCCGGTATGACCTTTTCCCTTGCGCCTGATTACTTTAATTTTTGGGCACAAAAAAAACCCTTCATAAATAAATATGAAGGGTTCTCTAAAAAGGCGACGACCTACTCTCCCACAATGCAGTACCATCGGCGCAAATGGGCTTAACTTCTCTGT
>NZ_JBAKAO010000009.1:0-150296 GCF_038154885.1 Olleya sp. Ti.3.14
CCCATTTGCGCCGATGGTACTGCATTGTGGGAGAGTAGGTCGTCGCCTTTTTAGAGAACCCTTCATATTTATTTATGAAGGGTTTTTTTTGTGCCCAAAAATTAAAGTAATCAGGCGCAAGGGAAAAAGTATAAGCAAAAAGATATATAGGGAAATTAAATTTGGGAATATCACTTAACGTTACTTTAGTAAATTATATAAGCAAAAATAAATATATGATATTTATGTATAGTATTAAATAAATCGAAAGATGCTATTTGCTTTTGTGGTATCTCTTAATGTTCAAATTAGAAAATCTTTTATTTTCATATCCATGTTTGGAACGGTTACACGTATTATGAAGGTAATTAATATTAAAAGGATTAGGATTAAAGTTTATCTTGTAATAGAATACTTGCTTATTTATTTTATAACAGTTTTTATGTTGGTTGACTTTATAATATAGCTAAAAACAGTTTCTTGGATTTTTTTAAATTATTTGGCTGTGATGTAAAGTTGGTATTATGTTTAAATAAAAAGCCTTTAATAAAATTATAGGCTTTAATATATTTTGGATTTTTATATTACGTAAATTATGCTTTCTATATATTGGAGTTTTTCTATATGATTTAATTCCAATGTTTTTTAGTTTTATTGCTTTTGAAAAGACTATCTAGGATTGTATTTATTCCTTTAAATGCTATAAATACAGCTAATGCACATATTGATATTGCTATTATTAATAATGGAATATAGAAGTCTTTATCCTTATTACTTAATACTAGATATAGTAAGGTTGGACCAATAAACATTAATAACATTGCAATAGCCATTTGTTTTACTCCTTTTACAAGTACATCTTTGTCTGTTGATTTAGTTTCCATTGTTATATTTATTTATTGCGTTTCTAACACTTTTATGTTTTTGTAATAAACTTTCAGCTTCAGGATAGGTTATGTTTAATTCTGACATTATCATTTTTGTACCTCTATCCACTAATTTGTCATTACTAAGTTGCATGTCTACCATTTTGTTTCCTTTTATCTTACCAAGTTTTATCATAGTAGTTGTGGATATCATGTTGAGTACTAGTTTTTGTGCTGTACCTGCTTTCATACGTGAACTACCCGTTACAAATTCTGGTCCTACGACTACTTCAATTGGAAATTGTGATGCTAAGCTTAAAGGACTTTGCTTATTTGATGTTATACATCCAGTTGTAATACCTTCTAAATTACATTTATTAAGTGCTGATATTACATAGGGTGTTGTACCTGATGCTGCAATACCAATTACGACATCTTTATCTGTTACATTGTATTTTGTTAGGTCTTTCCATCCTTGGACTGTAGAGTCCTCTGCAAACTCAACTGCTTCTCTTATTGCTTTATCTCCTCCAGCTATAAGACCTATTACTACGTCATATGATACTCCAAACGTTGGAGGACATTCTGATGCATCTACAACTCCTAGGCGTCCACTTGTTCCTGCTCCAATATAAAACAGTCTACCACCTTTTTCCATTTTTATTACGATTTGTTCTACTAATGCTTGAATTTGAGGAATCGCTTTTTTGACTGCTGTTGGTACAGTTTGATCTTCTATATTTATGTTTGTTAATAGGTCGTTTATAGACATTTTGTCTAAATTATTGTAATTGGAATCTTGTTCTGTTGTTTTTGTAAATTGCATAGTTTAAATGGTACTACTGGTTTGCGTTAGGGATTGAGGCATTTGTTGGAGCTCCTCGCAGAGAGCGACTGCCGAAAGCGCGACCCTTGTGGTAACGCCAAAAAATTATTGTACAATATAAGTAAATTGATACGCTTGTGAAACTCTGAAATAGCCTAAAGGAAAATTATCGGGATTTGTTATGTTTATACAGTTTCCTCTAACGGTTGCTGGTTGTGCTTGAAATGGTCCGCCACCATTATTAGAAGTTTGTTGAAGTAATAGATCCATAAATTGATAAAATTGTTGGGATACTCCATAATTATTTATGGTAACGATGTTTGTTGGTTCTAAATCTTCTTCGGAATAGAATGCGAAAATTTGATTACCATCAGTAAATTGATCGTCATATACTTCTAGCACTGGAATTTGTGGAATGTCTGATATGAATTCGAAAAAATAATAGTTATCAATATTTGCAGGATCTGTATAAAAGGCTTTAAGCTCTATATCTTCGCCAGAAAAACCACCTTCGTTATTTTGTTCTATATATTCTATTGGAGTTACGCTTGTCAATACTTCTGTACCTATGTATGTTTGATCGTCATATATAATTGTTAGGGTATATTCTTGGTTTAGTTCAGGAATGAATGAATTGGTTTTGTATATTCCTGTATTTTCTTGTTCCAAGAATGTAAAAATATTACTATTGCTGTCTTCAACAAATACGGTTGCGTTATTAGCTGGAGGAACTTGATTATCGAAAAAAGGAGCTGTTAATGTCAATTTTATCTGCTGTTCTGAGCCATCTGTATCTTCAAACCAATTTAACGATGCCTCGATTACTAATTTAGGGTCTGATGTTGGTACTTTTAAATCTATTACATCTTCACAACTAAAAAATAGAGATACGATTAATATATATAGTGCGTTTTTCATTTTTTATTAAAATTTAAAATTGTAGGATATTGAAGGTATTAGTCCAAATATTGATAATCTGGTTGCTTCATTTGTACCTGTCATTCTGTTTTCTCCAAATGTTATTGATGCTGCATTACGACGATTATATACATTGTAAAGCCCAAAGACCCAATAGCTTTGCCATCCTGATGTCTTATCTGGTTTTGGTGTGTAATTTGCTGATAAATCTAAACGATGGTATGCTGGCAATCTGTCTGAATTACGACTGCTATAGCTTGGTATATTTATACCGTTATAGGAATATTGACCATTTGGATATGTTGTAGGTTGTCCTGTTTGAAATAGAAAATTAGCATTTAATTTCCATTTTTTATTCCAATCATAGCTAGTGGTTAGAGATATATCATGTGTTTTGTCATAAGCTGTACTATACCAATTACCATTGTTTATTCCTGTTTCGGTTGGTGTGCGACCTGGTGTTTTTTGCTCTGATTTTGATAGTGTATAAGCTAACCAACCTTTAAAACGTCCTTCATTTTTTCTTAAAAGGACCTCTAGTCCATAAGCTCTGGCTTCTCCATTTAATATAATTTGTTCTATAGCATCGTTTGCAATTAAATCTGCACCATCTATATAGTCTATTCTGTTTTTAATTTTTTTATAATATGTTTCTACTTCTAAACTATAATTATCGTCATTAAAGCTTCTAAAATATCCTACAGCGATTTGATCTAATAATTGTGGTTTTACATATTTACCACTGGGTGTCCAAATATCTAAAGGTGTTGGTGAGGATGTATTAGATAATAAATGTAGATATTGTGACATACGATTATAGCTTGCTTTTACAGAAGAATTTTCGTTTAGTTGGTAAGCCAATGATGCTCTAGGCTCTAGGTTTGCAAAACTTTTTATAACGTCACTTTTACTAAAACTTTCTGATCCTGTAGGGGTTGCTTTTTGATAGATTTGAAAATCATTATTAAATACTACTGCTTGATCATTTTGGTAAGTATTTAACTGATCTTGGCCTAATCGTAAAAATGAGCTTAAACGTAAACCATAGCTTAAGTTTAACTTATCTGATAGTTTATGTTCGGCATCAACATAAACTGCATTTTCAAAAGCATATTTATCTGTTAATTTAAATGGATTTATTCCAGAAGTTGGTGTAGATGGTTTTATATCACCTGGATTAAATTTATAGTAGATACTATTTAAACCATATTGTAGTTTAAAGCCATCAGTAACGTAATGTTTAAAATCGTATTTAAAATTGAAGTTTTGAATTCCTGAATTCCAATCAAACTCGACAAAATTTAGTTTTAAACCATAGTAGTAATCGGAATATATTACTGACATGTTTGAGAATAATTTGTCCGAGAATAAATGATTCCATCTAAAATTTACTACTGTATTACCATAAATGTTTTCAAAACTATCTGTAATACTAAAGACATCTCGTCCAAAATAACCAGAAAGGTAAATACTGTTATTGTCATTTAAATCGTAACTTAATTTTGTGTTTAAATCGTAAAAATAGGCTTTGTTATCTATATCAAATATTGGTAAAAATAAATGCGCATAACTACTACGACCACCAAATAGAAATGAACCTTTGTCTTTTTTTATAGGGCCTTCTGCAAGTATTCTGCTAGATACAATTCCTATTCCTCCATTCATATGAAACTCTTTACTGTTTCCTTCTTTTTGATAAATATCTAAAACCGAAGAGACACGTCCACCATAACGTGCAGGAATACCACCTTTATATAATTTAATATCTTTAATAGCATCTGGATTAAATACTGAAAAGAAACCAAATAAGTGCGATGAATTAAATACTGTAGCTTCGTCTAACAAAATAAGATTTTGATCCGCTGCTCCACCACGTACATTAAAACCAGAAGATCCTTCTCCTGCATTAGTAACACCTGGTAAAAGTGTTATTGCTTTTATGACATCTGCTTCGCCAAAAACAACTGGTATGTCTTTTATCGTTGCAGAACTTAGCGCATTAACACTCATTTGAGGTTTTTTAATGTTTAGCTTCTCTACATTTTCAGTAATAATAACTTCGTCTAAATTTTCAAAAGATTCTTCTAAGCTAAAATTTTTAGTAATATTACTGTCTAAAGTTATAGTTTCTGTAATGTCAGAAAATCCTAAATAGGAAACTACAATTTTATAAGTTCCTTTTGGAAGAGTGATAGAGTAGAAGCCATACTCATTAGTGACTGCTCCAGTATTTAATTCTGGAACAATTACATTTACACTTATTAAAGTTTCGTTACTAGCACTTTCAACTATTTTACCACTTAAAGTAAATTTATCTTGTGCAATAAGTAGTGTTGTACTAATTAAAAACAAGATTAAAAAACTGTTTTTTATATTATTCATTGGTTGATTTTGATTAGTAAAAATAACGAAAAGCATCTTTAGATATTCTGTTACATTGTGTTAAACTTTAACTAAATATGGTATTTACTTTTTTAGTACTTGTTATACTGTATAAAAATTTAATGTTAATTATCTAAAACTAAAAAAGCTCCCATAAGGGAGCTTTTTATATAATTTAAATAATTATTTAGATACTTTTTAATAAGTCATTAAATAATTGAATTGGTCGCATTGCTTTAGCTGTTAATTCTTCGTTTGGCGAATAATAACCTTCAATATCTACAGCAACACCTTGAATATCGCTTAATGCTGATACTATTACTTTTTCTTCTGCCTTAAAGGCTAAAGATACTGGAGCAAATTGTGCTTTTAATGCTGCATCCTTATCTTGGTTTGCTAGTGCTTCTGCCCAATACATTGCTAAATAAAAGTGGCTTCCTCTGTTATCAATCTCTCCAGATTTTCTAGAAGGCCCTTTTTTGTTTTCTAATAATTTCTCTGTCGCATCATCTAGTGCATCACCTAAAACTTTAGCTTTTGGATTATTATTAACTTGGCTAAAATGCTCTAAAGAGACTGCAAGAGCTAAAAATTCTCCTAAACTATCCCAACGTAAGTGATTTTCTTCAACAAATTGTTGCACGTGTTTTGGAGCAGATCCTCCTGCACCTGTTTCAAATAAACCACCACCATTCATTAATGGTACGATAGACAACATTTTTGCAGATGTACCTAATTCTAAAATAGGAAATAAATCTGTTAAGTAATCACGTAATACATTTCCTGAAACAGAGATTGTATCTTCTCCAGCTTTTACGCGTTTTAAAGTAAACTGGGTTGCTTTAATTGGAGATAAAATATGAAGTTCTAAACCTTCTGTATCGTGATCTTTTAAATAAGTATTTACTTTTTTGATTAATTCTGCATCGTGTGCTCTATTTTCGTCTAACCAGAAAACAGCAGGAGTTTGTGATGCTCTAGCACGAGTTACCGCTAATTTAACCCAGTCTTGGATTGGTGCATCTTTAACTTGACACATTCTCCAAATGTCTCCAGCTTCCACGTTGTGAGAAATTAATACATTTCCGTCAGTATCAATAACCTCTACTTTACCATCTGCATCAATTTCAAAAGTTTTGTCATGTGATCCGTATTCTTCAGCTTTTTGAGCCATTAATCCAACGTTTGGTACTGTTCCCATTGTTGTTGGGTCAAATGCTCCGTTTTCTCTACAAAAGTCAATAGTTGCTGTGTAAATTCCAGCATAACTACTATCAGGAATTACTGCTTTAGTGTCTTGAGATTTTCCATCTGCATTCCACATTTGACCAGAATTTCTAATCATTGCTGGCATTGATGCGTCTATAATAACATCACTTGGTACATGTAAGTTTGTAATCCCTTTATCACTATCTACCATAGCTAAAGCAGGATTTGCTTTATAGGCAGCATCAATATCTGCTAATATAGCATTACGTTCTGACTCTGGTAATTCGTTTAGGTTACTTAATAAGTTTCCAAATCCATTATTAACATCTACACCAATTTTTTCAAAAGTAGCACTGTGTTTAGCAAATACGTCTTTAAAAAATACACGAACAGCATGACCAAAGATAATTGGGTCAGAGACTTTCATCATTGTTGCTTTCATGTGTAAAGAAAACAATACACCTTTATCTTTAGCATCTTTAATTTGTGCTTCTAAAAATGTAAGTAGTGCTTTTTTACTTAATACAGTTCCATCAATAATTTCACCTTTTAATAATCCTAATTTATCTTTTAAAATGGTTTCATTTCCAGATGCATCTGTGTGTACAATTTTTATAGTTGTAGCATTATCTAATGTTACAGATTTTTCGTTATGAGCAAAATCACCTTCAGTCATAGTTGCGACATGTGATTTTGAATCTTTTGACCAAGCTCCCATTGAGTGTGGGTTTTTCTTAGCATAATTTTTTACAGCTTTTGGTGCACGTCTATCAGAGTTACCTTCGCGTAATACTGGATTTACAGCACTACCTTTAATTTTATCGTAACGTAATTTAGCATCTTTTTCTTTATCGTTAGTTACTTCTTCAGGGTAATTAGGTATAGCAAAACCTTTAGCTTGCAGCTCTTTAATTGCAGCCTTAAGTTGTGGTACAGAAGCACTAATGTTTGGTAATTTAATAATATTAGCTTCTGGAGTTTTTGCTAATTCTCCTAAATAAGCTAAATCATCAGATACACGTTGATCTTCCGTTAAAAAATCAGGAAAAACTGCTAAAATACGTGCTGCTAATGATATGTCTTTAGTTTCTAATCCAATTCCAGAAGAGGCTGTAAATGCTTGAACGATTGGTAAAAATGAACGCGTTGCTAAAGCTGGTGCTTCATCTGTAATGGTATATATAATTTTTGGTGAATTTGACATAAATGTAAATGTGTATTAGTTTAATTTTAAGCTTCACGAAGATACAAAAAATAGGAGGTTTTTTAAAACGAAAACGTTTACTTAACACCCCATTTAGTTGGAAACTAAATTGAGAGTGAGTTTATTGCGGATTTAATAAAATATAGATAAAATTTTAAGAAATCTGAATTTTATATTGATCTAATAACCCCTGAATTTGGTCTTTCGAAAATTTTGCGCCTTTAATTTTATTATTTTCAGGATGAATAGAGTAGTTGTAAGAGGTTAAAAAGTTAGTTTGCTCTAGGTTAGTGTTAAAAAAGATAGCGTATTTAAAGTTACAATTGTCAAAAACAGATTTTGAAACATTAGCTTCTGTGAATTCTGTTTTTTCAAATTGACAATTAGTAAATTTTGTATTAATTAATTTAACCTTATAAAATGATGCAAAATTAAGTTGACAATTATTAAAAGTTATAGACATTAATAATTGGTTACAGTCATTAAATAAAACGCCTAAAAGCTTACAGTTTTTAAATGCTACATCTTTAAAGGTTGTTTCTGATGTTTTGCTATTACTTAGGTCACAATCTATAAATTGACATTCTAAAAATGTAATAGTGGATAAGTAGCAAGCATTAAAATTACAGTTTATAAACGTGCAATTATCATATTCTGCTTTTGGTAATTCTGTTAAAGTGAAGTCTTTATTTCTATAAGTATTATCTGCTATAAAAGGTATATTCATTTTTATTATTTACAGTAAATATAGTTTAAATCATTAAAAAACAAAAGCCATAACATAATAGACTAAACTATTGTTGTTATGGCTTTTTTGAGATAATATTTTGCTGACTTATCTAATTTTCATTACATCAATCCAAAACTTTCGTTTTACATTTTTTCAGTTCAAGCTAATATTAAATCAATAGTACATTAACTTGTAACTTTCAAAATGTATTGACCTGTTACTTAATGCACATAGAAATTGTTTTTCTTGATGTTTACCTTTTAATTAATAATTTAATATCAATCAGATATAATAAACATTGTTTTGTTCAAGTAATTTTACTTACACTAGGTTACTTTACTTAAAACTTTCAACTTTACTTTTTAAATTCTGATAAACATAACTTAAATTATAAAGTATCATGGTTTTTTAATTACACGACTACACCTGCAATTTTCAAGACCTCAAAAAACAAATAAAACTAAATCAAATTCAACATTTAATTGAAACCAATATTGCTATTGTTATTAATTGTTTTACTAAATTAAAAAATATCTATTAGATTTTAAATAAAATAAGACTTTAGATATCAACTAGTTATGAACCGTACTTATTAACAAAAGTTAATAACAACAAAAGCCTAACTTAAATAAGTTAGGCTTTTTAATATAACTAAGGTTGAAGAAATTATTTTCTTCTTGCTTCTTTAATTCTAGCTTTCTTACCAGTAAGACCTCTAAAGTAAAAGATTCTAGCACGACGTACTTTACCTTTTTTGTTGATTTCAACTTTTTGTAATGCAGGTAAGTTAATTGGGAAGATACGCTCTACACCAATAGTTCCTGACATTTTTCTAATTGTAAACGTCTCAGAAGATCCGCTACCTCTTTTTTGAATTACTACTCCTCTAAAAAACTGAGTACGTACTTTTTCTCCTTCTCTAATTTCATAGTACACAGTAATTGTGTCTCCAGCTGAAAATTCAGGAAAGTCCTTTGTTGTTACAAACTCGTCTTGAACAAATTTTATTAAAGATTCCATCTTTATTTAATTTTAAATGATTGATTCAGAGTAACATTCACGTATCTCGCCAGAGGTTAATCCGAAATTGGGTGCAAATATAGTTAAAAAGTAAAAAACAGAAAGTAAAAATGTAAAAAGTTTGTCTGTTTTTTTAGATACACGTAAAACGTGTTGTCTATTTGTCTAATAAATCTGGTCGTCTGTCTTTAGTGCGTTGGTAGGCTTGGTCTTCTCTCCATCTTTCTATATTAGCTGCATGACCACTTAATAATACCTCAGGGACTTCAAGACCTTTGTAATTACGAGGTTTAGTATATATTGGAGGAGCCAATAAATTATCCTGAAAACTGTCTGTTAATGCAGAGGTTTCATTACCTAAAACACCAGGAATTAATCTAATTACTGCATCACATAATACTGCTGCACCTAATTCTCCTCCAGAAAGCACATAGTCTCCTATAGATATTTCTTTAGTTATAAATAAATCTCTTACACGTTGGTCAACACCTTTATAATGTCCACAAAGTATGATAATGTTTTCTTTTAAAGAAACTTGGTTAGCTATGCTTTGGTTTAAGGTCTCGCCATCAGGCGTCATATATATAACCTCGTCATAATTACGCGCTTCTTTTAGTTTAGAAATGCATTTGTCTATAGGTTCAACCATCATGACCATACCAGCTCCACCACCAAATTGGGTGTCATCAATGGACTTGTAATTGTCTGTAGTGTAGTCTCTTAAATTATGAAAATGTACTTCAACCAAATTAGCCTCAATTGCACGCTTTAAAATAGAAGCTTCAAATGGACTTTTAAGTAATTCTGGTAGGACAGTTATAATATCAATTCTCATGGTTTTGCTTTATTGGATGCAAAGATAGATGAAATTCTTTAACTTAAATCTTGCGTGAACAACATGATTAAGGTGTTTTGTTATGGTTGTAGTTTTAGTAATTAAGTAATTCCTAACAAAAAACTATGATTATTAATTATAGACTAAGCCCTTTTTATATCAGGTGTTTTAAATAAAGATTGAATAATAAAGGCAATGACCATAACTATTGCACATCCTACAAAGTTTAACCATAAAAAAGGTAGATTAATTATTTCATATTCATTTAAGAAGAATAAACCAATAACTAAAACTTGTGTAATTAAAGCAGCTATAAAAACAGCATTAGCTTTAATTTGCTTAAAGAAAAACGCTAATAAAAAAATACCAAGGACATTACCATAAAATATGGAGCCAATAATATTAACTAACTGTATTAGGTTTTCTGCAAGGTTTGCGACACAAGCAACACCAATTGCCATGATTCCCCAAAGTAGTGTAAAACCTCTAGAGGCCTTAACCATTTCTTGATCAGTCTTAGGTCCAACTCTGTGTTTATACAAATCGATTGTAGTTGTACTAGCTAAAGCGTTAAGCTCTGATGCTGTGCTAGACATTGCTGCACTTAAAATAACTGCTAACAATAATCCAATTAAGCCTTTTGGTAAATTATTAAGTATAAAATGTATAAAAACATAATCCTTGTCATTACTTTCAACTTTTAAACCTTCGGCTTCTCCAGCTTTTTTAATTAAATCTCTAGCATGCGCTCTTATTGTGTCGCTTTTTGCATTATAGCTAGCTATAAGGTCTTGATTAACTTTTCCATCAGCGTTTGCAAACTCAGTAATGGTTGCTTTTTTTAGATCAAAAATTTCTTTCTGCTCTAATTGTAACGCAGCATACTCATTTGCATATTTTGAATTTAAAACAACTTCTGTTGCAGTAGGATTAAAGTTTATAGGAGCATCGTTAAATTGGTAAAACACAAATACCATTACACCTACCAACAATATAAAAAATTGCATTGGTACCTTTAGTAATCCGTTAAATATTAATCCTAAACGCATTTCTTTTACAGATTTACCAGACAAATAACGTTGCACTTGACTTTGGTCAGTACCAAAATACGATAGCATTAAAAACGTACCACCAATTAATCCACTCCAAACTGTATATCTATTATTTAAATCAAAAGAAAAATCTAACACCTCCATTTTACCGCTTGCTCCAGCAATATCTAGAGCTTTTTTAAAAGTAATATCATCAGGTAATTGGTTTAATATTAAAATGAAAGCAATGACCATTCCTGTAAAAATGACCACCATTTGATGTTTTTGAGTCACATTAACTGCTTTTGTACCTCCCGAAACCGTGTAGATTATAACTAATACACCTATAAAGATATTTAGTAGAAGTAGATTCCATCCTAAAACTGCAGAGAGTATAATTGCAGGAGCAAAAATGGTTATTCCTGCAGCTAGACCACGTTGGATTAGAAATAATACAGCTGTAAGCGTACGTGTTTTACGGTCAAAACGGTTTTCTAAAAACTCGTAAGCAGTGTATACTTTTAGTCTGTGATATAATGGTATAAAGACCATGCAGATTACAATCATGGCTATTGGTAATCCAAAATAAAACTGCACAAAACCCATTCCGGAATGAAATGCTTGTCCAGGCGTACTTAAAAAGGTTATAGCACTAGCTTGAGTAGCCATTACAGATAATCCTATGGTCCACCATTTGCTGGTACTTCCACCTTTTAAAAAATCTTGTACGTTTTTACTACCTCTGGTTTGATACGTTCCGTAAATAACAATGGTTAACAGTGTCCCAATTAAGACAATCCAATCTAAAGTTTGCATAATTTAAAACAGTTTAGTTATTAAGTAAAATGCAATAATGTATAGCGCATTTGCAACTAAAAGAATTGTATATAACGGTTTCCATTGGTACTTAGGTTGGTCTTGCATGATTTAGTTTTTTAATCCGTTATCATTAGTAATATCTTGTTTTCCTATACTTAGCATATTGGCAAATAATCTGTAAGCACCAGATACACCAACAGGGAATTCTCTAAAAAAGCTTAATCCAGTGTATATATAGTGTCCTTTACCATGTTTGGCAACTAAAAGACTTCCTGTTTTAGCAGTTTCGTCTTTATCGTGCATGGATAGGATAGGAGTGAAGTCTGATGACCATTGGTCAGGAAAATACAGTCCACGTTCTTGCGTCCAACCTTCAAAATCTTTAGTGGTTATCTTGTTAGGAAAATTAAGTAACTCGTGGTTTGGAGCTAATAAGGTTACTTCTGCATTTTCATCTGTAACTCTATCTCGTGATAATTGTAATTTAAAAGGTGCAATATTATCTACTTTAATACCACGATTGGTGTTGTATTGCACAATCATGTTTCCTCCTTTTTCAACAAAATCAAATAAAATATCTTGTTTAAATTTTAGGGATTCGACAATGTTATAAGCTCTAATACCAACCACAACTGCATCAAAAGCACTAAGTCGTTCTGGAGTAATTTCTTCTGGTTGCAAAATCATAACGTTGTAGCCAATTTGTTTTAAACTTTCTGGGACTACGTCTCCTGCACCTTCAATATAGGCTATGTTTTCGCCACGTTTTTTAATATCTAATCGCACTATTTTGCTTTCGCTAGGAAGTAATACCGTTTGAAACGGAATATGCTCGTAGTTAATTTCTACTAATTCCTTGGTGTAAGTCTTGTCGCCAATGGTAACAATTGGACTAATTAAACCTTCGCTTTGGTTTTTAGGCGGAATGATAGTAAATATAAAAGTTTGTTCTTGTCCTTTATTAGCGATAGCTATTTTTTGCTTTTCAGGAAATACAGACCAACCATTAGGATGCGCAATGGTAATGTAACCTTCTAAATTATCTTTTCCAGCTTGGACGGTTACAGGGATTTCTTTTTGTTGGTCATTTTCAAAAATGATAACCTTTTGATTGATTTTAGCCGAAGCTTCAGGAATAATTTCAAATGGTCTATACAATTCACCTTTATCAGGTTTTGAGTAACGATATACTAAATCTTTAGTAATCGAAAACGGAAATCCATTGATGTTTAGATTAAAATCTATGGTAATAGCACGTGGTGTTTCCGGTTTACCAATTAGACTTTTGTCTTCAACTTTATACATTCCTAAACTCCCTTTTTGATTTAACCAATATGGTCCTGTAGGTTGTAATGTATTAGCAATTGTTATTTTTTCTTTTAGCTCTTGTTTATCGTTTGCTTTTAATAATTTTCCGTAAAAGCTATTAGTATTATTGTTTGAAATAGTATAACTGTCTAATTTAATAGTGGCATTGCTTCGGTTTAAGGCTTCAATATCTATATCAATAATTTGACCTGTTGACGCTCTTGGTGTGTTGGCTGAAGCTTCTAAATATAAACCAGCACAAGCTTCTATAATTTTATTAATTTCTTTAATTTTTTGATCTTTCCATTGTGGACTATCAATCGCTAAAATTAATTGTCTAGCTTGTAATAATTGATCTAAATGTGCTGCAGGATTTTCAAAATTAAAATTAGATTCTACATTTTTTAAAATAGTTTCAATTTTTTCTCCACCTTTTACTCTTGTCCAAGTCGTATTAATACCATCAAAAATATTGGATTTGTCTTTAGGTAAATCGCCTTTTATTAATTCTATATATTCCGTTTGACTACCTCTTTGGGATAAACGACCAAAACCTTGACATAAATGTTGGCTACTAGCAAGTGCAGCAATTTCGTTGTTAGATACACCTAAAGCAGGATAATAAACACCAATATCAAAGTTTAATAGATTGGTTTTGTCTGCTTCTTCAAATTTTTCTTCGCTACCATAAAACCACCAAGAGGTATTAAAAAACTCACGTTTTGGTTGCCATGTTCCGTATTTTTTAACTTGATCAGGATATGCATTTTTATCGTTAGCCAGATCAAAAGCTTCTACGCTTAACATAGCAGAACTTGTGTGATGACCATGAGTTGTACCTGGACTTCTGTGGTCAAAACGGTTAATTATAATATCTGGTTTAAATTGTCTGATAGCTAAAACAACATCACTTAGGACTTCGTTTTTGTTCCAAATAGCTAATGTTTCGTCTGGATGTTTAGAGTATCCAAAGTCGTTAGCTCTTGTAAAACGTTGCTCGCCACCATCAGTGCGTCTTGCAGCAAGTAACTCTTGCGTACGGATGACACCTAAAAGTTCTCTTAGCTCTGGACCAATTAAATTTTGTCCACCATCACCTCTTGTTAAAGATAGGTAGGCTGTACGTGCTTTTACATGGTTAGACATGTAAGAGATTAATCGTGTGTTCTCGTCATCTGGATGTGCAGCCAGATATAAAACTGAACCTAAAAAGTTAAGCTTTTTGACTGCTTGATGAATTTCTGAAGCGTTTAATTTTTCTGGTTGTTGAGCCTGTGTAGAAAAGGAAAAGCACAGTAAAAATAGGACCGAAGCCAATAATTTTTGCATGATTGTTTTTTCAAATTTGAAACTGTTTCAAATATAAACAAGTCATCAAGGGAATGCAGTATTTTTAGATTTCTTTAACTTTAATTAACAGTTACCAATTACAGCCATTTTTTACGTTTAAAATAAACAAGCATCCCTATTAAAACAACAAGCATGACTATCCAAACAATGTAATATCCATATTTATACTGTAGTTCTGGCATGTTAGTAAAATTCATCCCATAGATTCCAGCAATAAAGGTTAAAGGAATAAAAATGGTTGCAATAATGGTTAGTACTTTCATGACCTCATTCATTTTATTACTAATGGTTGTCATGTACATGTCCATTAAACTCCAAATCATTTCTCGGTAAATGTCTATATTTTCTGTCACCTGAATAATATGGTCGTAAACATCCCTAAAGTAATGGGTAGTTTTTTCTTCAATTAAAGGGTTGTCACTTTTTTCTACTCGATTTATTATTTCGCGAAGCGGAAAAATAGCACGTCGTAGTTTTAAAATTTCACGCTTAAGATTTTGTATTTGTTGCGAAATTTGCTCTTGGGTTAAGCCTGTAAATAAATCGTCCTCAAGGTCTTCAATCTTGTTACCCATAATCTCTATAATAGCATAGTAATGGTCAACAATTGCATCCATTAAGGCATACATTAAATAGTCTGAACCTTCTTCGCGTACACGTCCTTTTTTTTGTCTAATTCGATCTCTAAGACTATCAAATACATCGCCTTCTGCTTCTTGAAAAGTCAATACATAATTTTTACCCATGACAATACTGACCTGTTCAGAGACAAGTTTTTCGTTTGCATCGTAATACATCATTTTTAAGACTATAAAAAAGTAATCTTTATACTCGTCAATTTTAGGACGTTGTGAGGTGTTAACTATATCTTCTAAAATTAAAGGGTGAAGCTTGTAATGTTGTCCGATTTTTTCAATTTGGTCAATAAAATTAAGTCCGTTAAGATTAAACCACGTTACGGTTTCAGAGTCTTTAAAATTAAAGGCTTCTTCGACTGTATTTAAGTCTGCTTCTTTATAACTGTCTTCGCTATAATCAAAAGCGTATAGGTGGAGTATTTTATCTTCTTTAGAGCCTGTATAGACTAGTGCTCCAGGAATTTGACCTAAATGTTTTTTGTAATTTTGAGTACGTTTTTTTTGTCTTTTTTTAGCCATAGGTAACGATTAATGCATATCTCCAAAATCCTCGATTGCATCCTTTTGTACTAAAGTTACTGCTTTTTGTAGAATTAAGTTGTTTGGATAGGTAACTAAATCTCCATTGTCCTGTCTTAAATGTAACTGAAATGCTCTAATATCTTCTATAATAGCTTCAATTGGAGCGTCTTTATCATGTATTTTAATTTTGTCTCCAACTTTATATGGAAATGAAAAAAACATGATTATTCCTGAAGTAATATTACTTAAAATAGACCAAATAGCAAATAGTGCAATACCTATAACTGCAAATACAGATGAAAAAATAACAGCAAGGTCTTTAAATTCTGCTCCAAAAATATAAGCTATAAATAAGATGAATATTAAAAATAGAGTGACTGTTGTATATCGAGAAATTAGTCCGATTCTAGCATCATTAATACCACTTTGTTGACCTATTTTTTTTATAAAAATTTTAAGGACATATCTGATAATAAGAAAGATGACTAATACTACTGACGAGGTGATTAACTCGGATAGAATATTGTCTAAAAACATATGTAAATATTATTAATTGGTAAAGATAGGTTTTATTCTAACCCTAGTGTTTTTCTTAACTCTAAATCTGTGTTACTTTTTTTGTTCCAATAGTCCGATTGTAGTGTTTTTATTTTAGTTGCTTTAGTTAGATTGCCATTTTGCACTTCTTCCCAACTTTGTATATCGAATGGAAAATTTGGATTGTAATTTATTGTTAGCTTACGGTCTAAATCTTTAATGGTAAGCGTGTATTGTCCTGGCTTGTTTTCCGCGAAAGCGTTATAGGCTTTTAAAGGTGTGTGATTAAGTCTTGTATATTCCAAACTTGGTATAATATTGATGTTTCCGGTAGGTAAACTAGTTGGATCAATGCGTAGTTGCGTCCAAAGTTGGTTTTCTAAACTGTTTTTTTCTAAGTTGAAGTTTTGATCTGCTTCTCCCTGAAAATAGGAGTGAGAGGTTACTTGAAATTGCTCGCGATTATTAAGTTGTGTGTAGACGTGTCCACACCATTCTTGTACAGAAGCACTAACTTTTAAAGCGTGTTGGTTATTTGAAACAGGGTAAAACGTGCTTTGCATAATGCTGTACGGATAAATCCCTGTATTAAATTTTTTAGTAGCATTTAGCTTTAACACATTTATGTTTGATGGATTACTTTGGTCTGCTTTTACTTGGTCGTTTTTTAAAAAAGGTTCGGTTACAAAAACAAGAACAGCTGTTCCTTTTCTAATTTCGCCATATCTAGATTGCTCTAGTTGGTAAGATGTAATTTCGGCTTGTCCAGAATACCAATAGTCGTTAAACTGTTTGTTAGTTTTAAAGGCTGGTAATTTTGCTTTTTTTGCAACGGATTCAACTTGATTATAAGTTGTTTTTGTATCTGTTTTAGGTTGCTCTTTACAGCCTAAAATTAAGAAAGCACTAAATATAAATAAGGATGATTTTAAAAATTGCATAGCTAATTATTTAGCTATAAAAATACAACTCTAAAACTCCTCTGCAATAGTATTTAACGTTTCGTAAACAAGATGTGTTGGCATACCAACCACATTAAAAAACGAGCCTTGTATGCTTGTTACACCTATTTGTCCAATCCATTCTTGGATACCATAGGCACCAGCCTTGTCTAAGGGAGAATAGGTTTTAATGTAGTGCCAAAGCTCTTCATCTGTAAAGGCTTTAAAGGTTACTTTGGTTACAGCATTGACTGTTTTTTGGAATTTTTTTGTACGTATGCAAACTGATGTTATAACCTCATGCGTCTCATCACTTAGTGAGCTAAGCATTTCAAAAGCTTCATCGCTAGATTTTGGTTTGCCTAACGCTTTACTTTTGTGCCAAACAATAGTGTCACTGGTTACTAGTATTTCATGATCTTTAAGTTCTTCCATAAAAGGAAGCGATTTTAATTCGGCTAGATAATCGCTTATTTGATAATGCAATAAATGATGAGGATAGACTTCTTTAGTTTTTTTTAAACGGACTTCAAAGTCTAATCCTAAATCTCTAAAAAACTGTTGTCTTCTTGGAGATCCTGAAGCTAGTATGATGTGTCTGTTTTTAAGTTTTTCCTTTAGCATAATTTATTTTAATATAAATAGGTAAACAATCATGGATAGCATTCCGCTAAGCATAACTAATTTAAGTAGATTGCTTATTGTTTTGAATTGTGCTTTAGTTTCTGCCGAAAATAACTTGATACTTATATAAACCAAAGGACCAATCACAGCGATAATAAAATAGGCTACCGCAACTTGCCTCATGTAAAGGTAATTAGCTAAATAGTAAATAAGTAACAATATTAAAAATACTGTTAATCCAAATGCTATGTAACGTGCACGATTTTTGCCTAATACAATAGGTAGGGTTTTAAATTGCATTTTATAATCACCATCTACATCTTGAATATCTTTAACTATTTCTCTGGCTAACGAGATTATAAAAGCAAAAACTGCATAATCAAATAACACCTCAAACATTGAGGATTGTATAAATTGATTTTGAGTGTTTATGGCTGGAAGTAACTCGAATATACCAACAATGACCAAGCTTAATCCTACCAATACGCTAATAATAATGTTACCTACTAATACAATTTGTTGTAAAAAAGTAGCGTAGATGTAAAGTAGTGCTGCAATGATGACAAAGATTGCAAAAAACGTACTATGGTTAATAACATTAGATAAGTAAAAGCCTAAAATAACACCAATTACGGTAAAGCCCATATAATACATGTAGGCTTTGTCTTCTGGTATGTGCTTGCCAATAATTAATTTGTTTGGTTTGTTAATACTGTCTGCTTCGACATCATAAATATCATTTATAATGTATCCACCAGCAGCTATAGTTAATGTAGATATTACTAATAAAGCAAACTCAAAAGCAGTTAAAGTGGTATTGACGCCAAAAGCCGGAAACATAGCGTATTTAATTAATACTTGTACTAAAGCAATTAGTAGTAAATTTTTAAATCGAATAAGTTGAAGTAGTTTCAATGTGATAATTTTCAGATTGTTTAAGATAATAGTCCTCTTAGCATTGCGATTGCTAAACCAACAATCAAAATTAAGAAGAATGCAGTCAAAAAAGCAACAATTATATTTTTTTGTTTGGCTTGTTTTCTAATTTTATTTTTAATCTGTTGTTTCTCTGTTTTAGAAAGTAGCGTTGCAATAAAGTCCGTTTTAAATTGTTTATGGCTTGCTGTGTTTAATTGGTTTTTTTATGTTGGAAAACAAAGCTTTTGGATGTTGATTAAATACGGATGCTTGGTTACCTGAACCAATATATCCAAAACCTGTATTATGTCTCCTTTTATTACGTTTCAATAGGTGTTAAAAGGTTTGTGCGTCAAAATCACTATCCCATTTGTTTTGTACTTTCATAACTTGCTCAATCACGTCACGTACACAACCTTCACCTCCTAATTTATGAGAGATATATTTTGATACGCGTTTAACTTCTGGGACAGCATCTTGTGGACAACTAGGCATACCTACTAATTTTAAAACAGGTACGTCCGGAATGTCGTCTCCCATATATAACACGTTTTCTGCTTTTATCTGGTTGTCGTTTAAATAGGCTTCAAATTGCACTATTTTTTGATGTGCACCTAAATAGACATCTTTAATACCTAAATGATTTAATCGTGTACGTACACCTTCGTTAGTACCACCAGAAATAATACAGACATTATAGCCATGGTTTAACGCTTGTTTCATGGCGTAACCATCCTTAAGATTCATATGTCTTATCATTTCGCCTGATGTCGTGATAGTAATCATTCCGTTAGTTAAAACACCATCTACGTCAAAAATAAAGGTAGTGATTTGGTGTAGGTATTCTTTGTAACTTTTATCGTCCATGGGTTTTTTTTATCGATTCTGTCATTAATTTATAGATGTCCTCTTGATGTGGATTATCTAATAATTTTATATGTCTTTTTATTGTTTTTTTATCGTTTCGTTTTGCTGGTCCTGTTTGTGCCATGTAAGGCGATACTTCTTGTACTTTTCTGGCAGTCTCTGTAATTAATGGTTTTAAAATGTCAAATTCGGCACCATGTTTTTCGGTAATTTCATGTGCAATTCTGTAAATTTGATTAGTAAAATTATTAACAAATACAGCAGCCAAATGTAAAGCAGGTCTTTGTTTAGGGTTAACTTTGTAAGTTATACAACCTAAGCTTTGACCTAGGGTTTCTAATATTTTAAAATCTTTTTTTCGAAGTGTTTCAATGCAGATTGGTACTGTAGCAAAATCCAAATCAACACCTTTGCTAAATGTTTGTAAAGGATAAAAAACACCTCTGTAATGTTTCATGTCAATATCATACAAGCTAGCGCTTCCAGAAGTATGTACCACTAATCTTTTTTCAAATGGAAGCGAGGTGGTTAAAGCCTCAATAGCATCGTCACTAACAGCAATTAAATAGACGTCTGCATCTACTAAATTTGCGATGTTATCTGTAATATTTACTTCGTTTTTATAAGCGTCAATAGCTTTTTTACTTCTATTGTACCATTGTACAACCTCAATATTTGAAGCGTTTTTAAACCCTTTATATAGGTGTGTGGCTACATTTCCTGCGCCAAGCAAAACTATTTTAATCATGGTGCTAAAATACTAAGAAAATAAAGATATGAAAGGACAAAAAGGTATCTTTGTTTATCATGAAACAAAAAGAAATTACTAACAGAGACGATGTTAAACTTTTAGTAGATCAATTTTATATAAAAGTTAGAGCAGATACTACTTTAGGTCCTATTTTTAATGCGCTTATTACCGATTGGGACACCCATTTAAACCACTTGACTACCTTTTGGGAGACTAGTTTATTTATAGGTAAAAAATTAGAGCATAAATATGTAGGCAACCCATTGGAAGCTCATGAAAAAGTAGACAAGGCAGTAAACCATACTATTACCGAACTACATTTTGGATTGTGGTTAAATTTATGGTACGCGACGATTGATCAATTTTTTGAAGGTGAAATTGCAGATAATGCAAAACGTCGTGCTAGAAAGATGGGTACATTTATGTATTTAAAAATTTTTGAGGCAAGACAAAACCTAAAACAGTAATTTTAACACAAGATTTAGATTTTTTTGAGGATTTAAAACCAACAAAAACGATTATCTTTGCACGAGCTAAAAAAGGCCTATTATTATGCAAAATAGAATCGCCAAAATCTTGTTTTCAACACGATTAACTTCTGTATTATTTATCGTATTTGCTGTCGCTATGGCAGTTGGTACAATTTTAGACAGAAACATGGACACTTCTCCAACCCCTTACACACGAAATTTAATCTATAACGCTTGGTGGTTTGAAGCTATTATGGTGTTTTTTATTATCAATTTTGTTGGTAATATTTTTAGATTTAGATTGTTGCGTAAAGAAAAATGGGCAACCTTAATATTACACTTAGCTTTTATTTTAATTATACTAGGTGCAGGTATTACAAGATATTTTGGATTTGAAGGTATGATTGCTATTAGAGAAGGAGAGACCGAAAGTGGTTTTTTATCTCAAAAAACATACATTACAGCATACATTGATGGTGATTATATGATTGATGGTGTACCACAGCGTTTACCAGTTGAAGCTGAGGTTGATTTTTCTGGAAGAATGGAAAATAGCTTTAATTATACTGCACAATACAATAATACACCTGTTGAATTTGAATTAACTGAATATTTTTTAGGTGCTGAAGAAGATGTGGTACCTGATGACGCTGGTGAAAGTTATCTAAAAATAGTAGAAGCTAGAGGTAGTGGACCACATAATCATTTTTTAAAACAAGGAACGGTAGAAAATATCCATAATTTATTAGTCGCTTTAGACAAACCTACAGATGGAGCAGTTAATATTACCACTACAGAAAATGGTTTAATGATACAATCTCCATTTGAAGGAGAATATTTAACTATGGCAACCATGCAACAAGGTCAACTAGTTAAGGACAGTATACAACCCTTAGTTTTACGTTCTAGATATGTTATTGGAGATATGCAATTAGTGTTTCCTAAGCCAGTTGTAAAAGGAACTTTTGATATTGTAAAAAAAGCTAGCTTTTTAAAGCAAGATGAAAATGCAGTGGTATTAAATGTGTCTGCTAATGGCGAAACTAAGGAGGTTAAATTGCTAGGTAGTCAATGGTCCAACAACCGTTTTAAACAAGTAAAAGTAGGAGGTTTGGATATTGCTTTAAAATATGGTTCTAAAGTTTTAGAATTACCTTTTGAAGTTAAACTAAATGATTTTATTGCAGAAAAATATCCTGGTACAGAAAATAATTATTCTTCTTACGAAAGTAAAGTGACCGTAATTGACAAGGAGCAAGGTGATTTTGATTTTCATATTTATATGAATAATATTTTAGACCACAGAGGATATCGTTTTTTTCAAGCCGATTTTGATAAAGATTTAAAAGGAACCATTTTATCTGTCAATCATGATTATTGGGGTACTTGGGTTACTTATGCAGGATACTTTTTACTATACTTTGGTATGATGGCTATCTTATTTGCAAATCACACTAGATTTAGAGATTTGCAAAATGGCTTAGAAAAAATTAAGAAGAAAAAAACAAAAATGCTAACCATTGCATTTTTAAGTTTAAGCTTATTTGGATATGCACAAGATCAAGAACATACTGAAAACGATGGTCATGGTCACCAATCCAATACAGTTACAGAAAAGCAAAGACCTAGTAAAGCTCAAATAGATTCTATTTTAAAAGTAAATGTAGCTCCAGAAGCACATGCTAAAAAATTTGGAAGATTAGTTATTCAGGATCTGGATGGTCGTATGATGCCTATTGATACGTATGCGTCAGAGTTAGTCAGAAAATTAACTAAGCATGAAGGTTATGAGGGCTTATCATCAGATCAAGTCTTTTTAAGTATCCTAGAAAGTCCAATGTTATGGTATAATGTCCCAATTATATACTTAGCACCTAAAAAAGCGGATTCTATTAGAGGGATTATTGGATTAGATAAAGATCAAAAATATGCTGCATTATTAGACTTTTTTGACGATAATTTTCAGTATAAATTAGATTCGTATTTAGAAGAAGCGTCTGCAGTAAAATCTCAAACAGGAGTGCAAAAAGAGTTTATTGAAACCAATCAGCGTATTAATTTATTAAGTAATGCTATTGAAGGACGTTCTCTTAAGATATTTCCAGTACCAGACGATGAAAACAATACATGGATTTCTCCTTTTGAATATAAAAATGATGGCTACAATCAAAAAATTAAAGATAGTACCTATGGTAGTTTTATAGGTTCTGGTTTTGATTGGTATTTATATACTTTAAATGAAGCTAAAAAAACAGGAGACTTTACTAAATCTGAAAAATTATTAGAAGCATTTAAAACCTCTCAACGAAAAGTTGGAACAAGCGTAATGTTAAGTGAGGATAAGATAAATGCAGAGATTTTATATAACCAATACGATGTGTTTAAAAAACTATTTAGTTGGTATATGTATGCAGGAACATTGCTATTTATCTTACTTATTTGGCAAATCTTTAAAAGTAGTAATAAGTGGTTAGCTAAAAGTGTTACCATATTTAAATTTATCATATTAGGACTATTTGTTATCCATACTTTAGGCTTAATTGCTAGATGGTACATCTCTGGTCATGCACCTTGGAGTGATGCTTATGAGTCTATGATATATGTTGCTTGGGCAACTATGTTTTTTGGACTAGCTTTTGGAAGAAAAAGTGATTTAACCTTGGCATCTACAGCATTTGTAACAGCAATGATTTTAATGATTGCACACTGGAATTGGATGGATCCAGCAATTGCTAACCTACAGCCTGTATTAAATAGTTATTGGTTAATGATACATGTAGCTGTTATTGTTGCTAGTTATGGTCCATTTACATTAGGTATGATTTTAGGTATTGTGTCATTAGTTTTAATGTTGTTAACTAATAAGGACAATAAATCTAAGATGGATTTAAACATAAAAGAACTAACTATTATTAATGAAATGGCTTTAACCGTTGGTTTGGTCATGCTAACTATAGGTAATTTTCTTGGTGGACAATGGGCTAATGAAAGTTGGGGAAGATATTGGGGTTGGGACCCTAAAGAAACTTGGGCACTTATTAGTATTATGCTTTATGCATTTGTAATCCATATGCGTTTAGTACCAGGATTACGTGGTAGATGGTTTTTTAACTTAATGTCCATTATAACTTTTGGAAGCATTTTAATGACCTATTTTGGAGTTAATTTTTACTTGTCAGGCTTACATAGTTATGCAAGTGGAGATCAAATAGTAAGCTTCAAATTTATTGGAATAGCGCTTGTAGGTGTCGCTATTTTAGGAGTATTTTCATACAGGAAGTATGCTAAGTATTATAAAAAATAAACAGTATATATTATTACATAAAAAAAGACTCACTAATTATAGTGAGTCTTTTTTGTATTTTAAATTAAGTATTAGACTTAATTAGAATTTAGTGCTATTTGCTTAACTATAACTTCAGTATCTGTTGTAATGTGTAGTATTAAGTTTTTGTCATTTGTGTTAAGCGGAATATTTATTTTGTTGTTGTTTGCCTTTTTTATGGTTTTTAAAGCTATTCCCTTATAATTATAAAGAGTAATATTTTTGACTAACGCGTTATTTTCAAATTTTAAATTTAATTGGTTAGTATTTGCATCGTAGCTAAGATTTATGCTTTTTGTAGTTGCGTTGTTGTCAGGTTTTGGAGGGTTTTCATTATTTTCTAAAGCATTAAAACTATCAATGATAATATCCTCATTATTGGTGTCTGTATCTAATATTTCAGGTTCTTCAAATGCAATGTAAAAACGGTCTGTGTAATCTCCAGCGTCAATAATACCAGTAAAAGGCGTGTCGTTAATATTAGTATAAGTATTAAGCAAAGCGTCATATATGTAAACATTTATATCTGTATTAAAGTTTTCTAAGCTAGATAAGGTAATACTTGCTTCTCCAGATACTTCATTGTATAATCCAAAAAGATATTGACTAGTATTTTGAAATGACCCTACACCTTGGATTACATATCTATTGGAGTCTATTAACCAATTTAAATCATTATTAAAAGGAGAATATACAGCAGCATCGTAACCATAATCAACACCATCTGTAGCAGCATTGTCTGACGTAAAGGCTAATACAAGTTCTCTTGAGGCGCCATTTGGCGCATTGTAGTCCAATCTAATAATCTGTATTGAGTTTGTAGTTGTAGTTGTATCGCTAGCGCTGGCAAATGTGTAACTTGTAATTAAAATTAGGGTTAGTAGTGCAATTTTTTTCATAATAAGGGGATATTAATCAGTTAATAGGTTAAATTCTTGTGCCAATATAGTCAGACTATTGAAAAACAGCTATTAAATGCGTATTTATTCGTTTAAATGCATTTTTAGATTAAAAATTTAAATGTTTTATCGATAAAATACATCTTTACGTAGTTTAAAGTGTTTAATTTTTAGTTAAGAGTTATTCTTTTTGTTTTCACTTTAATATTTTATTAACTTGTTAAAAATTATAAATCACATTAATGAACTACATTAAAAACTTTGGCTTAAGTAACATTTTACTACTTATTTTATGTTTAGCAATTATATTGATTGCCGAGTATTTATTTTTAAAAGGAGAGCAATTGCATGGTATTTTTATTGGTTTATGGGCACCAACTCTTTTAGGTGTAATGATATATGTAAAACTTGTAAACAATGGAAGGAAATAGTATTGTATTTTGGTTTTCTATTATCGTATTTTTTTGTGTCTTTGCATGGGCTTTAGTTATGATTAGAGCTTACAATAAAACAACTAAGGATTAAATAAAGTTTACAAATGAAATTTTTAAGAGAGTTCAAAGAATTTGCTGTAAAAGGCAACATGATGGATATGGCTATAGGTATAATTATAGGTGCATCTTTCAATAAAGTAATTGATGTTTTAGTTAAAAAAGTGTTTTTACCACCATTATCATTATTAACTGATGGTTTAAATTTTCAGAATAAGCGCTATATTTTACGAAATGAGATTGTAAATAATGATGGTGTGGTTACTAGTCAAGAAGTAGCTGTATATTATGGCGAATTGTTTGAGGTTGTATTAGACTTTTTAATTGTTGGTTTAACGGTATTTATAGTTGTCAAAGCTATGAATAGGTTAAAGGATAAATCACACGACACCAAAAATAAAACAGTTAAAACACCTAAGGATATCGAGTTGTTATCAAGATTATCCGATTTAATGGAAGAGCAAAATGCACTTTTAAAAGCTTCAAAAAAATAAGATATGCCTAAGCCTAAAGGTCAAAAAAACACAAAAAACAAAGCCAAACACTCTAAGTTAATGGCTAAAAAAAATAATAAAAAGAAAAAGGAAGAAGCCACAAGAAAGGAAAAACTTAAAGCTATTGTAAATAGTCAAATAAATAATAAATAAAAAAGAGCCAATATTAATTGGCTCTTTTTTTTATAATTTGATTAAAGATTTTTCAATATTTAAATCACTTAATATTTTATTGGTAAAACTATAGTGTCCTTTAGTTGTAATAATTTTAAAACGATGGTCTTTCATTCTGGTAACTACGTCTAATAGTCGCCATTTTGTTTTTAATAGTTTAGGTTTTTCGCTTTTTAAGCCCAATTCAAAAAAATATTTTTTGGTACGCTTATAAGCTGTAATGTCAGGTGTGATAACTAAGCTGTTTTTCTTTTTAATAAAAGATTTTGGCGATTCATATCCATCTAAATCCGCTTTAATATTTTCATACCCTAAAAACTTTAAGTGTTTAATAGATTGTTTTAAAATGTCTTCGTGTGCTTCTTTGTCTTGTGCTATCATAATCAATAAGATACAAAAAAAAGGTAGATTTTAGTTAAAGACTAGTTAAAGCTATTTATTACGTTTTAATATTAGTAAGCCTAGTATTATATAGTCAATTATAAAATCAGTAATTTAGTAGTCTAAAAGTGTTAACAAAATGAAATTAGAAAATCAAGGTTTAAATACCATTTGTACACATGTTGGTGAAGTGCCAGATGAGCAATTTAAAGGCGCGATATCTCCAATTTATTTATCATCTTCTTATCAATTTATGGACGTAGATGTTAAACGTTACCCAAGGTATTTTAATACTCCCAATCAAGAATATTTGGCAAAAAAAATAGCAGCTTTGGAGCATACAGAAACAGCTATGATATTTGGCTCTGGTATGGCAGCTATTAGCCACATGTTTTTAGCGTTTTTAAAATCAGGAGATCATATTGTGGTTCAAAATACCTTATATGGTGGAACATCTAATTTTATTAGAGAAGAATTTCCTAAATTAAATATAGAGTTCACTTTTACAAATGGTTATAAAGTTGAAGACTTTGAAGAAGCAATACAACCAAATACCAAGTTGATTCATATCGAAACACCTTCAAATCCATTGCTTACCATTACAGACATTAAAGCAATTGCCATTTTAGGTAAACAAAAAAACATTGTAACAAGTATAGATAATACGTTTGCAAGTCCAGTAAATCAAAACCCAATAGATTTTGGTATTGATTTAGTAATGCACTCGGCAACTAAATATTTTGGAGGTCATAGTGATATTTGTGCAGGAGCAGTAGCAGGAAGTAAAGATCATTTAGATAAAATATGGAATGTATCTAAAAATTATGGAGGTAGTTTAAGCGATTTTACGGTTTGGATGTTGGAGCGTAGCATGAAAACTATGGGTTTACGTGTAAAAGCACAAACTAAAAATGCTAACAAATTAGCAAAATGGTTAGATAAACAAACGTTTGTTAAACAAGTGTATTATCCAGGCTTAAAAAGTCACGCAGAACATAAGTTAGCAAAATCTCAAATGAAGGGTTTTGGAGCTATGTTGTCTTTTGAACTTATTGATAGTATAAATTCTGATCAATTCATGAAGCAATTACAGTTAATTAAAGCTTCTATGAGTTTAGCAGGTATAGAAAGCACAATGTTATCTCCAACACAAACATCACACTCGTTATTAACACCAGAACAACGTTTAGAAATTGGTATATCAGACGGACTTATTCGTTTTTCTTTAGGAATAGAAGAAGCTAAAGATTTAAAAGCAGATATAAAACAAGCAGTGGAAGCAACCATAAAATAATTAACTCATAACATTTTCAATAAAAATATTTTGCATAAAAAAAACAAACATACCGACGATTACGATTTTGATCAGCTATCATTAGTTTACACGAACTTAGAGCCTTTCATTTTTACAAATGCCAATAACAAAAAAACTATTGATTTTGCTAACCCTAAAGCAGTAAAGGCTTTAAATGCAGCATTATTAAAATCTCATTATGATGTAGCGTTTTGGGATTTTCCTGATCACTTTTTGTGTCCTCCAATTCCTGGACGTGTAGATTATATACACCACATTTCAGATTTATTAGAGCGTTCTAAATTAACAGACAATATAACTGTTATGGACATTGGTATAGGTGCAAATTGTATTTATCCTTTATTAGGTAATGCAGCGTATGATTGGAGTTATATAGGTGTGGATAGTAATGATGACGCCTTAAAAGCTGCTCAAAATATCATTGATAAAAATAACTTACAAGACCAAATTAAACTTAAAAAACAAAATGACGATGCACATGTGTTGACAGGTGTTTTAAGTGAAACAGATAAGGTAACAGTAACCATGTGTAATCCTCCATTTTTTAAAAATGAAGCTGATGCGTTAAAGGCTACAACAAGTAAACTAAAAGGACTTGGAAAGCCCACAGACCAAATGGTCAGAAACTTTGCTGGACAAGCACATGAATTATGGTACAAAGGTGGAGAAAAAGCTTTTTTGCATAATTATTTATACGAAAGCTCTTTATTAAAAACTGCAAGTTTTTGGTACACAAGTTTAGTGTCTAACAAGGATAATGTAAAAACAATAAACCAATCACTTAAAAAGTTAGGTGCTACAGCTGTTTTAACAATAGGAATGAATATTGGAAACAAAAAAAGTAGAATAGTTGCTTGGACATTTTTAGATGAACAACAAAAAGAAGATTGGAATAAAAATTAAGTTATAATGAAAGTAGATATACTAGCATTTGGGGCACATCCAGATGATGTAGAGTTAGGCGCAGGAGCTACAATAGCAAAAGAGGTCGCTAATGGTAAAACTGTAGCTATCGTTGACTTAACTAAAGGAGAGTTAGGAACACGCGGTACAGAGTTGACCAGAAAGGCAGAAGCAGAAGAGGCTAAAAATATATTGGGAGTAGCTTACCGAGAAAATCTAGGTTTTGCAGATGGTTTTTTTGTTAACGACAAACAGCACCAACTAGAAATTATAAAAATGATACGAAAGTATCAACCAGAGATTATATTATGCAATGCAATTGATGATAGACACATTGATCATGGAAAAGGGAGTAAGTTAGTTAGTGATGCTTGCTTTTTAAGTGGTTTAATTAAAATTGAAACTATAGTTGATGGTATGCCTCAAAAACAATGGAGACCAAAGCAAGTTTACCATTACATACAATGGAAAAATATAGAACCAGATTTTGTTGTAGACGTCTCAGATTACATTGATGTTAAGATGAAAAGTGTATTAGCCTATAAAACTCAGTTTTTTGATCCTGATAGTAAAGAACCAGAAACACCTATTTCTAGCAAAAACTTTACAGATAGCATAAAATATAGAGCAAATGATTTAGGAAGACTAATAAATGTTGATTACGCAGAAGGCTATAATGTAGAGCGTTACGTCGCTGTGGAAAGTTTATTTGATTTAAAGTAAAAAATTTTAAAAAAAAGGTTTGGAATAACTACTAAATAAATTACCTTTGCACACGCATTATTAAATGTGCACAAATGGTGGTTGTAGCTCAGCTGGTTAGAGCGTCGGTTTGTGGTACCGAAAGTCGCCGGTTCGAACCCGGTCTTCCACCCAAAAGCAAAAAGCTTCTCTAAATTTAGAGAAGCTTTTTTTGTGCTTTTTATTTTAAATAAAAGGATATGTACTTCGACTTTTATAATCAATAACTTCAAAAGATAATAGATAAAAAAAAGTCCTGTAATTTTACAGGACTTTTTTTATGTTGTTATTCAGCTTTATCAACTATAATTCTTGATGATCTATTGGCTAGTTCCCAAGCAGTATAAAATACTAATCGGGTTCTGTTTTCTAATAGATCGTATTCTATCTTATCTGGTGTATCACTTGGTCTGTGGTAATCATCGTGCGTTCCGTTAAAGTAAAATATAACTGGAATATTATTTTTAGCAAAATTATAATGATCAGATCTGTAGTAAAATCTGTTAGGATCATTATCATCATTATAAGTGTAATCTAATTCTACCTTAGCATACTTTGTATTCATCTCTTCAGAGATCTCATGAAGCTCTGTGCTTAATTTATCACTACCAATTAAGTAAATGTAATTACGGTCTCCTGTTTTACGTTTAGGATCAACACGACCAATCATATCTATATTTAAATTAGCAACAGTGTTAGCTAATGGAAAAATGGGATCGTTATCTGTATAATGCTGACTTCCTAATAAGCCTTTTTCTTCACCAGTTACATTTAAAAATACTATAGATCGTTTTGGACCATGTCCATCTTTTTTAGCTTTAGCAAAAGCTTCTGCAATTTCTAAGACAGCTACAGTACCAGAACCATCATCATCTGCTCCATTATAAACTTCTCCATCTTTTACACCTTCGTGGTCTAAGTGCGCAGAAACCACAATATACTCATCTGGTTTTTCTGTACCTCTAATTATAGCAGCAACATTCTCAGAAGATAAATCTTTAGAGTTATTAGTAAAGTCTAAATCTAAGTTAGCTTTAACTATCTTATTTTTAAATGAATTATCAAATGTTCTTACATCTTCATTAAAAATAGCTTTAGTCGTTTCAGTATTGACTAAAAAGTAAAACATGTCTTTATCATTGCCAGCTAAAGTCATTCGACCACTAGAAGCTCCAAAACGTAGTGCAGCCATAGCAAAGACTTCTGGGTTATAATATAAAACAGCTTTTGCTCCTTTTTTTTCAGCTAAATCGCGTTTTAATGCAAATTCTTGTCTAAAATTAGACCAATTTGAAGACTCTTTAGTTCCTGATATTACATAGGTACCATCACTGTTTTTAGGTTCTCCGCTTACAAAAAAGACAACTTTACCTTTTATGTCTATGTTGTCGTAGTTAGAAAATTTATCATCTTCTATACCGTAACCTAAATTTACAATTTCAGTAGCTTTTAATTTGCTTGTTTCCATTGGGTTGATAGAAACAAAATCTTCTAAATTTTTTAATGACTTTTCATTAATAGTTAATGCAACATCTGGCTTAGATTGCACCTTTAACGGTACATCTTGAAAATAGTTTCCATCGCTTTTTGCAGCTGGAACACCATATTTAATGTAATGTTTTTTTAAAAAATTGATTGCTTTTTTCTGTCCTTCAGCACCAGTTTCTCTACCTTCAAATTCATCAGATGCAAAAGTGTACAATGATGTTTTTAGGTCTTCTTGTGTGATTGTTTGTCCGTAGACAACAGGATCTACAATTTTAGTGCTTGTTTCGCTGCCTTTTTGAGAGCTTCCACAGGCCACAAATAATAAACTTAATGTGGCGATTGAGAATGTTGATTTCATTAATAATAAATGATTTAAGTAGTTATACCTTCAAAAATACAAGAAAAATTAACTTAATATTAAGTTTACCTTGATTTTAAGATATAATTAGGAAACTATAAATCGTCGCGTTTTACAAAATTGACTTGCTTGTTTTGTAAATGTCAGTTTTTCTAAAAATTAATGGATTAGGCTTTTATGATTACAAGCTAACTGTATATTTTGCAGAATAGATTAAGTGTAAAAAATAAAATTATATTTTTTACACTTAATTTAATAAACACTACTATGTAAGTGGATAATACTTAATTATTAGTGTTTTTATTAGCTGGATTTATATCCATTTAACATTTTAAATCAAATGGAATTAATCTAATATTTTTATTTAATCAATAATGATTAAATCTTCTAATTCTTCTTTAGCTTCTTCTTGTCTTTGTTGTTCAAGTTCTTTCAACTCTTTAGTATCTCCGACTTCTTTAACACTAAAAATAGATTTATAGGTTGCAAGTGCTAGAGCAATTATAGTTATTAAAAAAACAACTTGTATGACATGTGTCGGTTCTTGATTTTTCTTGGATTTAAAAAATGCTAATAGTCCAAAAGCAAGTGCAAGGATAGCTGGAATAAACGATAATTTATATAGTGGTAAAACTGAAAGAATTACAGCCAATACAGCAAAAATTAATCCTAATATTATACTTATTTTTCTCATGTTATTAGTTTTTTAATCCAGTCGCAGATTTTATTTTTAACTCACCACTTCCAACTGCTATTTTAAATTTAGCATACACAGGTATTTTGTTGTCGTCAGCAGTTAGCCAAAGTAAATTGGCATTGTTTCCTTTTAAAAAGTTGTTACCTGCAACGCTAATGGCTAGTTTATAACATTCTTTTTTACCAATAGCAGTATTAATAGTTTCTTTAGCTAGCAAAGTAAAGCTAAGTTTGGTCATTTTATTATCAAATAAGACTGTAAAAGAGTCTGAAGCACCTATTGGAGCTTTATTAATATCTAATGTTCTAATTTTATAAATCGTAGAGACAATATCTCTAGTATTTCCATTTATTTTCACATTATTATTTTGATCCCAAAAACCTGTTTTAGTTTTTTTAGTCTTTTTTCTAATTAAGCTTTCTACAAGATTAGCTTTATGGTTGTACTTATATTTTACAAATTTGTAATAACCACCTTCATTAATCTCTCTGTTATATAAATACGGAGTGACTGTTCTAGGGTTTACATAGCTTTCATATAAATCTCTAATTTTAAAATAACTATCAAAATCACTATAGGTGGTGGCAGTACATTTTAAATGTAATAAAGTTGCGGTACTAGTCTTCATTTCGCTAGTTTCCATCTTAACTTCTGCTATATCTGTTAATATTCCAGACATATTGTATGAGGCAGCAAAAGTTAATTTTTCGCCAGCTTTAAAAGCTTTATTATCTTGAGCTTGCAAAAAACTGAAGGTTACAAGTGCTAGTAATACTGTTAATTTAAATTTCATAAAAAGGTTATTTATTTGTCAAAGATATAACTTAACATTAATTGTGCCGAAATTATTGTCCTAATTTAATATAGTTGTTAAACCTTTTGAAAACCATGCTACTGTATTATTCTATTTTGTACTTTTGTATCGTGATTAAAAAAGCGTTACATAAATTAGGATCTGCTTTAATGGCATTAGTGGTGTTGTTGTCAACACTGTCTTTTACTGTTGAAAGCCATTATTGTGGAGATCATTTAGTAGATGTTGCTGTTTTTACCAAAGCAAAAAAATGCGGTACTCCTTTGGATACTGACAAAAACGTGGTTTTAAAAAAATCATGTTGTAAGGATGTTGTAAAAATTATTAAAGGTCAAGACAAACTAAAGTTAAATAGTTTTAACGATTTAGATGTTGCTAATCAATTCTTGATAACCTCATTTGTTTTTACTTACTTTCATTTGTTTGAAAGTCTTCCAAAACAAATCATTCCGCATAAAAATTATTCTCCACCCAACTTGGTTATAGATTACCAGGTACTTCACGACGTATTTGTTATTTGATAAAAGGCTTTAATTATTTCGCTTACGCGGAAATTATTTAAAGTTAATTTTATTAAATCATATTTATAATGACACATATTTATACAGTTACAGGTATGACCTGTAATGGCTGTAAAGCTTCGGTAGAGAAGTCTTTACAATCTTTAAAAGCAGTTGTAGATGTTTCAGTTAATTTAGAGCAATCTAAGGCTGAAATAGACATGACTGAACATATTTCAATTAAACAATTACAAGACGTATTATCAAATAAGTTTCAAATTAGCGAAGTAAATACTTCTAAAAACCTATTTGATTCTGTTGATGTTGAACAGCACGATAAAAGCCAACTAAGACAACTGTTTCCATTGTTTTTAATCTTTGGATATATAACAGCTGTTGCTATTTTACTAAATCTTAAAGCTTGGGAATTGTCTAACTTTATGTTAGATTTTATGGGCTTATTTTATTTTGTATTTAGTTTTTTTAAATTTTTAGACTTAAAAGGATTTCCTGAAAGTTTTAAAATGTACGATCCATTAGCTAAGGCTATTCCTAAATATGGTTTAATTTATCCATTTATAGAGCTGATTTTAGGATTGTTATTTATTGCTAGAATTCAGATTCCGTTAGCCTTAATTATCACAATAGTTATTTTAGGGATCACAACATTTGGTGTAATTAAAACTTTGCTAGATAAAAAAACTATTCAATGTGCTTGCTTAGGGACAACGCTTAAACTACCAATGACTAAAGCGACTTTTATAGAAAACACCATTATGATACTAATGGCAGTTTGGATGTTAATTAAAATCTATAATTAGTTATGAAAAAATTATTGATACTATTTAGCTTTTTTCCAATACTGCTAATCGCACAAGAAAACTTAACAGGTACCATTTATGACGCTAGTCAAGGTGATGTAAAACAACCATTATTTGGTGCTAACCTAATCTGGTCTGGGACTAGTGTTGGTACAGCTACAGATATTGATGGTAATTTTAGTTTACCATTTGTAGATAGCACAAATGATTTGATAATAAGTTATGTTGGGTTTAAATCTGACACACTAACTATAACGTCTTCAAATTCAATTAAACATGTTTTAGAGCCTACCAACAACCTTGATGAAGTTTTTGTGCAATCCAGAAAGGTAGCGACATCAAGATCTTATTTAAAAGCCCAAAATACACTACTGGTAAGTAGTGACGAGCTTTTAAAAGCTGCTTGTTGTAACCTGTCCGAAAGCTTTGAAACTAATCCATCCATTGATGTCAATTTTAGTGATGCTGTTACAGGTACCAAACAAATAAAAATGCTAGGTCTTTCTAGTCCGTATATATTAATTGCTACAGAAAATATTCCTGCAATTAGAGGTGCTTCTCAAGCTTTTGGTCTTAGTTTTATTCCTGGTACTTGGGTTGAAAGTATTCAAATTACTAAAGGCGCAGGAAGTGTGGTTAATGGATTTGAAAGTATTGCTGGTCAGATTAATGCCGAGTTAGTTAAGCCTTCTACAGATAATAAGTTTTTTGTTAATTTATATGGTGCAAGTAGCACACGATTAGAATTAAACACTCATTTTAATACTAAAATTAGCGACAAAATTAGTACTGGTTTGTATTTGCATGGTAATACACATCAAGAAAAACATGATGTAAACAACGACGGATTTTTAGATATGCCTTTATATAATCAGGTAAATGTTATGAATCGTTGGCAGTATACCAATCCAGAAAAAGGATTAGTTACGTTTGTTAATTTAAGATATTTAGATGATAACAAACAGTCAGGTCAACTTAACTTTAATCCTGATACTGATAGACTAACCACTAATGCTTGGGGAAGCGAGATTGATACAAAACGCTATGAGATTTCTACTAAGTTAGGGTATGTAAATCCAGAAATACCTTGGCAAAGTTTAGGTGTACAATTTGCTTTTAGCAATCATAAACAAGAATCTTATTTTGGTTTAAATGAATATAATATAGAACATACCAGCCTATATTCTAACATTATTTATAACTCAATTATAGACGACTCTAGGCACAAGATTAAAACTGGTATAAATTTCACTTATGATGATTACAATGAGTTTGCTATTCAGCAAGATTTTGAAAGAACTGAACGTTCTTTTGGTGGGTTTTTTGAATATTCGTTTGACGATTTAGAATACTTTACCATGACAGCAGGTCTGCGTGTGGATACTCATAATTTGTTAGGCGAGTTTATTACACCAAGATTACACATGCGATATTCACCTTGGAGTAAGTCTGCAATCAGAGCCTCTGTAGGTAGAGGTAAGCGTAGTGCTAATATATTTACTGAAAATCAAAATTTATTTGCCTCTTCGCGTGAATTTTCAATTTTAAATACCAACGGAACCATTTATGGTTTAGACCCAGAAATAGCATGGAATTATGGTATGTCTTATTTACAAGGGTTTAACCTTTTTGGAAGACAAGCCGATGTAACTTTAGATTTTTACCGTACAGATTTTCAAAATCAAGTTGTTGTTGATTTAGAGAATACTCAAGAAGTAAATTTTTATAATTTAGAAGGAGATAGCTATGCTAATAGTTTTCAGGCCGAATTTAACTATAACGTATTTGAGCATTTTAATTTAAGGACTGCTTATAAATATTACGATGTAAAAACACAGTATAAATCAGGAAAGTTAATTAAGCCACTTACACCTAAACATAGGTTGTTTGCTAACGCTTCGTATGAAACCATAATTAAAAATAATAGTAACTGGAAGTTTGATTTAACCTATAACTGGTTAAGCGAGCAAAGGTTTCCTTCGACATTAAATAATCCAATTCAATATAAAATAGACGATTATTCTAAGTCAATCGGAACTTTAAACGCACAAATAACAAGAGTATTTTCTCCAAAATTTGAAGTATATTTAGGAGGAGAAAACATTACAAATTTAAGACAAGATAATCCTATTGTTAGTGCAGACAATCCATTTGGAACAAGTTTTGATACCAACTTTGTATATGGACCAATATTTGGTAGTATGTATTATGCAGGATTAAGATATAAATTAAAATAAAACCAATATAAAATGAAAAAACTAGTATTAGTATTAATAATGATTGCATCAACAGTAAGTTTTGCACAAGACAAAAACAAAAGAGAAAGTTTAGAAGTTGATGGTGTTTGTATGATGTGTAAATCAAGAATCGAAAAAGCATGTTTTAAAACCAAAGGTGTTAAAAGTGCTATTTGGAATGTAGATACGCATGAGTTAAAATTAATTTTTGACGAAAATAAAACAAGTTTAAAAACCATCGAGCAAAATGTATTAGCTGTAGGTCATGATACAAAAGACTTTAAAGCAACAGACGAAGCTTATGACTCTGTGCATGATTGTTGTAAATACAGGGATGAAGAGGTTAAGGATGATCACAAAAATGATTAATCATAAGTAATTGAAATAAAAAAAACGCCTGCAAATTGCAGGCGTTTTTTTATTACTTATTTAGTATCGTATAATATAATATTACTTATTTATTAAACCTAATAACTCGGTTTCCATCATAACATCAAACATATTAGCTTTAGGGTTAACAATTATAGCATTTTTATCTACTATAAATATTTTGTTAACGGGTTTAAGTGACAAAAGTTCAATTGCATCCTCAACATTTTCAAAATGATACTCATTGGTCAAACTAAAGTTATTACGTCGTAAAATTTCTGCTTGCTCTCTGCTGCTTATTTTATTAATAGAAATAGCAATAATATCAAACTCAGGGTATTTTTTTTGAAGGTCGTTTGCACGCTCATGAGAAACTTTTAAGTGATATCTATCTTTAGCATCCCAAAAGTAAATGATGGATGGTTTAGTAATAATATCCTTTAAGTGTTTAGTTTCTTCATTTTTATTAATCACCATTAAATCAGGGATTACTTGACCTGGTTTTAAAAGTTTATAAGAGTTGACTAGCTTAGTCGCTTTAAATTTTTGCTTATTATTAGTGCTTTTTGCTTGAAACGATTTTAATAACGTATCATAATCATCTACGCTTTTTGAAGCATTAATAAACTTAATCATGTTATAATATAACAATCTGTTTTTAATAAAGGTGTCAGATACCTTTTGCTCTATTAATGATAGCTTATCTAAATTATAATCTAAAGATTGATTGTTATAAGTATCGTCTTGAGAGTGCTTAAAGTGCTCTTGCAAGGCTATATTATTAAAATGAAACCTTAAAAACGAAACATAAGGTCTGTAATCTTTTAATAGCTTGTTGTTATAATCAATATCAGATCTAAAGTCAAAAAAGTTACTTGGTAATTTATTAAAAATAGCTTCTTCATTTTCACTGTAATTAATAAATGGATAGGCTTCTTTACTATAATAATAGTTGTAATCTATATTGGCAATAGCATAATTATTAAAAAGCTCAGTAGTTTTATGTTTATCATTAAATTTAGAAAGCTTTTCAAGTTTAGCCTCTCTTATTTTTGAAAGTTTAGCTTCAAATGCTTTAGGCTCTAATTGACTTATTCTTAAAATTTCTTGTTCTTGTTGTTCTGTTTCTAAAAACAATTCCATCAGGTAATTGTTTTCCTTTTCTCCAATACCATTAAAAACTAAGGACTCATCAAACTCCTTAGTATTAACTCTTACCATAATGCTGTCTAGTGGCTGTATTAAAAAAGACTGAGACTCTTTACCATCGTAAAAACTAAATAGTCCAGGCTCAAAGTCATTAAAAACATATTTAAAACGATTATTACTATCTAAAAACACCGTATCAATAATCTCAGAAGATTTAAAAATGATAATATAATTGGTGCTTGGGTTAATAATTTCGCCTCCAAAAAATGCAGTATTGTCCTTTAATGTCTTCTTATCTTTTTTACAAGAAAACATGACGCTAGAGCAAAGTAAAAGATAAATAAATAGTCTTGTATACATATGGTAATTAATAAGGGCAAAAAATTTTACAAACAAAAATATGTTTTGCGAAAGAGTTCTCGTGTTAAGGCGTTGTTAAAACTTATTAAAGACTGAATGTATATGGCTATTTGATGTTAATTTTCTACTTTTGCACAAAATTAAAATTCAAGATATGTTATCAGTATCAAATTTATCAGTTCAATTCGGTAAGCGTGTGCTTTTTGATGAAGTTAGTACCACTTTTAATAATGGAAATTGTTATGGTATTATAGGAGCCAATGGAGCTGGAAAATCTACATTTTTAAAAATTATTTCTGGACAGATGGAGCCGACTTCGGGTCAGGTACATTTAGAAGCAGGAAAACGCATGTCGGTTTTAACACAAGACCACAATAAACATGACGAAGACACTGTTTTAGAAACAATATTAAAAGGTAATAAAGCCCTTTATAAAATAAAGACAGAAATTGACGCATTGTATGCAGACTATACAGATGAAAACGCTGAGATAATAGGAGAGCTGCAAGTGCAATTTGAAGAAATGAATGGTTGGAATGCAGATAGTGATGCTGCAGCAATGCTATCTAATCTAGGTATAAAAGAAGAGTTTCATTACACATTAATGGGTGATTTGGACGGAAAACAAAAAGTACGTGTGTTATTAGCGCAAGCACTTTTTGGAAATCCTGATGTACTTATTATGGATGAGCCTACCAACGATTTGGATTACGAAACCATTGCTTGGCTAGAAAACTTTTTAGCTAATTATGATAACTGTGTTATTGTGGTATCTCACGATAGACACTTTTTAGATGCGGTTTGTACACATATTAGTGATATTGACTTTGGAAAAATTAATCATTTTTCTGGTAACTATACCTTCTGGTATGAGTCCTCTCAATTAGCAGCAAGACAACATGCACAGCAAAACAAAAAAGCTGAAGAGAAGAAAAAAGAATTAGAAGATTTTATCCGTCGTTTTTCTGCTAACGTAGCAAAAAGTAAGCAAGCTACAAGTAGAAAAAAAATGATTGATAAACTTAATATAGATGAAATTAGAAGAACCAGTCGTCGTTATCCTGCCATAATTTTTGACAGAGATAGAGAAGCTGGTGATCAAATTTTAAATGTCGAAGGTTTAGCAGCATCAATTGATGATGAAGTGTTATTTAAAAATGTAGATTTAAATCTACAAAAAGGAGATAAAGTAGTCGTGTTTTCTAGAGATTCTAGAGCAACTACTGCGTTTTACGAAATTTTAAATAACAATCTAAAAGCAGATGAAGGTAAATTTGATTGGGGAGTTACAACGACACAATCTTATCTTCCATTGGATAATAGTAAGTTTTTTGAAAGTACAGACATGACTTTAGTCGATTGGCTAAGACAATGGGCTCAAACAGAAGAAGAGCGTGAAGAGGTGCATATTAGAGGGTTTTTAGGGAAAATGATTTTTAGTGGAGAAGAAGCGTTAAAAAAATGTAATGTACTGTCAGGAGGAGAAAAAGTGCGTTGTATGTTATCTAGAATGATGATGACTAGAGCTAACGTATTACAATTAGACGAACCAACAAACCACCTGGATTTAGAGAGTATTACAGCGTTTAATAATTCGCTTAAAAACTTTAAAGGGACTGTTTTATTTACAACACATGACCACGAGTTTGCACAAACAGTAGCTAATAGAGTAGTAGAGTTAACACCAAACGGAGTAATTGATAGATATTCTACGTTTGATGATTATATGCAAGACAAAAAAATAAAAGAACTAAGAGACCAAATGTACGCTTAGTAATTTTAAAATTTTATTTACATATTTAAAAAGCCTTCAGGTCTCTCTGAAGGCTTTTTTTATTGGTATTTTTCATATTTATGTATCAATAGTTTTAGTTAATCATGTGTTAAATAGAAAAATTTAAAAACCGACATTTAAGTTCTCTCGTAAATAGACCGAACTTAAAAACCAAATAAATAAAATTATGAAAACAGTAAAATTATCAAAAATCGTATTAGGACTTAGTGTAATGCTTTTAGCAAATTTAGGTTTAGCTCAAGACAAAAAAATGATGAAAGAAGACACTAAAATGGTAGGTGGAGCAGCGATGTATCCATCAAAAAATATTGTAGAGAATGCAGTAAACTCAAAAGATCACACAACGTTAGTTGCAGCGGTTAAGGCAGCAGAATTAGTTGATGTTTTACAAAGTGAAGGACCTTTTACGGTTTTTGCACCAACAAACGCAGCTTTTGACAAGTTACCAATGGGAACAGTTGATACCTTATTAAAACCAGAAAATAAAGAGCAATTACAAACAGTATTAAAATATCACGTTGTTGCTGGAAAGTGGAATGCTAAAGAAATTTTAAACTTAATTGAAAAAGGAGATGGTAAAGCGGTTATTAACACTGTATCTGGTGGAACTTTAACTGCATGGAAAAAAGGAAAAGATGTTTATGTAACAGATGAAAACGGAAACTCTGCTAAAGTTACTATTGCAGATGTAAATCAATCAAACGGAGTAATACATGTTGTTGATTCTGTTTTATTACCAAAAGCATAAAACAAACGTATTTGATTAGTCTAAAAAAACCTCTTCATTCTTTATAGAATAGAAGAGGTTTATTTTATGCTTTAGTTTCTGCTTTTACAGCTTCAACAATGGATTGTGCTTTACTAAGTTCAGATTCGTGAACAAATACTTCAGGTACTCGTGGTATATCGTGTACAAAACCACCTAGTCGACCAGATTCATTTTCGTCTTTAATAATGGGATTTATTCCAATATCTTCTAATCTGGTTTTTATTAATTGTACGATTATAAAGTTACCTTCAAAAATTTTTATATAGTCTGTCATAATTTTGAATTTAAGTTGTTACTTAAATATACAAAAAAATAAAGGAAGTCTATAGGTCTTTAAAAATTATAATTTTGTTAAATTATTCTATATTTTTAATTGTAAAATACTTGTATAAACTGTAACCACCTGATCCTATAAAGGCAATAGCTATTATTAATCTAATAGTGTTAGATGTTAGATTTCCATTTAAGTGTTGGTAAATTCTAAATACACCATAGGCAATAAACACTATGCCTAAAATTAAATTCAAAATATTATTTTTTGGTTGAGGTTTCATGGGTAGCTTATTAGTCTTGTTTTTTTAATTGCGTATAATTATATAGTGCATAAATACCATAACCTATAGCAGCAACAGCAATGGCTAGTCTAAACGAGCTTAATGTTGGATTAGCATTAAAATGTTGGTATAATCTAAAGCATCCAAATCCTATTAATAATAGTCCTGTAAATAAATTATAAAGTTTATTGTTTTTTAATGATTCCATATTTAGATCTGTTTACGCTTGTTTGTCTTTTGTGTTTTTTATGTAAGTGTAAATTGCATATACACCATAACCAAAAAACACCAATGCAATAATTAATTTTACTAGATTAAAAGCAGCTTCATTAAAAAAATGATACAGTCTATAAAATGCATGAGCTTAAAAAACTAGTCCTGATATTAGATAAAATATATTCTTTTTAAAAATAGAAGCCATAATTATCTTAACTCTGCACCAAGTTGTTTTTCAAAATTGTTTTGTAGCTTGTTCATTATTTTATCAACTACTTTATCCGTAAGCGTTTGTCTCTCGTCCATAAATGTAAAGCTAACAGCATAACTTTTTTTACCTTCTGGTAAGTTTTTACCTTGGTAAACATCAAATAAATTTACTTTTTTAAGTAATTGTTTTTCTGTTTTTTTAGCGATTGCTTGTAGGCTATCAAAGGTTACGTTTTGATCTAACAGTAATGCAAAATCACGTCTTACTTCTGGATATTTAGGTATTGCAGTAAATTTAATTTTGTTACGTTTAGCAACCTCTATAATAGTATCCCAATTAAAATCGGCATAAAATACATCTTGAGTTATATCAAAATGCTTAGCTATTTTAGATTTTAATACACCAAAGTTTACTAAGGTATCACGTCCTATGCTAAGCTGCAAACCTTCGGAAAACACATCATTTGTCGTAGCGCTTTCTTGATAGCGTGTAATTCCTAAACGCTCTAAAATACTGGCAATAATTCCTTTAAGGTAAAAGAAATTGGTTTTTACTTGTGGCGCATTTGACCAGTTTTCTTCGGTTTTAAATCCAGTTACAAGTAAGGACAAGTGTTTATATTCTTCTCTTGTACCATTATAATCGTGATAGGTTTTACCAAATTCAAAAAACTTTAAATTAGTTTGACGTCTATTAATGTTGTGACTTAAAGCTTCTAATCCAGAAAAAAGTAAGGTTTGACGCATAACGCCTAAATCTTGACTTAAAGGGTTTAGCATCTCTACATTATGCTCTGTTTTTAACTGTTCTGTTAATGTTAAATAGTTTGCACTTGTTAAAGAGTTTGCCATAATCTCAAACCAGCCTTGAGCTGCTAATTGATTACCAACAAGGTTTTGTAGTTTATAGTCTTCAAACCTTGAAGCATTAGATATTGAGGCATTTAGTTTAGAGCTAGTCTCAATATTATTATAACCATAGACTCTTAAAATCTCTTCTATAACGTCAGCTTCACGTGTAACATCGTTTCTAAAAGCTGGTATAGTTAATCCTAATCCAGTTTCTGTTACACTATTAATTTTAATATCTAAAGAGGTTAGGATTGATTTTATAGTTTCGGTAGGTATTTCTTGACCAATAAGTTTGGTTACTTTATCAAAACTTAATCTAACCTGAAAGTCTTCAATTTTATTAGGATAAATATCTGCAATATCACTAGTAATTTCTCCTCCAGCAATCTCTTGGATTAGTAATGCAGCACGTTTTAAAGCATACTCGGTTATTTTTGGATCAATACCACGTTCAAACCTAAAGGATGCATCTGTGTTTAATCCATGACGTTTTGCAGTTTTACGCACACTTACAGGGTTAAAGTAAGCACTTTCTAAAAAGATGTTTGTTGTATGCTCTGTAACTCCACTATCTATACCTCCAAAAACTCCTGCGATACACATAGGTTTTTCGGCATTACAAATCATTAAATCATCTTCATGTAATTCACGCTCTACGCCATCTAAAGTGATAAATTTGGTGCCTGTTGGTAATGTTTTAACTTCAACTTTATTTCCGGTAATTTTACTAGCATCAAAAGCATGTAATGGTTGACCTAAATCGTGCAATACGTAGTTTGTAATATCTACCACGTTATTAATTGGTGATAAGCCAATAGCTTTTAATCTATTTTGTAACCATTCTGGAGAGGTTTCTACCTTTATGCCAGAAATAGTTACACCACAATATCTTGGTGCTAATTCTTTGTTTAATACGTCAACATCAATTTTAAGTGTTCTGCTATCTACATGATATGCACTAACGCTAGGTGTAATTAATTCGACATTTATTCCTTTTTGTTGTAATCCAGCTTTTAAATCACGAGCAGTTCCAAAGTGGCTCATTGCATCTGCACGATTAGGTGTTAATCCAATTTCAAAAACTTGATCATTTTCTACTTCAAACAAATCAGCACAAGGTGTGCCAACGACAGTGTCTTCTGGTAAAACTAAAATTCCGTCATGAGATTTTCCTAAGCCTAACTCGTCTTCTGCACAAATCATTCCGTGACTTTCCTCACCTCTAATTTTACCTTTTTTTATAGTCCAAGCTTCACCTTCTTCAGTATATAAAGTAGTTCCTATAGTTGCAACAGGTACTTTTTGCCCAGCAGCTACGTTAGGAGCACCACATACAATTTGCACAGGTTGATCTTGCCCTATATTAACAGTAGTTACTTTTAGTTTGTCTGCATTGCTATGTTGTACGCAAGTTAAAACCTCACCAACAACAACGCCTTCTAAACCTCCTTTAACGCTTTGGTATAGGTCTAAGCCTTCAACTTCTAAACCTAAATCTGTAAGTAATTCGCTAGTTTGTTCTGGAGTCCAATCAATTTTTATAAATTGTTTAATCCAGTTGTAAGAAATCTTCATTTGTATACTAATTAAGTGCACAAATATAACAATACTTAGTAGTTTTAAGGATTTAAAAAACAGCTTTTATTTCATTTTTAAAGCATTTTTTTAGGACAAATTGCAGATACAGAAAATTGTTATGGTTTTATGTCGAAAAAACATGGCGTTTTATCTGTAATTTAAATAAAAGACATATACTTAAAAATCTAATTAGGCTTTTATTACCGTATATTAGATAGATATTAATCATTAAAACCATTAAAAGATGAAAACTATTTTTAAAATAGCATTACTTGTTGTGTTATTTTCAGTTGCTTCTTGCAGAGATTCTAAAAAGGACGATGCAGCAGTAAAAGCGACAGAGCAAATCGAAACTATTGAAGTTGAAACGGATAGTCTTGTAAACGATTTAGAGCTTGAGGCTGATGAGCTAGAAAAAGAATTGAAAGAACTTGAAAACCTATAATAACATGAAGCATTTAAAAATAATACTAGTATGTACAGGACTATTTTTAGTAGGTAGTCAACAAACACTTACTGCGCAAATAGCTACTGAATCTGAATTAGTTAAAAAAACAGAGCAGAAAAAAGCAGAAATGAAAGCTCAAAAGGAGCAAATGAAAGCGCAGATTAATGACAAAAAAGAAGCGCATAAAGACAATTTGAAGGAGAAGCAAGGCGAGTTAAAAGAAATGCATGCCAAAAAGGACGAAATGAAGGCTGAAATGCTAGAAGAAAAAGCCGACATGAAGGCTAAAATGGAAAATGCTACTGGTGAGGAAAAAGAAGCTTTAAAAGCTGAAATGAAAGAAAAAATGAGTGCTAAGCGTATGGATATGGCACAAAAAAGAGAAGAATTAAAAGCAAAACGTGAAGCGTTTAAAGGTGATAAAGAAGCTTATAAAGCAGAGCGTATTGAAGCTGTCAAATCTAGAATGACGTCATATGATAATAAAATAGATGCTAGCGACCAATTAGTAACTAAAGGTCAGGACAGATTAGTTGCTGCTAAAGCGCAATTAGAGCAGCAAAAAGCAGAGGGAACTATTACGAATGAGGAAGTAAGCAAACGTGAAGCTACTTTTAAAAGAATAGAGGAAAAGTTGAAAAAGCATGAAAATGCAATTGAAAGAACTAAAACTAGAATTCAAAATAATAAAGAAAAGTTAGTAGAACTTGAAAAAGTGGAAACTGTTGAAGAGTAATAGTTATATTTTTTTATATTTTAAAAAGACATTGTTAACGCAGTGTCTTTTTATTTGTAAGTATTTTGTTGTTATTTCGAATAATATTGTAAAAAACATTTAAATCATGCGTCAACTTTTAGTTATCCTAGTCCTTTTTAGTGTGTTATCTTGTCAAAATAATGATACCGAGTTTTTAACCTTTGGTACATATCGAGGCGAATTAATACTAAATGACACTAAAAACCTTCCGTTTATCTTTAACGTAAAAGATGCTAATACATTAGAGATTTACAATGCGGAAGAGGTTATTGCTGTGGATGAGATTGAATATAAAAATGATTCGGTTTACATTAAATTGCCAGTGTTTGAAGGATTATTAATTGCAAAAATTAAAGACCAAACCCTAAATGGTCGTTTTGTTGTTGAAGAAAAAGGACGTCAACAAGCTTTTACAGCGTCAAAAAATGAAAGTAGATTTGATAATAACGCTAAAGCGGAAACTAATATTACTGGAGAATGGGAAACTGTTTTTAGTCCAAATACCGAAGCTGATAAGTACGTCGCTAAAGGGGTTTTTAAACAAAAAGATAATATTGTAACAGGTACTTTTTTGACCGAAACTGGAGATTATCGTTATTTAGAAGGGATTGTTAATGGTAATCAATTACAATTATCAACTTTTGATGGTGCACATGCCTTTTTGTTTACCGGAACCGTTACAGATAGTACAATTAATGGACAGTTTTACTCTGGTAATCACTGGAAAGAGCCATTTAAAGCTAAACGCAATGATAACTACCAATTAGCTAGCGCTAATAATTTAACTTATTTAAAAGAAGGGTATGACACCTTAGCATTTAGCTTTCCAGATACAGATGGTAAACAAGTGTCTTTAAAAGATGATCGCTTTAAAAACAAAGTTGTGGTTGTACAGATTATGGGTACATGGTGTCCAAATTGTTTAGACGAAAGTAAATTTTATACACAATATTATAATGCAAATAAAGATAAAGACATTCAGTTTGTCGCATTAGCGTTTGAATATGCTAAAACCGAAGCTAAAGCCTTTAGTTTTATAAACCGATTAAAGGATAGGCTAGATATTAACTACCCAATATTATTAGCGCAAACCGGATCAACGAGTAAAACTGCTGCTAACGACAAACTCCCTATGTTAAACCACGTATTAAGTTATCCAACGTCAATATTTATAGATAAAACTGGTAAAGTACGTAAAATACATACAGGTTTTAATGGTCCAGCAACAGGAGGCAAATACACAGAGTTTAAAACTGAGTTTAACGCCTTTATGGATATGTTGTTAAACGAATAAAGCTTTTGGTTTAATAGGTTTATTTTAAAATATACCATAACGAAAACAGCGAAATAAATACCCATAAAACTACTGCTAGTGTGATGGGTTTTAAACCAGTAGCTTTAAGCTTTTTAATAGAAATTGTTGAGCCTACTATAAATAATGTTACAAGTAAAAGACGTTTTGATAGTGACACAATAAAGGTAGTAATGTAAGGTGGTAGTATTTGATAGCTATTTATAATTATTGCAAGTATAAATAAAACAATAAAATAAGGGGTTTTTAGCTTTCCTTGATTGGTTTTAAAAAATAACATCGAAAAAAAGGACAACGGAATAATCCAAAGCGTTCTAGATAGTTTTACTGTGGTAGCGATTCTTAAAGCTTCCTCTCCATAATTTAAAGCAGCTCCAACTACAGAGCTTGTATCGTGTATAGCAACAGCACACCATAACCCAAATTGTTCTTGTGTCAAGTTCAAAAAATGTCCTATCGTTGGAAACACAAACAAAGCCACAGCGTTTAGTAAAAACACAATGCCTAAAGCAAGACTAATCGTATTGCTTTTTGCTTTTATAATTGGTGCAATTGCAGCAATAGCACTACCTCCACAAATGGCTGTTCCAGAAGTGATAAGGTGACCAAGTTTTAAATCTATTTTTAAAACTTTTGTCAATATTAAACCTAAAACTATAGTTAGTGTAATGGTGTAAAGTGTCAAGTTAAAGCTGGTTTTGCTAGTCTCTAACGTTTCAAATAGATACATGCCAAAACCTAATCCTATAACAGATAGTTTTAAAAGATAGTGTATAAATTTATGGCTATGTTGCTTAAAAGGATTCTTAAATATAATAGCAAATAAAAAACCTAATATCAACGCTAATGGACTGTTTATAAATCCCAGTAGACATAAAGTTATTAATGTAAAGTAAACTATTTTGGATAATACATTTTTCATATCAAACAGATTTGTGTGATACAAAAATAGGTGTAGATAATAACTTTGTAGCAATGTAAATAGTTATCATCTATAACTAAAAGTTATAATTAAAACGTATTATTTTTTTAAAGTAATCAAAAGTATGAGATAGGTATCCTGTCCTTTTTACAAAGTAAAACCAGCGTTGAATATCCAAATCTTTGATATCTATAATTTTAAGCTTATTATTTTTTAAATCCTCTGTAATGGAGTGTATCGATAACAAGGCGTAATGATCAGAGTTTAATAAATAACTTTTAATAGCTTCAGTGCTATTAAAAGATACGACGCTATTTAGCTTACCAATATTATTTTTTAATAAAAAAGCATCGATAATTTCTTTTGTTCCTGATCCAGTTTCACGCTCAATCATAGGTAAGTCTTGTAACGTGTTTATGTCAATACTACCTTTCGGGAAACTGTAGTTTTTAGCATTTGTAACTAGTACAATTTCATCTTTTATAAACTTTTCAAAATGTAATTTGGGATTAGCGCTATTTCCTTCGGTGATTCCAAAGTCGATATCTTCATTTAGAATTAAATTTTCTATGGTTTCAGAATTATTACTGATAATATTAAATTTGGTTTCTGGGTATTGAGCCCTAAATTTAGCTATCGTTTTGGGTATGATGTAATTGGAAATTGTGGTGCTAACTCCAAAATGGATAAAATCGGGAATGTTTTCTTTTTTAAGAAGAAATCGTTCGTCCATTTCGGAATAAATAGTCAATATTTTATTAGCGTAAATTAAAAAGGATTTACCTTCAGCAGTAAGTTCAATCGAATTCCTTTTTCTAATAAATAGAGTGGTTTTATAGTCTTGCTCTAAGTTTTTTATGGCTTTTGAAATTGCAGGTTGGGATAAATAGAGTTGCTCTGCAGCCTTAGTGAAACTTAAGTGTTTAGCAACGATTTTAAATATATGTAGTTTAGTTTTCATTAATTTTTGACGTATATTTAAAATTGCTATTGCTGTTTTTTACTTTTAAAACATTTTACAATAATGCTGATCAGTTTTAATTAGCCATGTATGCTTTCGCTTTTTCCGTAGCTTTTAATTAGTTCGCCTTCAAACTCAACCAATTCTTTCCAGCGTTGATCAACATCAATGTCTTGACCATATTTTCTTGCAAAAGTGATAAATGTCGTGTAATGTCCTGCTTCGCTAACCATCAAGTCATAGTAAAACTTAGAAAGTTCTTCGTCGTTTATACGTTCTGATAATAGTTTAAAACGCTCGCAACTACGCGCTTCAATCATTGCAGAAAACAGTAAGCGATCAACCATAGACTGCAGTCTGCTTCCGCCTTTATTCATAAATTTATAAAGCTCATTTACATAATGGTCTTTGCGCTCACGACCTAAAGTATAACCTCGTTTTTTTATAATTTCATGTACCATCTGGAAGTGCTCCAATTCTTCTTTAGCTAATTCTAAAAGTTCTGTTACTAAGTCTACTTTTTCTGAGTTATGGGTAATAATAGTAATCGCGTTAGTGGCTGCTTTTTGCTCACACCAAGCGTGGTCTGTAAGTATTTCTTCTAAATTAGATTCTGCAATGGTAACCCAACGTGGATCGGTTTCTAGTTTTAGGTGTAGCATAATTGTAGTGCGCTTTTAGGTTTTGGCTTTGTGCTTGTAAACGTTGCGCAAAGATAATTATATTTTATACTATTAAAGTAATGTCTTTTCATTTGGTTAATACCAAATTAGATTCTGTTACATTATGTCACTTCGAGTGATTTGTGAAGCATGAGCAAATTGTATCGAGAAGTTTGTTTCAAAATGGGTTCTCGATACACGTCTCCTTAGGTCGTCGTACTCGAACTGACGAGAGGTGTTTACGTTTGTGTGATTTATGTTAAGTAGATTCTGTTGCATTACGTCACTTCGAATGATTTGTGAAGCATGAGCAAATTGTATCGAGAAGTAATTCAATAGCTATTAATTTCCGCTTTAAGCGAATTAAAAACATGTATTGCACTACTAACAGCAGCTTCCATTTTACCAGAAAACACAGGGCTGGTTTCTGCTCCAGCAATAAAAAGTTTATTACCTAATAACCCATTTTTAAACACTGGATGTCCATTGTTTTGTTGTGGTATTAAAAAGTTGTTGTCAGTAGTCGTTGTATGTTTTTCGTCTTTCCATACACACTCTTCGTAACTTAGATAATCTACTGCTTGATCGCCATAATAACTTTGTAATTGCTCTAAAGCAAGTTGTTTGCGTTCCTCTTTGCTTAAATCGCTTAAATTAGAGCTTATAAAACCGCTTAAAGCATAAACTGATTGCTCAGCATTAGAATGGTCGTAAAACTCTTGCAAAGGTCCTGAATTGGCATAAATAGTTCCGCTGCTTTGTAGATATTTCCAAAAAGGGGTTTTATAAGTAAAACCAGCTCTGATTGAGTTATGCATCCAAGTATGCGTGTTGGCTAAAACGTTTGTAAAAACGTCAGGTAATTTAGGTGTTACGCTAATGTTTTGATTAAACAGAGCAGGAGGTAAAGTGGATATTACAAACTTAGACACATAGGTTTGATTGCTGGTTTGTACTTCTAGTAAATTAGCTTTGAGCTGAATTGAAATAACGCTTGTCTCAGTAATAATATTTGTATTTTTTAATTGATTTGCAAGCGTTTCAATTAAGGTTTGTGTTCCGTTTTTGATGCGGTAACTTACCGAATCATTATTGGGTAAAGGCACCAGTTGAGGTTGTTTGTTTGGATCTGGCTGGTAAATAGCTGTTGACCCGTAAAATTGCTTAAAGACGTCAATATTTAGTGCTTTAAGTAAGTGTAAAACATTGGTTTGTTGTGGGACAAGCCATGTTGCGCCTAAATCTATTGATGCCTGATTGATATTGCGTTTTGTAATAATACGTCCGCCAATACGTGTATTAGCTTCTAAAATAGTTATTTTAATATTAAGGTCCTTAAGTAAAAAGGCTAGCGTCAAGCCAGTTAATCCTGCTCCAATAATAAGTACGTCAGTGTCTTGTTTAGTCATGTTTTAGCTAATGTAATTCCAAATGTTTTTATACTTACTCATTTGTCGGTAAGTTTCTAAAATAATTGCATTTTCTGGACTACTTAAACTTGGATCTTTAGTTAAAAGGTCTTTTGCCCAATAACGCGCGTGTTGCAAAATGTCGTTATCTTTTACAATATCTGCGATGCGTAAATTTAAAATTCCGCTTTGTTGTGTACCCATAATATCTCCTGGTCCACGAAGTCTTAAATCCACTTCTGCAATCTCAAAACCATCATTTGTACTAGTCATGGTTTGGATGCGAGTTTTACTATTTTCGGACAATTTATGACTGGTCATTAATATGCAATAACTTTGCTCTGCACCACGTCCAACACGACCTCTTAATTGGTGTAATTGTGACAGTCCAAAACGCTCTGCACTTTCAATTATCATGACCGAAGCATTGGGTACATTTACACCAACTTCTATAACTGTAGTTGCGACCATAATTTGTGTTTCTCCTTTAACAAAACGTTGCATTTCAAACTCCTTATCTGCAGGTTTCATTTTGCCATGAACGATGGAAATTTGATACTCTGGCATCGGGAAATCTCGCGTCAAACTTTCGTATCCATCCATCAAATCTTTGTAGTCCATTTGGGCGTTTTCTTGGATCAAAGGATAGACGATATAGACCTGTCTTTTTTTTGCAATTTCGTCACGAATAAAACGGAAAACTTTTAGGCGATTTGAGTCGTATCTATGGACTGTTTTTATGGGTTGTCTTCCAGGAGGTAATTCGTCAATTACAGAGATGTCTAAATCACCATAAACTGACATCGCCAAAGTCCTAGGGATTGGAGTAGCGGTCATGACCAAAACGTGAGGAGGAAGGGTGTTTTTTTTCCAAAGCTTAGCACGTTGCTTAACTCCAAAACGATGTTGCTCGTCAATAATTGCAAGACCTAAATTTTTAAATTTAACCTTGTCTTCCAAAACTGCATGTGTGCCAATTAGTATGTCTAATTCGCCATTTTCTAACATTTTATGTATTTCTCTTCGTTCTGAAGTTTTACTTGAACCTGTAAGCAGTTTAATACTGATTTCCAAATCACTGCATAGTTCAATTAATCCATTATAGTGCTGTACTGACAAAATTTCAGTAGGTGCCATTAAGCAAGCTTGAAAACCGTTGTCAAGTGCCATAAGCATTGACATTAGCGCAACTATTGTTTTTCCAGAGCCAACATCGCCTTGTAAAAGACGATTCATTTGGGCATTGCTACCTAAATCTGACCTAATTTCTTTAAGTACTCGTTTTTGTGCATTGGTTAATTCAAACGGTAAATGGTTTTTGAAAAACGTATTAAAGTGTGTTCCGACAGTTGTAAATGGAAACCCTTTTATTTTAGTTTTATGAATTAAATTTTTGAGAATTAATTGTAATTGTATGTAAAATAACTCTTCAAATTTTAGTCTAAATTCGGCTTTAGAAAGTGCGGTTTGATCCTTCGGAAAATGAACATTTAAAAGGGCTTCAGATTTTGAAATTAATTTGTTTTCTGAGAGCAGTTTTTTGGACAGAGTTTCAATAAATCTACCCTTGGTTTCAAGGAACAAATTTTGCATGATTTTTGTCATCACGCGATTGCTAATTCCTCGGTTTGCTAACTTCTCAGTTGAAGGATAAATGGCTTGCATTGCACTTCGTAAATTGGCTTCGTGTTCCGACAATAATTCTATGTCAGGATGAGGCATATTATACTTGTTTGCAAACAGGTTTGTTTTTCCAAAAATGACGTAAGTTGCATTTAATTTTAAACCTTCTTTAATCCATTTTTGACCTCTAAACCAAACCAATTCCATAGTGCCAGTTTCGTCCTTAAAAGTGGCTACTAATCGCTTGCCTCTTTTCTGGGCAATCTCTTCAAATTTTACAATTTTTCCAACAATTTGCACCTCTGCTGCATTAGGTAATAATTGGTTGATTTTGTAATATTTTGTACGATCTAAATATCTGTTTGGAAACAGATTTATTAAATCTTGATAGGTATGAATACCCAACTCCTTGCGCAACAAATCTGCACGATTTGGTCCGACGCCTTTTAGGTAATCTATTGGAGTTTGTAAGTTAGTACTCATAGACAACGAAATTAATCTATTTTGAATTAAAGTGAAAGTTAAATTGATTTGCTTTGTGTGTTACAGTTATCACGAATCGTCACTTCCAGTGATTTGTGAGGCACGAGCAAATTGTATCGAGAAGCGTTAAGAGTAGTGCTTGGTTCTCGATACACTTCTCCTAAGGTCGAAGCACTCGAATAGACGTGTTGTACTTAGTGTTATGCTGTTATTATCACGTATCGTCACTTCGAGTAATTTGTAAGGCACGAGCAAATTGTATAAAGAAGCGTTAAGAGTAGTGCTTGGTTCTCGATACACTTCTCCTAAGGTCGAAGCACTCGAACTGACAAGTTGTGCTTAATGTTGTGTGTGTTTTACTGCGCTTTGTCATTTCGAGTGATTTGTGAGGTACGAGTAAATTGTATCAAGAAGCGTTAAGAGTAGTGTGTTGTTGTCTGTATATTTTTCCTTAGGTCTAAGCACTCGAACTTACGTGTTGTGCTTAGTTTTATGCCGATTTTATTATATATTGAGTTATAAAAAGGAGAATGAATTTTGTTTCCCTTTAAGTAAATCAAAAGAAAGAGGAGTTAACTCGTGACAAAAAATTGTATTTTGGTCTAATCCTTGTTTAAATCTACTTATGAGATATCTTTTAGTGCTATTTATTACGTTTTTATGTCTTTCCGCGAAAGCGCAACAAACTGAAATTGTCGATTTTACTTCTGTTTATGCCGAATTAGATTTACGTTCAAATCAATCGCATCAAGTTGTAGCTTCTGTTGATTATACATTTGATATTTTAAAGCCAACAGACTCTATTTATTTGGATGCCAAAGATGTTATGGTGGATTATTCGTTATTAAATTCTAAAACAATCAAAGTTTATAATGATGGTAACAAGCTTTGGATTAAAAGCGAGTTTAAACCATCAAAAAACAATAAGTTAAAATTACAATATAAAGTTAACCCAAAAAAGGCTATGTACTTTGTGGACAAAGCTACATCATATCAAATTTGGACACAGGGTCAAGGAAAATACACAAGTCATTGGTTGCCTAGTATTGATGATATGAATGATAAGATAGTTTTTGATTTATCTATAGCAGCAGATAAAGATTATCAGGTTATTGCTAATGGTGTTCATAATGGTGAGTTATCACAAAAGGAGGCTAATTTATGGTTTTATAAAATGCAAAAACCTATGTCAAGTTATCTTGTAGCATTAGCAGTAGGGAAATATGATAAACAGGTTATCACATCTAAAAGCGGAATACCAATCGAACTATATCACTATCCTGAAGATTCGCTAAAAGTAGAACCTACCTACCGTTACACAAAACAAATGTTTGACTTTTTAGAAGACGAAATTGGTGTGTCTTATCCTTGGAAAAATTATAAACAAGTACCAGTTAAAGACTTTTTGTATTCTGGTATGGAAAATACCAGTTGTACCATTTTTAGTGATGACTTTATGATTGATGACATTAGTTTTGTCGATAAAAATTACGTTAATGTTAATGCACATGAGCTAGCACATCAATGGTTTGGAGATTTAGTTACAGAAACCTCTGGAACACACCATTGGTTACAAGAGGGATTTGCGACGTATTATGCACTTTTAGCAGAGCGTGATGTGTTTGGAGATGATTATTACTATTGGAGGCTTTATGAGTACGCAGAGGAGCTAATGGAGCAGCAAAAAGCAGGAGAAGGCACGATGTTATTGGATCCAAAATCTAGTAGCACGACGTTTTATAAAAAAGGTGCTTGGGTTTTACATATGTTACGTGAGCGAGTAGGTGATAAGGCATTTAAAAAAGCTGTTAAAAGTTATTTGAATACGTATGCTTTTAAAAATGTGGAGACTGAAAATTTTATTGTTGAAGTTGAAAAAGCTTCGGGACAGGATTTGACAGACTTTGTTGATCTTTGGTTAAAGTCAAAGCTAATGCCATATGATGTTATGATTGAGGAATTAAAATCGGTTTCGGATGCTGTAAATGGATATTTACAAATTGATTGTGAGGCGTATTCTTCTAAATGTTCGGACTATTTAACATCTTATTTATTTGATAATGCTAAGATTAAGGTGGTTAGTCAAATGCCAAATAAGATTCAGGCTAAGGATTTTAAAAATTCTGTAAAAGTAAGGCAAGCTATAGCACAATATGTTCGCAAAATTCCGTTAGCATTACAACCTGAATACGAATCTTTGTTACAAGATAAATCCTATACAACTATTGAAGCTGCACTTTATAACCTCTGGGCTAATTTTCCGCGAAAGCGAAACCTGTATTTAGACCAAACTAAAAAGGTTTACGGTTTTAATAATTATAATGTTAGAGTATTATGGTTAGCGCTAGCTATTGCAACTCCTGATTATGAACCAAATAATACTGAAGTTTTTTATAATGAATTAGTGCAATACACAGATTTAATAAACAGTTTTACATTAAGGCAAAACGCATTTGATACTTTGGCAAGTTTAGGTTTGTTTAATGAAAAAGCATTGGTTAATTTATTAGAAGCTTCAAAACATTATAATTGGAGGTTTAAAAGTTTTGCTAAACAACTTTTAGAATTGTTATCTGAAAATGAAAAATATAAATCTATAATTAGTAATTTGCAGGATAACCAAAAACAATAATTTGAAAGCATTAGTTATATCTGGAGGAGGAAGTAAAGGTGCATTTGCAGGTGGCGTTGCGCAACATTTAATAGAGCAGGAAGGTAAAAAGTATGATATGTTTTTGGGTACGTCTACTGGAAGTTTGTTGATTCCGCATTTAGCAACCGGAAACATTGGTAAGCTTTATGATATTTACACGCATGTTAATCAGAATTCTATTTTTAGTATAAATCCATTTGTAATTAAGAAAAAAGGAGACAGAGAATATGTATCGATTAACTATTTTAATACTGCTTTACAATTTATAAAAAGAAGACGAACCTTTGGCGAAAGTAAAAACCTAAAAAAACATATCAAGGAGCATTTTACTAAAGCAGAGTATGATTTAATTAAAGCTACTAAAGAAGACGTTGTGGTCACTGTAACAAACCTATCTAAAAATAGAGTAGAGTATAAGTCTATTAACGATTATAGTTATGAAGAGTTTTGCGAGTGGGTTTGGATATCGTGTAATTATATTCCGTTTATGTCCTTGGCGATAAAAGATGGTTTTGAATATGCAGATGGTGGTTTAGGTTGTGTAATCCCAATTAGGGAAGCTATTTTACGAGGTGCTACAGAAGTTGATGCTATTGTTTTAGAAAGTGAAAACCTAGAATACAATAAGGTTTTGGGTAAAAACCCGTTCTCGTTAATGATAAACTTGTTTGGTCACTTATTGGATCAAGTTGAAAAGGGAGATATTGCAATTGGAAAACTGGCTGCAAAACACAGAAATGTGAAGTTAAATCTATATTATACACCAACTAAGTTGACAGAAAACTCATTGATTTTTAATAAAAAATTAATGGAAGAGTGGTGGTTGCAAGGGTATTTATACGCACAAGGTAAATATGATAATCATGACGAGTATAGCTCTACAGTACCAATACCATAATTAAAAAAATAGAAAATTAATATTACACATAAATAAAAAGCCTTATCGATTGATAAGGCTTTTTTAAGTTTTTAAAAGTGGTTACCACATTTCTCCAACTTCCTTCTTAATATAATGTAGTCCAGCATTGCTTGGTGCAGGTTTGTCAATCATTTCGCTTAAAATGGTTTCTCTAAGCTTATTAGCAGAGTCTATTTTATCACTCATTCCTGCTTTTCTTATTAATTGTATGGTTGCACTTTTTGAAGCATTAACAATGGTCCAACAGTCATTGCTTAAGTAAATTTGCTGTGATAGGTTGTGTTCAAATTCTTGTTCAATGTTTTTTATAAGTAAATCTTCATAAGCTTGTTTGTCTGAAGATAATGGAGCAACACGTAACAAAAGTTTGTTTGGAGAGATACGTTCTAAAAATAGTGCGATACGCTCATAAGCCTGTAGTCTAACAGGAAGTGACTCTTTATTTAAGGTTTTAATAATATCAAATTTACGACGCTCTTCTTCGTTTTGCATGTGCTCTCTAAAAAACAGATAGGCAATTGCACCTGTAATTATTGAAGGGACTGTATACATTAGTAAGTTTAAAAGCTGTTCTTCCATGGGATAAATTTTAGTTAAGTAACAAACTTAATATGTTTTAAATTATTGTACAAGTAAACTGATGTTGTTATGGTAAGATGTGTAATGTTTTAATTGTAGAGGTTTAAAATAGTAATAAAAAAAAGAGGTTTCGATTGAAACCTCTTTGTAGTATTTTAAGCTTTTCCGCCTAAATATTGACAATCTTTTAAGCTTTGTATTCCGTTAAACGGAACCACAGTTTTTTTGTAACCATATGTGCTGTCTAGCTCTTTAGATAAGTTGTGGTCATCCACATTAACTTCAATATCAGTCATTTTAAATTGGCATGGATGCTCATAACCAGCAGCATGTGTTATTTCGATAAATTCTTTTCTAAAGGTTTTAAAATATTGTGCTAAACGTTCTGATTTTAACGTTGGATCAATTCCGTTTTGCAACCACTTATTTTGTGTTGCAACACCACTTGGACAGGTGTTAGTGTGGCAAACTTGTGCTTGGATACAACCAATACTCATCATAGCTTCTCTAGCAACATTTATACAATCTGCTCCCATAGCAAATGCCATAGCAGCTTTAGCAGGAAATCCTAATTTACCACTACCAATAAAAACAATACGCTCGCTTAATCCTTTGCTTTGAAACAATTTATATAAATCTCCAAAACCATAAACCCAAGGTAAGCTAACATGATCTGCAAAACTTGGTGGAGCAGCACCTGTACCACCTTCGCCACCATCAACAGTAATAAAATCTGGACCTTTACCAGTTTTAACCATTATATCTGCCAATTCTTCCCATTGTTCTAATTTACCAATAGCAGCTTTAATACCAACAGGTAATCCAGTTTTGTCAGCAATAGCTTCTATAAAATCTACTAATTCTGGGACATTACTAAACGCTTTGTGGTTAGGAGGAGATAATACATCCTTACCAACTTCAACACCTCTGATTTCAGCAATTTGAGGTGTGATTTTTGCACCTGGTAAAACACCACCTTTTCCTGGTTTAGCACCTTGTGATAATTTTACTTCAATAGCTTTAATAAAAGGATTGTCTTCGACTAATTTTACCATTTTATCCATGGAGAATCCACCATCTGCAGCACGTACACCAAAATATCCTGTTCCAAAATGAAACACAACGTCTCCACCATGACTGTGGTAAGGAGACAAACCTCCTTCTCCAGTATTATGGTAGGCTCCAGCTATTTTAACTCCTTTGTTTAAAGATTCAACCGCTTTCGCGGAAAGCGAGCCAAAGCTCATTGCAGATACATTAATAACAGAACCTGGTCTAAAAGGTTTTTTACGTTTATTATATTCGCCCATAACTTTAGCACAAGGTAAAAACGACATGTCTGTTGCGTGTGGATGATTAGCTTCTACCTTATAAGGCATCATTGCGTTATTAATAAATATATGTTGATGTGCGTATATATCTCTATCAGTACCAAAACCTTCGTAGTTATTTTCTTTTTTTGCAGACGCATAAATCCAACCACGTTCAATACGATTAAAAGGAAGCTCCTCTCTGTTATTAGCTACAAGATATTGTCTTAATTCTGGCCCAATTTTTTCTAACATATACCTAAAATGTCCAACAATTGGAAAATTATGACTTATCGTATGTTTTTTTTGAACAATGTCTCTAATAGCTATTATAACTAACACTATTATAATCCAAAGCCACCAAGAAATGTTTGAAATCAGGTTTGTTAATGTATCCATGTTTTAAAATCAGTTTTTTTCAAAAGTAACGAATATCTCTATTTTTAGTTACTATTTATCTTACAAATAAATCATAATATTTTTTTTGATTTATAAGGAAACTTTGAAGTGTTTGTCTAATTAACTGATAGTTTAATCAATTAAGTTTTCTTAAAGATTTTTAAAAATTGAGGTACTTAAGATTGTTAGTTTTATCTTTATAGTATGAGCATAAAAAGAAAAAAAATAGTAATTGGAATAGTTGTCTTTATAGGTTTGGCAACATTATCGCTAGTAATAGCAAATACTATAGCTAAAAATAAACTTAAAAACTATATCGTTAATTTACCAGAGCATATATCTTTATTGTACGACGATTTAGATGTTAGTCTTTTACAGGGTAATATTACTTTAAAATCCCCTTTGCTGACAGTTAAAGGAAAGACGACAAATCAAATCAATGCTCAGGTTAAGTTAAGTAGTTTATCTATTAAAGATTTTAGTTATTGGAACTATTTATTTAATGACAATTTAAAGTTTGATCACTTAAATTTTGATAGTCCAAAAGTAACTTATTACCACAACCCATTGGCTGATACAGATCAAGGCAGTGAGTCTGTTTTTAAAAACATAAAAAAAGCAATTTATATTAAAAATCTTAGCGTTAATAAGGCTTCAGTTGAGGTTTTTAATGTCAAAAATGATTCCGTTTTATTAAGCACAAACAATCTTGATTTTACAATGTCGCAGATTATTGTTGATAATAATTTAGCGTCTTCAAAGCTTTTCGATTTTAAATCTAGCACTTTAAGCACTAATAATTTAAAATATCAGATAAGCAAATTTGAAAACTTAAGTGTTGATAAATTAAAAATAGATAATACTAGAATGACTTTATCTGGATTTAGTTTAAAAACAAAATATGATAAGTTGGCATTATCAAACGTGATCACTTCAGAGCGTGATCACTTTGAATTAGTTACTCCAGAAATACGTATTGATAATTATGATTTTAAGTTTGATAATACCATATTATCGGGATTTAGCACAGATATAATCACCTTTACAAAGCCTGATTTTATAATTTACAGAGATAAGTTAGTTGCGGACGACTTAACACAAAAAGACCTATATAGTAAAATGTTAAGGTCGCTTAATATTAAATTAGATATTAAACATATAAATATTGTGGAAGGTAAAATTGTTTACCAAGAAAAAGTTAATCAAGATAAAACAGCAGGTCAGCTTACTTTTAGCGACTTTAATGCAAGCTTAGACCACATAAGTAATACCAAATTAAATCCTAAAAAAACAGAAATTAAAATAGATTGTAACTTTATGCAAAGCACACCACTTAAGGTGGATTGGTCGTTTGATGTTAATGATCCTAATGATGGCTTTGTTTTTAAAGCAAATTTAGGAGACTTACAAGCAGACCATTTAAACCAATTTATGCAACCTAATTTAAATTTAAAATTAGAAGGTAATCTAATGCAAACACTTTTTACAATAGATGGAAATGCTGTAACCTCTAATGTGGATTTAAAAACAAAGTACACTAATTTTGATATTATTTTACTAAAAGAAAACGGTAACGAAAAAAATAAAATATTATCCAAAATAATAAACATTTTTGTTTCAAAGGATAGCAAAGACGCTAAAGATAACTTTAGAAACAGCAATACTAAAACAGTAGAACGCGACAATACTAAATCAATATTTAATTTTATTTGGAAAAATGCTCAAGCAGGTTTAATCTCTGCTATGGCAGGTGACGGTAAAAAAGATGATTGATTGTTTATAATTAATAACAAATCTTTAGAGTAAAAACAGAGGGTTTGGTTAATTTTGCTTTTTTAAAAAAGAATAAAAATTGGAGAAATATTTAAGTCAGTTAAACGAAGCACAATACGCGCCAACAGTTCAAAAAGAAGGACCTATGATAATTATCGCAGGTGCAGGTTCTGGAAAAACACGTGTGCTAACCTATAGAATAGCCTATTTAATGAATCAAGGTGTAGACTCTTTCAACATCTTAGCATTAACCTTTACAAACAAAGCAGCTAAAGAAATGAAAGGCAGAATTGCCGAAATTGTAGGTGCAAGTGAGGCTAAAAACTTGTGGATGGGAACCTTTCACTCGGTTTTTGCAAAAATATTACGGTTTGAAGGTCACCATTTAGGTTATCCAAGTAATTTTACTATTTATGATACTCAAGATTCTCAAAAATTAATGGGTAGTATAATTAGAGAAATGGGTTTAGACAAAGACTTGTATAAAACCAAGCAGGTATACAGCAGGATTTCTTCTTACAAAAATAGTTTAATTACAGTCAAGGCATATTTTAATAACCCAGAATTAATGGAGGCTGATGCTATGGCTAGGCGTCCAAAAATGGGAGAAATCTATCAAGCTTATGTGGAGCGTTGCTTTAAAGCAGGAGCAATGGATTTTGATGATTTATTACTACGTACTAACGAGCTGTTAACGCGTTTTCCTTCAGTTTTAGCGCAATATCAAGATAAGTTTAGATATATATTAGTGGATGAGTACCAAGATACAAACCACAGTCAATATTTAATTGTACGTGCTTTAGCAGATCGTTTTCAAAACATTTGTGTGGTTGGTGATGATGCGCAAAGTATTTACGCCTTTAGAGGAGCAAACATTAGTAACATCTTAAATTTCCAAAAGGATTATGAAGATGTAAAAATGTACCGATTAGAACAAAATTACCGTTCTACAAAAAATATAGTTGGAGCAGCAAACTCTGTAATAGAGCATAACCAAACTAAATTAGATAAAATAGTTTGGACTGCAAATGTTGATGGACCTAAAGTGCAAGTGCATCGCAGTTTAACAGATGGTGACGAAGGTCGTTTTGTGGCTAGTGCCATTTGGGAGACTAAAATGACAGACCATGTGCCAAATAGTGATTTTGCGATTTTATATCGTACCAATTCACAATCGCGTGCAATGGAAGAAGCTTTGCGTAAAAGAAGTATTCCGTATCGTATTTATGGAGGCTTGTCTTTTTATCAAAGAAAAGAAATTAAAGATGTTACAGCATACCTAAGATTAATTCTTAATCCATCAGATGAAGAGGCCTTAAAACGTGTCATTAATTATCCAGCTCGTGGTATTGGTCAAACGACTATTGATAGATTAATGGTTGCAGCTAATGAGTCAGACAAAACCATTTTTGAATTATTAGAAAACATTGATAGCGTAAACATTAACATTAATACAGGTACAAAAAATAAGCTTAAAGATTTTGTAACCCTTATTAAAAGCTATCAGGTAATGAATCAAACAGCCAATGCTTTTGATTTAGCGGAATATGTAACTAAAACTAGTGGTTTAATAAAAGAGTTTAATAAAGACAATACTCCAGAAGGTGTCACGCGTTTAGAGAATGTCGAAGAATTATTAAATGGTATAAAGGATTTTGTCGAAGGGCAAATGGAGATTGCAGACTCTAAAGATGATTTAGCCGAGTTTTTAGAAGATATCGCATTAGCAACCGATCTTGATGGAGACAAAGGAGATCCAGATCATGTAGCGTTAATGACCATTCACTCTTCAAAAGGATTAGAGTTTAGTAATGTCTTTATCGTTGGTTTGGAAGAAGACTTGTTTCCAAGTGCAATGAGTATGAATACAAGAAGTGAGCTTGAAGAAGAGCGTCGTTTATTCTATGTAGCTTTAACCAGAGCAGAGAAAAAAGCATATCTAACCTATGCGTTATCGCGTTATCGTTGGGGGAAATTAGTAGATTCAGAACCAAGTAGATTTATTGAAGAAATTGACGATCAATTTTTAGACATTATAACACCAATAGAAGAGCGTCGCATTAACCCAATGCTGTCTGCAGATATCTTTGGCGATACACCACCTAATAAAGTAAGATTTAAAAAACCAATACAACCTAAATTGAAAAAGAAAGACAAATCTAAGCCAGTAAATTTTGAAATTAGTGCTCCTAAAAAACTTAAAAAGGCTTCAGAAGTTAAGCCTTCAGCAGAAGCAAATCTGTTTGATGGAGATTTAGCAGTGGGTAATCGCGTTAAACATTTAAAATTTGGTAGAGGTGATGTTTTAAGTATCGAAGGTAAAGGTGGAGACGTTAAAGCAGAAATTGATTTTGAATTTGGAGGAAAGAAAAAGCTTTTACTGCGTTTTGCAAAATTAGAGCTTATAGGATAATATTTAAAAAATTTATTATGGCAGACTTTATCAGAATTTATGAAGAAAATCCAAATCCAAAGGAAATTAAAAAGGTAGTAAACATCCTTAAAAAAGGAGGTCTTATTATTTATCCCACAGATACTGTATATGGTTTAGGCTGCGATATTACTAACTCAAAAGCTTTAGAGCGTATCGCTAGGATTAAAGGTGTAAAGTTAGAAAAAGCTAATTTTTCTTTTATATGCCATGACCTTAGTAATTTATCAGATTATGTAAAGCAAATTGATAGTACAACTTTTAAAATATTAAAACGTGCTTTGCCAGGACCATACACTTTTATTTTACCAGGATCCAAAACGTTGCCAGCAGCTTTTAAAAAGAAAAAAGAGGTAGGTATAAGAGTGCCAAATAATGCTATCGCATTAGAGATTGTTAAGGCATTGGGTAATCCAATTGTGTCCACATCAATCAGAGATGATGACACTATTTTAGAGTATACCACAGATCCTGAATTGATTTTAGAAAAATGGGATAACCTAGTAGATTTAGTTATTGATGGTGGTTATGGAGGTAACCAAGGATCAACAATTATTGATTTGTCAGGTGAACAACCTGAAATAATAAGAGAAGGAAAAGGTAGTATTGAGATTTTTTAGAGCATGTTTTAAATAAATCATACTATTAACCCTATTAATACTATCGATTTTCAAACTCAAGATTTTTAAACAAAAAAAAGCCCAACCGAAAGGTTGGGCTTTTATATTCTAATAAAAAGAATTAGTTCTCTTTAGATAAACTTTTCATTTCAGTTTCAATCATTTCGTAAAACTGATCAATCTTAGGCAAGATGTAAATCTTAGTTCTTCTGTTGATTGCTCTGTTTTCTGCAGTATCATTTGATACTAAAGGTAAATGATCACCACGTCCAGCTGCAATTAATTGTTGAGGTTTAACACCTAAGTCTTGTAAAGCTCTAACAATAGCTGTACTACGCTTAACACTTAAGTCCCAGTTGTCAACTAATACACCACCTTTGTTGTAAGGTACGTTATCTGTATGACCTTCTACCATTGCTTCAAAGTTTGGCTTTCCATTAATTACTGTTGCTACTTTTCCTAAGATTTCATTAGCTCTAGTTGTAATGTTATAGCTTCCACTCTTAAATAATAACTTGTCCGATAAAGAGATGAAAACAACGCTTTTTTCAACATTGATTTCGATGTCTGGATCGTTTAATCCAACTTCTTTCTTTAAACTAGTTACTAAAGCTAGTGTTACACTATCTTTTTTAGTTAAAGCATCTTGTAATCTTGTAATTCTTAAGTCTTTTTCTTTTAAGCTTTCTAAAGATTTTTCAACGTTTTTAGCACCTTGAGCGGTTAACATTGTCATATCTTTTGTGCTTTCAATCAATGCAAGATTATTTGCTTTCATGTCTGCTAAACGTGCTTGTAATTCTGCTAGACGCGCTGCAGATGCTGCTTCGTCAGCTAAACAAGAGTTAAGTTTAACAGTTGCTGTGTTCAATAAATCCTGTGTTTCTTTTTGTTTTGCTTCTAATGCAGCAAATTCTTTTTTAGACACACAAGAGCTTAATAATAGTAGTGCACCTGCACTAAATAAAAGGATTTTTTTCATAATTTTTAAATGATAAATTAAATTTATACACACCAAAAGTATAAATAATTAAAATGTTAAAATACGCTTTAACAAAACTTTTGCTAAAACTAAAAGCAAATAAGGTTTAAAACTGACGGTTAAAATTTAATATAATAATTAAAACATTTAATCAGTTGATAATTAGCGCTTTGTTAGGGTGAGTAATGCGTGAATAAAATATCGTTCAGTTTTTAATTATTCTTTTTTTTTAATCAAAACTTACTTAATAAAGGTTTTTTTATTTAAAACAAAATAGTTGTAAACTATTGATTTTGTCTGGTAATAGCCAGTTTTTTGCGAGATTGATTTTCGCTTTTTTAATAGCTTAGGTAAATGTTTGTAAAAAGATACATGTGCTTTTAAAATTGCTATTAAATGTTTAGGCTTAAATTCTATTAAAAATTTTAAGGCAGCAATACCATCAAGTACTAATCTTACAAAAATTAATAATGCAATATTTCCTTTGGCGTTTTTAGTTAAAGTAAACAAACTGTTTCTAAAATTTAGATAGGTTTTTTTTGGACTACCTGCGTTTAAGGTTGCTCCACCAACGTGATACACAGTACTATTATTTATGTATTTGGTTAAATAACCCTTGTTAAACGCTCTCCAACATAAATCAATTTCTTCCATATGGGCAAAATAGGATTCGTCAAATCCTTGCAAAGCCTTAAATGTAGATTGTCTAATAAATAAGCAAGCACCTGATGCCCAAAAAATGGTTTCGTTTTGGTATTGATTGGTATCAACATCAATTGTATTAAAAATACGACCTCTACAATATGGATAGCCATATTTATCTATAAAACCTCCAGCAGCTCCAGCGTATTCAAACTTTTCTTTGCTTTTATAATCTAAAATTTTAGGTTGTATAATCGCTGTTTCAGGTTGCTCTTTAAATGTTTTTAAAATAGGGACTAACCAATTAGGCGTAACTTCAATATCGCTATTTAATAAGCAATAAATATCTTCCTTAACAAAAGGTAAAGCATCATTATAACCTTTTACATAGCCTCCATTTTCTGAGTTTTGAATAATTATAACCTCAGGATAGTTTGTTTTAATAAATGTTACAGAGTCATCAGTGGACGCATTATCAGCCACATAAATTGTTGCATCTTTAGAGTGTGCAATAACAGATGGTAAAAATTGCTCAAGCAATGCGCTTCCATTCCAGTTTAATATAACGACTGCTATTTTCAAATTTTTTAAAGGCGTTTTGGTTTTTTTTATTTATACTTTAGACTAAACAAAAACTAGTGTTCTTGATAATCTGGTATGTCTTTTAAAAAGTGATACTGTTCTGCTTTAAAATCCATACTGCAATAATAGTGATTAATACCATTTGTTACCATCAAATAGGTTGCATTTAATGCCAAGTTATAACGTGCTATTTGGTCAAAAGTGTTTTGTTTGATTTCTATTTTAGGCGCTTTACATTCAACAATTAAATGTATGCTTCCGTCAGTATTAAAAATAACAATGTCATAACGCTTTTTTAAATCGTTGACTCTTAGTTCTTTTTCGACATTAATCAAAGAGATTGGATATTTTTTAACTTCTATTAGGTAATGTACACAATGTTGTCTTACCCATTCTTCAGGTTGTAAGACCATAAATCTTTTACGTATAACATCAAAAATAGATACTTTATTTTCGTTATTTTTGAATCGAAACACAAACTTTGGAAAGTTTAACTCTTGCATTTAATGGTATTCGGTTTTTTTCAAAGTTAAACTTCAAAAGTCAAAAACCAAATTTTTAAATTTTTTTCCTTTGGACGAAGTCAAACAGTTAGTTACTGATATAAAAAATAAGCAGCTTAAACCTATCTATTTATTAATGGGTGAGGAGGCTTATTACATTGATAAAATTTCAGATTACATCGAAAAAACCGTTTTAACGGAAGAGGAGCGAGGCTTTAACCAAATGGTGTTATATGGTCGTGATATTAGCGTGGACGATATTGTAAGTAATGCTAAGCGTTACCCTATGATGGCAGATCGTCAAGTGGTGATTGTTAAAGAAGCTCAAGATTTATCTAGGACAATTGATCAATTAGCAGATTATGCCAAAAAACCACAACCTACAACGGTTTTAGTTATTTGTTATAAATACAAATCTGTAGACAAACGTAAAGCGGTTTACAAAGCTATTAAAAAGTCAGGCCAAGTTTTTGAAAGTAAAAAGCTTTACGAAAACCAAGTACCAGATTGGATAAGTCGTGTGTTGTCACCAAAAGGCTATTCTATAACTCCAAAAGCATCACAAATGTTAGTGGAGTTTTTAGGTACAGATTTGAGTAAATTAAGTAATGAGTTAAATAAACTACAAATAGTCTTACCAAGAGACACACAGATTACACCTGATCATATCGAAGAAAATATAGGTATTAGTAAAGACTATAATAACTTTGAGTTACGTAAAGCTATTGGTGCAAAAAATACTGCTCAGGCTTTTAAAATTGTCCATTATTTTGCAGAAAACCCAAAGGATAATCCAATGGTCTTAACTGTATCTTTATTGTTTAGCTTTTTTTCTCAATTATTGCATTTACATGGAATGTCTGATAAAAACCCACGAAGTGTAGCCTCTGCATTGCGTGTTAATCCTTATTTTGTAAACGAATATATAGAGGCTTCACGCAATTACCCAATGCGAAAAGTTAGTCAAGTTATTGCTATTTTACGCGAGTTTGATGGTAAAAGTAAAGGGGTTGATAGTAATGCTGTGCCACAAGGTGATTTGCTTAAAGAGATGTTAGTTAAGATTATGTACTAACATTTATTTAGAACTATAAAAAAACATCATGAAACCATATTATATAATAGCAATAGTACTTTTAAGCTTTTCTTGTAAAACTGCACAAACACTTCCAGATCCATTAGAAGCAGGTTGGGAAGGACATAAAGTGTGCAAAGTATTACAAGACACAAAAAAACAGCGCATATTAAAATGTACGTTTCCACCTAATGTTGGTCATGAGAAGCATTATCATAAACCACATTTTGGTTATACCTTAGCAGGAAGCACTTTTCAAATAACAGATGCTACAGGTACACGTACTATTCCTGTAAAAACAGGAGTGACTTGGTCTAAATCTGAAATTAGCGAGCATCAAGTACTAAATGTTGGCGATAGTACTGCAGTATATTTAATTATAGAACCCAAATAGTTAATTTTTTTAACGAAGCTGAATGGGTTTTAACACTTCCATATTATTATTTAACACTTGATATTAAATCGAAGTTAAACAGGTATTGTAATTCGTCTAACGCTAGTAATTATAGTACTTTAGAGGTAAATCGAATTATTAATAACAAAAACCAAAAAATAAAATGGAAAACTTAGAGAGAAAGAAAGTTGCGATTTTAGCAACCAATGGATTTGAAGAAAGTGAATTAAAAGAACCAATGAATGCTTTAAAAGAAGCAGGAGCAGATGTACATATCGTCTCTGAAAAATCAGGACAAATAAAAGGTTGGGCAGACGGAAACTGGAGTAACAGTTACGATGTAGATAAAACCTTAGATCAAGTGTCTCAAGACGATTATAATGCGCTAGTATTACCAGGAGGAGTCATTAATCCTGATACTTTAAGAAGAAATGAAGATGCAATTAGATTTATTAAATCGTTTTTTGCTAATAAAAAACCAGTAGCAGCTATTTGTCATGCACCTTGGTTGTTAGCTGAAGCAGGTGTATTGCAAGGACGTAAAGTAACATCATTTAGCTCTATTAAAAGAGATTTAGTAAATGCAGGAGCCATGTGGGAAGATAGCGAAGTTGTTGTAGATGAAGGATTAGTCACAAGTCGTAATCCAAACGATTTGCCAGCATTTAATAAAAAGTTAATAGAAGAAGTTTACGAGGGTAAACATAATATGCAAACTACATAATTTATTTACAGATTGAATATAAAAGCCAACCGTTAAGGTTGGCTTTTTTTTATGTTTTAATTTTAAACTACATATCTTCTAATTCAGCAGTATAATCATACTGTAAATCTTCATGTAACGCTAATATTTTTTTAGTTATACCTTCAATATTTCGATCATACAAATTGGTTAAGGTTGTATTTCTAGAGATTGAAGGTTTCATAGCTTTTAACTTCTTACAAAAGTATAATAGCAATTCGACTTCAGTCTCTTTATTAAGCGAGTATCTAATGTATTTTTTTGTGTTTCGTAAAATCTTACGTACACTTTTTTTAATGTAAAAAAAGCTGTCGGTATTTATTAATTCAAATTGCTCATCAATTTCAGCTTTAACGGTTTCAATATAACTAGCTTCACTATCTGCTTCAAATAATAAATAGGTAAGCAGTTCTTTGTTTTCTTTTTTAAAACGTGATAATCTTAAACACAGTTCTGCCAATTCTTCGTTGGTTTTATGTTTTAACTCTTTTCGGATCGTAACAACAGATACAGCTTTCATTTAAATTTTATAATGTTTTTTTATAGTGCGTTTGACTATATATAGACGTGCAATACCTATTACTAAAATAATTGGAGCTATTGCTATTAATATGATACCATACGTTTTTAAATCTGCCAGTAAATCTAACTTAAGTATGGTAATTCCTGTACCTAAAATAACTAAAAAAGTTCTAAAATAAGCCAAAAAAGTACGTTCGTTGGCTAATTTGGTACGCTCAATAGCTAGCCAATCGCGTGTTGTTAAATCGGTTTGTTCTATCATAATTTTTAAATAGATTTTAAAGGTATAAAAAAGGAGTCATTTATTCTAGCTAATGTCTATTGTCTGCATAATTACATTTATATATTTTATTGTTTTTGTAATTTAACGACCTGTTAATAATACTTTAAGTCTGGTTTAACACTGTTTAGTCATTGATATTTTATCTTTAAGTAAACCAAAAAAAAGAGATTGATATGCCATTTATTACAAACAAAAGCACAGCAGAAACCGTAGATATTTTTTATGAAGATTATGGAAACGGACAACCGGTAATTTTAATTCATGGTTGGCCATTAAGTAGAAAATCATGGGAACATCAAGTATGGAAAATTGTAGAATCAGGTTATAGATGCATTTCCTACGATAGGAGAGGCTTCGGAATAAGTAGTTCACCTTGGAATGGATACGACTATTCTGCATTAGCTAGCGATTTAGAACAAATTATTGCTCAGTTAGATCTTGAAGATGTGATTGTTGTAGGATTTTCAATGGGTGGAGGAGAAGTAGTAAGATATTGTACAGATTTTGGCACAGATAAAATTGCTAAAGCAGCTTTAATAAGTAGTATTATACCTTTAGTTAAGCAAAAAGAGGATAATCCAGATGGTGTCCTTGAAAAGGATTTGCAAGGTATTCAAGATGCTTTAGAAGAAGACAGAGTAGGTTTTTTAAAAGAATTTTCTAAAGGATTTTATAATTTTGAAGACAATAAAGACAAAGTTAGTCAGGCACAATTAGACTATGATTTTGTTGTAGCTTCACACGCTTCGCCTAGAGCCACAATCGAAACTGCAAAAGCATGGATGCATACAGATTTTAGAGATGAATTAAAAAATGTAAATGTGCCAACTTTAATTGTACATGGTGATAGTGATAACACTGTCCCAATTGAAACGTCTGCTAATCAGGCAGCAAAAGGTATTACAGATAATGTGTTTAAAGTCATTAAAGGTGCACCTCATGGTTTAAATATTACCCATAAGGACCAATTAAATACTATTTTAATTGATTTTCTAAAATCGTAAATGGTAACTAATATATAAGTAAAAAGCTCATCTAATTTATAGATGAGCTTTTTTGTGTAATATATAGCGTTTGAACAATTATCTTAACTTTGGAAAACTACTAGGATTAGACTCGTGCATAACCGCATAAACTGCTTCAAAAACATCTTCTGTTGAAGGTTTAGAGAAATAATCTCCATCTGTACCATAAGCTGGTCTATGTGGTTTAGCAGCTAATGTTTTAGGTTGACTGTCTAAATGCTTATATGCATTTTGAGTGTTAATTATTTGATCTAATATATATGCAGATGCTCCACCTGGAACGTCCTCATCTATAACCATTAGACGATTGGTCTTTTTAACACTATTTACAATGTCATGATTAATATCAAAAGGTAGTAAAGATTGAATGTCAATAATTTCTGCATCAATACCAACTTCAGCTAACTCCTTGGCAGCTTGTTGTACTATTCTTAAAGTTGATCCATAAGATACTAAAGTAATATCTGCACCTTCTTTAATAGTTTCTACAACTCCAATTGGTGTTGTAAACTCACCTATATTAGATGGTAATTTTTCTTTTAATCTATAACCGTTCAGGCACTCTACAATTAAGGCAGGCTCGTCACTTTTTAAAAGTGTATTGTAAAAACCTGCAGCTTTGGTCATGTCTCTTGGTACCAATACATGAATCCCTCTAACTAGGTTCAAAACGCCACCCATTTGCGATCCTGAATGCCAAATACCTTCTAGTCTATGTCCACGAGTACGAATAATTAATGGTGCTTTTTGACGACCTTTTGTTCTGTAACGTAAGGTTGCTAAATCATCGCTTATTATTTGTAAAGCATATAGGATATAATCTAAATACTGAATTTCGGCAATTGGACGTAAGCCACGCATAGCCATACCAATACCTTGGCCTAAAATGGTTGCTTCTCTAATACCAACATCAGCAACGCGTAATTCGCCATATTTTTCTTGTAAACCTTCTAACCCTTGATTAACATCTCCAATGTTACCAGCATCTTCTCCAAATACTAAAGTTTCAGGATAAGTATTAAAGATAGCATCAAAGTTTTCTCTTAAAATAACACGTCCATCAACATCTTCAGTTTTACTATCGTAAGTTGGTTTAATTTCTTTTATATGAATCGCAGAAGTTGAACTTTCATTATGTAAATCAGAACTATACAAGGGTTGTACCTTGGTAAAAAAGGTGTCAATCCAGTCTAATAATTGTTGTTTTTCTGAAGAATTTTCAGCAATAACATAACGCAACGCTTTTCTAGCAGCTGATACAGCGTCTTTTCTATTAGGCTCTCCAATAGCACTTAAATCGTTTGCAATTTTTTCAATAAACACCTTATTAGAACTAGCGTTAGCAACATTTTTTAATAGCGCTACTAAGTCTTCTTTTTCTGTTAAAGCAGGTTTTAAATAATTAGTCCATGCAGCTTTTTTAGCATCTCTAACTTGCTTTTTAATGTTTTTTTCAATGGTTTGTAATTCTTCGTCAGTTGCAATGCTGTTTTCTATTAACCAAGCACGCATTTTAAGATTACAATCGTTTTTAGCTTCCCACTCTAAACGGTCTTTATCTTTGTAACGCTCATGTGATCCAGACGTTGAGTGACCTTGTGGTTGTGTAAGCTCGTTAACATGAATTAAAACAGGGACGTGTTCTTCTCTTGCTATTTTTGCAGCTTCTTCATAAGTCGCTATTAAATTAGCATAATCCCAACCTTTAACTCTTAGGATTTCATAACCATTATTGTCCTTATCACGTTGAAATCCTTTTAAGATTTCAGAAATATTTTCTTTTGTTGTTTGGTGTCTTGCATGTACAGAGATTCCGTATTCATCATCCCAAACGCTTATTACCATTGGTACTTGTAATACACCAGCAGCATTAATAGTTTCAAAAAACAAACCTTCACTTGTACTTGCGTTTCCTATAGTTCCCCAAGCAATTTCATTACCATTAACAGAAAAATTGGTCGTATCAATACCTTTAACATTTCTGTAAATTTTTGATGCTTGCGCTAAACCTAATAATCTTGGCATTTGACCTGCTGTAGGTGAGATGTCAGAACTTGAGTTTTTTTGCTGAGTTAGATTTTTCCAATTTCCGTTTTCATCCACACTATGCGTTGCAAAATGGCCACCCATTTGTCTTCCTGCAGACATAGGTTCTTGCGATAAATCTGTATTGGCATATAATCCAGCAAAAAATTGCTCTATTGTTAGCTCTCCAATAGCCATCATAAAGGTTTGATCACGATAGTAACCTGATCTAAAATCTCCGTTTTGAAAAGCTTTAGCCATAGCTAATTGAGGGACTTCTTTACCGTCACCAAATATTCCAAATTTAGCTTTTCCGGTTAACACTTCACGACGTCCTAATAGACTACATTCACGACTTGTTACAGCGATGTGGTAATCTTTAAGAACTTCAGTTTTAAAATCTTCAAAAGACAAGTCTTTTTTATTGTTAACTTTTGTTTGCATGTGTAAGGAATTATTTGAAACAAATTTAATCAAAAATTGTCGGTTTAGCAATATCAAAAAATCTTAAAAAAATGTGAATTATTCAATAATTAAGCCTTAAGTAGGGTTATTTAATAAATTAATCGCAAAAAAGACTAATCTGCTAAGAATTTATTAATACCAACGTCTAGTAAATAGACCTAATAAAGTTTTTGGAGATAAGGTAACTATAAACCTAATTTTTTCGTCATAATTAGGTTGTCCTATTTCCCAACCTAAATTAGAGTAGACCGGAAAGTATAGCTCAAAATAATCTTCGACAAGATTTAATCTAATACCAGAATCATAAACAAATTCTGGACTAAAATTTTGATTTTTTATAACTCCAGCATCACCATAAAGCATAATATATCTCCAAAGTGTAGCGCTTGTGTTAACGGTTGTCATCCATTGGTTAGCAAAAGGCTGAGATAGTTTAGATTTAAATCCACCTTCGGCTATTATAATTTGTTGACTTAATACTCCAGTTTGTTCGCTTCGACCTAAATAATTATAGTCAAATAAATAGTCTGTAGGTCTGTCTAAAGCAAAACTAAAAAAGTCAGAATCTTGATACGTATCATTGTATAAAAACAAACCAGAAAAAACACGTAAATTAAACTGTTTATTACGTTCGTTTAGGTTTCTAAACTCTAAAGTTGCCGATATTTTACCAAAGTTTTTAGCAAACTGTACATCTGTAAATAATGACGCGTAGTCTTTTAAATTGTTGTCTACCAATCCATATTTAGCATTAAATACTGAGTATTTAGGCTCTCCATCAGTTTCAAATTCTCCTTTTGGATCAACTTCTCTATTAATATTAATGTATCTAAAAGATAAAAACTCACGTTTATTGTCTCTTAAATCTTTATGGTTTCTAAAATTATAATCAATAAAAGGTGTAAAAGAGGTGTAGCTTAAGTTTGGTGCATAATTGTAATAGTTACCAGATAATCCATAACGTGTTCTAAAATTGTCTGTACCTTCTGGTCTAGCATTATAAATCAAGGAGGCACTACCAACAACTTGATTACTTTTAAATCCATATTTAGGACTTAATTTGTATAGAAAGCGTTTACTTAAAAGGGTCTTATTGTATAGTTTTAAACCAGGAGATAGTCCATCATAAAAATTATAGTCAAACTCTGGCATAAAAAATACTTGGTTATAGTTTGGGTCTTCAATGTCTTTAAATAATCTAAATTGTAAAGGTTTATTGGTTAGAAAAAACCCGTTTAGCTTTTTAAAATTGTTACGTTGGTTAAATTCTGGTATGACATTATCATAATTTAACGCTAATTGGTCCGCGTCTTTATTTGCTATTGTAATGGTTTTATTACCATTAAAACCATCAATCCAAAACTTAGAGGTAATACTATCGTTTTCTAAAGTAAAAAGCGAAACAGGCATTTTATTATCCCTAAGGTTTTTAAGAGTAATTTTAATGGAGTCCTCTGATTTTTTTATCTTTTTGATTTTAAAATCTATCTTTTTACTTGTGCTAACATAGTCTTCAAAAAACCAATCAATATTTTTAGGAGTTTTAGATCTAATTATAGTTTCAAAATCTGCTGGTGTTGTACGTTTTAATTTAGATTGTTTAACAAAATCACTTAAAGTTTTAGAGACTATGGAGTCACCTATGTAATCATCCAAGTAATTTAATCCAATTGCTGCTTTGTATTTGTTAGAAATGTTTTTATTGAATTTTAATAACGAGTCCTTAGCCATACCAATAGGTTGGTCAATATTTGTACGTGCCATGTGCATGTATAAAAATGAATATTGGTCATTAAAATTTAAGTCTGCTGCATGAAACGATCTTACTCCCCAAACATTAGCTAATTTTCCTAATATTTTTTGGTTAGGATAAAATTTCTCGACGTATTTCATTAAATAATACACCTGAATACCATCTAGTAACCACTGTTCTTTTCTTGGGTTTATTAACAAAGTGTTTTCTAAATATACCTTTAAAGTAGTTTTAAGTAATTTTAATTCATATTGAAACGTGTCCTCAAAAGGTCTTACAAAGTCCGGAAGTAAATTAAGACCATAAATAGGGTCTTTTTTGTAATCAATCCAAGTTAATAATACTTTTTCATGTGGATAATCACCTAGGTTTTTGGTAATAAATTGTGCAACTCGATCGGATGCTAATGCCACTTCAGTAGGTTCTAGATTTTCCGTATCAATATTTGATTCAATATTAAAAAAATCTGTTTCAACTGTTTTGTAATCGTTGTTTTGTACTAGTGATAATTTAGAGTTTATTCTATTTTCACCTTTAAAAGTAGTGGTTGTAACAGTTCCAACTTCATTATTCAAAATATTTAATTCAGATACTGGCGTAAAATTATTTGGATAGGTAAGTTTAAGGGTAATATTTGCAGGTTCTACAAATAAATCCTCTAAATCTTTATTACTATAGTAATGCCAAGATCCATCAAATACAGCAGGTGTAATGTACCAAAAGCGTAGGTTGTAATCACCAAAGTCAGTGACACCATATCTTGTAAATTTATTATGAGGTATTTGAACAATATAAGTAAGTGTAATGTTATAAGATTGATTGGGTTGTAAAGGTGTGTTAAGCGCTACCTTGATAACATCTGGGTGTTTAGCTAAACGTTGAAAAAACGTGGTTTGATTAGATTGTTTAATACTAGTTAATGCAGTAAAACCACGATCTTCATTATTTGCAAAATGAAATGTGGTTTTAAACTCATCTGCAAAACGCTCGGCAAGTGGAGTTGTTTTTGAAGAATAGCTATGACTCCAATCGTTTAAATAGATGGTGTCTAAAACCGTATTACTATTATTTTTATATTGTATACTTTGTGTTATGTTTATGCTATTTTTTTTAGTATCAAAAACAGCCTCAATGTCAATAGTATTTTGGCTTAAAGCCGAAATGCTATATAGTATAAAACAAATAAAAATATAATAGTTTAGCTTCAATTGACTTTTACAAACTTTAAAGGTTGAACATTAATATTGTTAAGTGAAATGTAATATATTCCGTTTGATAAATACGAAATATCAACGTTAATAGTTTTGTCTTTTATAAAAATTGTTTTTACAACTTGACCTAACGTGTTGTAAATCTTTAAGTTATTGTCGTTTTTAAGCGATGCGTTAATTTTTAAATTTAATAAACTTGAAACCATATTGGATCCAATGATCTCAAAATCTGGTTTTTTAACTACCACATCAGGTACGTTTAAAAAGTTTTGATTGGTTTCAATATTTAAAGTAACGGGAAGATGGTCGCTAAAATTGTGTAAAGACTCTCTAATACTTTCTGAAAACAAAACACCAGAACAATCGCTACTATTTATTGCGCTATTCCAGCAATTTGGGTTGTTATTGTTACCATATACTTGATAACTATTAGGTGTAAATTGTAATTCCGGATTATTAGTCAAAGAGGTACTAGTTAGTATAAAGTCAAACCTGTCATCAAAACCTCCTGTAGTACCACCAAGTCCTGTTGCTGTCCTTGTAGACTGTGTAAAAACATCTACATAACTTTGGTTATTGTGCCAACTACCCATTCTGTTAGCTGGATCTATAAAGGTGATATTGTTTGTAGGATTGATAAACTCTTGAAAAGCAGGTTCGGAATTTGTGTACACATTAAAATCTCCTGCTAATAAAAAATAATCATTACTTGAAAAAGTGGACAAGTAAGTTGTTAAATCCTGAGCCATTTGAAAACGTAATTGCTGATTTGTAGTACCACTTGATGCTTTTAAGTGACACACAATCACGTTTAAATATATTGGGTCTGTGTCTTGAGTTAGTGTGTTTAACTTTAATTGGTAATGATTAAAGTCTCTGTAAATTGTAGTGACTTGATTTTGTCCTTCTAAACTAAACTTAGAACTGTCAAAATAAATTAAGTTTTGTAAATCGTTTTGATCTCCTAAATTATTATCACTAGAGTTAAGTACAAAATTAGCCATTTGATAATTGACATTAATGCTTTGTTGCATCATGTTTAAAATAGCATTTGCTCCAGAGCTATTATTAAGCTCGCAAACCATAAAAAGATCTGGCTGATAATTGGATAATATAATGTCTAGCTCGTCTAAGCGATCACTAGCAGGTTCTTGAAGCGGAAAATTTAATAAATTATAAAACATAGTTTTAAAGGTGTCTTGTGCATAGACACCTGAAAAACTAAGTAGTATTAATAAGTATAATGTTTTTTTTATCATTAACTGTTTTAGAAATTAGGACTTAATCCATAATCCTTATAGAAGTTGTCTAAAATATCTACAACCTCCTCAGCAGAATCGACTAAATGTATTAAATCTAAGTCACCTTCGCTAATATTTGCAAAACTATCTAAAAGGGTTGTTTTAACCCATCCCATTAAGCCTTCCCAAAAGTCAGTACCTACAAGTATAATTGGGAATTTTTCAATTTTATTAGTTTGTATTAACGTAATGGCTTCAAACAATTCGTCTAAAGTTCCAAATCCACCAGGCATTACGACAAATCCTTGGCTGTATTTAACAAACATTACTTTTCTAACAAAAAAGTAGTCAAAGTCTAAACTTTTATCAGAATCGATATATGGGTTGTCATGTTGCTCAAACGGTAATTCAATATTTAATCCCACAGATGTACCACCTGCTAAATGTGCACCTTTATTACCAGCTTCCATTATACCAGGTCCACCACCTGTGATTACACCATATCCAGCATCAACTATTTTTGAAGCTATATTTTCTGCTAATTTGTAATATTTATGGTCAGGCTTAGTACGTGCTGAACCAAAGATTGAAACAGAAGGTCCTATGGCACTCATCTTTTCAAAACCATTTACAAATTCTCCCATGATTTTAAAAATCGCCCAAGAATCATTTGTTTTTTTCTCATTCCAACCTTTTGGATGTTTTTCTTCTCTCATTATATAACTGTTTATTTTCTATTTATTAGTGTTTAAATATTGGTCTATTGTAAATGTAATTCATTCCCAATATTATTTTAATTCTTTCTTTAAAAATTTAGCTGTGTAGCTCTTTTTATGCTTAGCAACTACTTCTGGAGTACCTTCTACAATAATTTGTCCACCACCTTTACCGCCTTCATATCCAATATCAATAATATGATCTACGGTTTTTATGACATCTAAATTATGTTCTATAATTAACACTGTGTTTCCTTTGTCTGCTAATTTGTTTAATACAATCATTAACACTCTAATATCTTCAAAATGTAAGCCTGTAGTGGGTTCGTCTAAAATATAAAAGGTGTTACCAGTATCACGTTTACTTAACTCGGTTGCTAATTTTATACGTTGAGCTTCTCCACCAGATAGCGTTGTACTTTGTTGTCCCAAGGTAATGTAACCTAATCCAACATCTTTAATTGTTTTTAGTTTTTTATGAATTTTAGGAATGTTTTCAAAAAAGTCAACCCCTTCATTAATAGTCATGTCTAAAACATCACTTATGCTTTTTCCTTTATATCTAATCTCTAAAGTTTCGCGATTAAAACGTTTACCTTGACAAGTTTCACATTCTACATACACATCAGGTAAAAAATTCATTTCAATAACACGTAAACCACCACCTTTACAGGTTTCGCAACGTCCTCCTGCAACATTAAAACTAAAACGTCCAGGTTTATAACCACGTATCATGGCTTCTGGTATTTTAGCAAAAAGGCTACGGATTTCGTCAAATGTTTTGGTGTAAGTTGCAGGATTACTTCTTGGTGTACGTCCAATTGGCGATTGATTAATATCAATTACTTTATCTATATGCTCTAAACCTTTTATGCTTTTATAAGGCATTGGTTTTTTTACACCATTAAAATAATGTGCATTTAAAATAGGGTAGAGTGTCTCGTTAATTAAAGTAGATTTTCCGCTACCAGAGACACCTGTCACACCAATCATTTTAGCTAATGGAAATTTAACTGACACATTTTTTAAATTGTTTCCTGTACAGCCTTTAAGTTCTAAAAAGTGTCCATTCCCTTCGCGTCGTTTTTTTGGTATTTCAATTTCTCTTTTACCATTTAAATATTCTGCAGTAAGCGTTTTTTCTTTTAACAGCTGTTTAGGTGTCCCTTGACTAATAATTTCTCCTCCATGTTTACCTGCTCTTGGACCAATATCTATAACATGGTCTGCACGCTCAATCATGTCTTTATCATGTTCTACAACAATAACCGAGTTACCAATATCACGTAAAGACACAAGGCTATTAATAAGTTTTTCGTTATCACGTTGGTGTAATCCAATACTAGGTTCGTCCAAAATGTAAAGTACTCCAACTAATTGCGATCCAATTTGTGTGGCTAATCTAATACGTTGTGCTTCTCCACCAGATAACGATTTTGAGCTTCGGTTTAAAGACAAATAGTCTAAACCAACATCTAATAAAAACTGAAGTCTGGCACTAATTTCTTTTATAATTTCTTCAGCAATTTTGATTTGTTTTTCAGTCAAATACTGAGGTAATGTTTTAAACCATTTAGCTAATTCACTTATATCTTGATTAGCTAATTCGGCAATGTTTTTACCATTTACTTTAAAGTATAACGACTCTTTTTTTAGTCTAGCACCTTCACAAACAGGACATTCAATTTTGTCCATATAGTCTTTAGCCCAACGTTTTAAAGAGGTTGACTCAGCATTTTTGTATTGATTTTCAATAAAGTTAGCAACACCTTCAAAGTCTATTTTATAGTCTCTGGTTATGCCTAAAGTTTTACTTTCGACCGAAAATTTTTCATTACCACCAAACATAATAACTTGTTTAGCTTCTTGTGGTATTGATTTATAGGGATCGCTTAATTTAAAATTATAGCGTTCTGCAATGGTTTCAAATTGTTTAAAAATCCAGCTCTTTTTTTCAGGACCATGAGGCGCCAGAGCACCTGTTTTTATTGATAACGTATCGTCAGGAACAATCTTTTTTTCGTTAACCTGATATAATGTTCCAATCCCATTACAATTATCGCAAGCACCTTTAGGCGAGTTAAACGAAAAATTATTAGGTTCTGGATTTGGGTAAGAAACGCCAGAAGTTGGACACATTAAACTACGACTAAAATAACGAGCCTCTTGTGTGTCTTGGTCAATAATCATTAATACATCATCACCATGGTACATGGCAGTATTAATACTTTCGGTTAAACGTTTGTCATTATCAACACCATCATCAATTTTAAGTCTATCAATTACAATTTCAATGTCATGGTTTTTGTAACGATCCAACTTCATACCTTTAACTAAATCCTTGATTTCGCCATCAGTACGCACTTTTACAAAGCCTTGTTTAGCAATTTGCTCAAATAACTCGCGATAATGTCCTTTTCTAGAACGTACCACAGGAGCTAAAATATTTATACGTTTGCCTTTATAGCTTGAGGTAATTAATTCTTTGATTTGCTCATCACTGTAGCTTACCATTTTTTCGCCTGTATTATAGCTATAGGCATCACTACCTCTTGCATATAACAAACGTAAAAAGTCATAAATCTCTGTAATAGTACCAACGGTTGACCTTGGCGATTTACTAGTTGTTTTTTGCTCAATAGCAATTACAGGAGATAAACCATCAATTTTATCAACATCAGGACGCTCTAAACCACCTAAAAATTGTCTCGCGTAAGCAGAAAACGTTTCGATATAACGACGTTGTCCTTCAGCATAAATGGTGTCAAATGCTAATGACGATTTACCACTACCAGATAAACCAGTAATCACAACTAGTTTTTCGCGAGGAATGGTCACATCAATATTTTTAAGGTTATGTGCTCTGGCACCTTTAACCTCTATGTTTTCTTCAAAATTACTCATAGCATTTAAGTGTTTTTGCCCAGAAATAGACAAAGCTGTAAAGATACGCATTTTGTATTTCTTTTAGAAATAGTGTTTGTTAGGATTTTATTAATTATCACTATTTTTGAAATTATAAAAAAAACGATAATGGAAATATTAGGAATAGGCTCTAGAATTAACCATCCAGAACACGGAAAAGGAGTGGTAACTAACATTGATAGTAAAAACTATTGGGTTACTTTTATTGAAAATGGATTAGAAACCATTGCTTTAAATGATGATTTTGAAGTTATTGAAGCTGCAGAAAATGAGGTAGACACTATTAGTCTTTTTGATGTAGAAAGTAGCTTGGTTAGAATACTTAAAAAATATAGCGATGTCTCGGAAATTGTGCCAATTGGCGACAAGTGGAAAGGAGGCATCTTAGAATTAAAACCAGCTGACAGTAACTTAAAAAGTAAAGTAATAAAAATTGAAGACTTTTTTCATAAAATCACTATGGTTAGAGACCGTTTGAGAGTGATGGAACAAAAAGTTAACTCTAGTAATCTAGAACCATCTGAAAAAGTAGATTTACAACAATACATAACACGTATATATGGAAGCTTAACCACTTTTAATGTGTTATTTAAATCTAAAGAACAGCAATTTGTTGGGCAAAAAAGTAAGTAGTAAAACTTGCTTTTAATTTTAGTAAGCAGTATTTCAACATTTAGTTTAAAACTAACTAATACTAAAATACTGCTTATTTTATTTTGTGCCTTTTACATCATCCATATCAAAACTAAAAAAGAATAATTGGTGGTTGGTTGGAAACTTTGCATTAGACTCGGTTGTTTTCCAGTCACTCCAAGAGGCTTCTAAACCTCCAATAGGTAAAATGTCTACCCACATTTTAAATTTTGTAGGCTTATAATTGTCATCTAAAATCCATAAATAAGAATCTCCAGGAGTAGTGCCTCCTTTAGAATATGTAACCAATAAAGCATCTTTACCATTATGTTTTACAATGCTTCTAGACGTACCTTGGTCAAACACTTTATAAGGTGCAACTAACCAAAAAGAATCGTTGTTAAAGTAATTTGTTGCTGTTTGGATAAGCTCTTTTTTATCAGAGGAATTAATTTCTTGTTTATTTACAAAAACTTTACTAATAGACGGATTATTAAGGTTTAATATGACCTTGTTTTTTTTCCAATAAACTTCGCAGCTATTATTTTTTTTATCCCATTTGTAGTGGTGTTTACGCCTAAATGTCCATTCTAAATTATTAGTAGCCTTGTAAGCATCGGCATTTAAGGAAATAAGCATTTTATGAGCTAAAATATCTGCTTTTTTAGTTTGATTACCAATAGGTAAATCTTCGTTATATTTAAAGTAAACAAACCCAAAAAACAGTAAACTAGGTAATGTAAAAAAGATGATTACTCCAGTTATTATTTTTAATGTTTTTTTTAATTTCATTAAGTAAAAATTATATTGTTTTAAAATTTGGTTTAGTGTTTAAAATCCAATAGCAGTGTCATCACCACGTTTATCTGCACCACCTTCTAATTGACCATTGTCTAAAACTAAGATTCCATCTACTTTACCAATCACATCAGCATTTTTCTCTGTAATAGTATAGCCTTTTTGCTGTAATTGATTAACTAGGTCTTTAGAGAAAGAGTTTGGTTCCATTCTAATTTGGTCAGGTAACCATTGATGATGAAATCTGGGAGCATTTACAGCTTCTTGCATGGTCATATCATATTCATGCACGTTTAAAATAGTTTGCATTACAGATGTTATTATTGTGGATCCACCTGGAGTCCCTAAAGTCATGTATAGTTTGTCGTTTTTTTCTACAATCGTTGGCGTCATAGAGCTTAACATACGCTTTTCTGGTAAGATGCTATTAGCTTCTGCGCCAATTAATCCATACACGTTAGGCGTTCCAGGTTTGCTGGAAAAATCATCCATCTCGTTATTAAAGAAAAACCCTAATTCTGGACTATATAATTTTGAACCATAACCAGAATTTAAGGTGGTTGTCACAGCTATAGCATTACCAAATTGATCAACGATGGAGTAGTGTGTGGTCTCATCACTTTCAATAATATCAACTTTTCCATGAGAAATAGTACTAGAAGGTGTCGCTTTTTCAAAGGTGAAGTCAACCATTCTGTTTTTTAGGTAAGCATCACTTAATAATTGGTCATGAGGTATTGCAACAAAATCTGGATCACCTAAATAAAAACTACGGTCTGCGTACGCACGTCGCTCAGCTTCGGTAATAACCTGAATACTTTTAAGGCTATTGTGCCCAAATTCATCTAAATTAAAATCTTCAATTTGCTTTAATATTTGAGCTAAACAGATACCACCACTTGAAGGAGGTGACATGGATATAATGTTTAAATTATCGTATTCAAATGTTATAGGTTTGCGCCATATGGCTTGATAACTTGCTAAGTCGTCAACTGTTATTACGCCACCATTAGCTTGAATAAAGCTTGCTAAATTTTTAGCGGTTTGACCTTTATAAAACTCGTCACGACCATTTAGCATTATGGCTTCCAGGGTTTTTGCTAAGTTTGGTTGTTTAATGGTATCTTTAGCAATCCAATTTTTTGTAAATAATATTTCGCTTTTATTGACTGCTAAAAAAGCTTCTTTTTTTTCTTCTAATACTGTTTGATCTTTTTGTGAGACCACAAAACCACGATTTGCTAAATCAATGACAGGCTGCATAATGTCTTGTATAGGTAAAGAACCAAATTTTTCGTGCACTTCAAATAATCCTGCGATTGTGCCAGGCACACCAACAGCAAGTCCACCTTGAGTACTTAGATTAGGAATAATATTTCCTAAACTGTCTAAATACATATTTTTGGTTGCTAGCTTTGGTGCCTTTTCGCGATAATCCAATGCGCCAATTCTACCATCTTCCAACCGATAAACCATAAAACCACCACCACCAATATTGCCAGCATAAGGGTAGCAAACAGCTAATGCTAAATCTGTCGCTATCATTGCGTCAAAGACGTTTCCGCCTTGTTTTAAAATAGCAGTTCCAATTTTAGATGCTTCTTCTCTTGCAGAAACAACCATAGCGTGTTTGGTGATTAATCCACGGTTATTATTGTTTTTGCAACTAAAAAAAGTAATACAAATTACAAAAAGTATGGCTAAATTTTTCATTGGTCCTTAGTTTGTAAAGTCTCTAATGTTTGTTTGGTAAAAGTGATAAGCTCATCAAAGAAGCTAGTAAATTCTGTTTCAAATTCACTATAAAATTCTTCTAATTCATTGACAGCTAAATTCATTTTAGAACGGTTTTTAGTACGTCTATTCATACCTTCTAATACTTTAGTTATTCCTTCAATGGACGCATAGCTTAGCAACCAATTGTCTGCTAAAAGGTGAGGCATCATTTTTTGAATTCGAGAAGGTAAGATTTCAAAATTATCCTCTAGCGTGTCATAAAAGTCATCCACATAGTCTGCTAAAGGCACGTCTGAGTATTTTGACCAGTTTTTTGCTAAATAGTGGTCGTATAAAATATCGACTATCACTCCAGAATAATGTCCATAATTTTTGTGTAGTCGTTTGGTGCTTTTTCTTACAGTGGGATGTGCATCAGTAAAAGTGTCGATTTGTCTATGCAATAAAATACCGATTTGGATGTCTTGTGGGTAATCTTTATATTTTTTTCCTCTTATACCATCTGCTATAAAGTTACCAATGGTAATCATTTTGTCGTTTCCGGAAAGATAAATGTGTGCTAGAAAATTCATCTTATAAATATATGTATTTTTACCCTGTAAATTTTATAATTTGAAGCGATTACCCAATTTAGATGTATTACGGTTTGTGTTAGCCACATTGGTTGTGTTTTTTCATTTACCACAATTATGTCGTAATCAAGGACTTCCGTACTTTTTGGATGCACCTATATTTAATCGAGGAGTAGAAGCAGTATATATGTTTTTTGTATTAAGTGGTTTTTTAATAATTAAAACTATTTATAGTAGTAAACAGCGCGATGCTTTTTCTATACGTAAATTTTACATGCGTCGTGTATTACGGATCTTTCCGTTGTATTATTTGGTAGTCATTTTTGGTTTTGTGTTTTATTGGATTATTTTACCAGAATTAGAAATACCATTTGCAAATAATTATCCTTTATGGGATGGTTTATTAATGTCCATGTTTTTTTTACCCAATGTATTTGCTAAGCTTTACATGCCTGGAGGTATATTGGAGGTGTTGTGGTCTATTGGTATTGAGGAGCAATTTTATATTATAGTTGCTCCAGCTTTATTTTTGGTAAATAAAAATAGGGTTTTACAATTTTTAATAGGACTAACTGGTTTGTACTTTTTAATATTTCATTTAAGCCTTTTTAGTGTTTTTAAAAGTTTTAAAATGGTTTTTTTCTTTTTGTTTTTTGGCGGAATTGTAGCAGTTTTAGAAGAAAAAAAGCTGCTTCAGTCTTTTAAAAAGAATAAGATTTACCCAATAATAATAGTCGTTTTGGTATTGTTGTATTTTGTAACAGATATATTTCATTCAACAGATACTTATATATTTAACCTAATAACGATGGTGTTATTTGGGATGTTTATCCACACGATAGCGTATAATAATCTAGGTGTTAACATCCAAAATAAATCACTTAATTACTTGGGCCAAATATCTTATGGATTATATATGTTTCATGTAATCGCATTAAACGCTGTAGTTTTCTTATTTTTGAAGCTACAAATAGATACAATTTTTAATGATTGGTTAACAATAGTTTTAATTTATATGTTAACTTTTGCATTTACTTTTATAATGGCACATCTGTCTTATAAATATTTTGAAACCTATTTTTTAAAATTAAAAAACAAATTTAGAGAATGACACTTATAAAATCTATATCAGGAATTAGAGGAACAATTGGAGGATCAGTTGGTGATAATTTAACACCAATAGATGCAGTAAAATTTGCATCAGCTTATGGTACTTGGCTAAAACAACAACGCGACAAAACGGATTATAAAGTAGTTGTTGGACGTGACGCACGTTTATCTGGAGACATGATTCAAAACTTGGTAATGAATACATTAGTAGGATTAGGTATTCAAGTTGTGGACTTAGGCTTATCAACAACACCAACAGTTGAGATTGCTGTACCAATGGAGCATGCAGATGGTGGGATAATACTGACTGCCAGTCATAATCCAAAACAATGGAATGCTTTAAAACTTTTAAATGCCAAAGGTGAATTTTTAGATGGAGCCGAAGGACAGAAAATTTTAGAGATTGCAGAGTCTGATAGCATGACATTTGCGGAAGTTGATGATTTAGGAGCGATTACTAAAAATGATGCTTATATAGACATACATATTGATGAGGTTTTAGAATTGGAATATGTAAACCAAAAAGCAATAGAAAACGCAAATTTTAAAGTAGTTGTGGATGGTGTAAATAGTACAGGAGGAATTGCAATACCTTTATTGTTGGAGCGTTTAGGTGTTGAGGCAGTAAAATTATATTGCGATCCAACAGGTCATTTTCCGCATAATCCAGAACCTTTAAAAGAGCATTTAGGAGATTTGTCTAACGAAGTTAAAAAGCATAATGCCGATTTTGGAATTGTTGTCGATCCAGATGTTGATCGCTTAGCTTTTATGGATGAAAATGGCGAAATGTTTGGTGAAGAGTACACTTTAGTTGCATGTGCTGACTGGGTTTTAAGTCAAAATCCAGGTAATACGGTAAGCAACATGAGCTCAACCAGAGCATTGCGTGATGTGACCGAAAAACATGGAGGTACATACGAAGCTTCTGCAGTTGGAGAGGTTAATGTAGTTACTTTAATGAAAAAAAATAACGCAGTTATTGGAGGAGAAGGTAATGGCGGAATTATATATCCAGAATCACATTATGGACGTGATGCATTAGTTGGTGTTGCTTTGTTTTTAAGTTTGTTAGCCGAAAGAAAATTAAGTGTTAGTGAACTTAGAAAAACTTACACAAGCTATTTTATGAGTAAGAAAAAAATAGAATTAACGCCAACTTTGGATGTTGATGCTATTTTAAAAGCAATGGAAGATAAATACAGCAATGAAAATTTAACAACCATTGATGGTGTTAAAATAGACTTTGCAGAAAGTTGGGCACACTTACGTAAAAGTAACACAGAGCCAATAATTAGAATTTACACAGAAGCTAAAAGCCAAACAGAAGCAGATAGTCTAGCAGATAAAATTATTTCAGAAATCAAGGAAATTGCTAATATTTAGTATTTTTATTTAACAAGTAGTTAGTTATGCACGTTACAAAAGCCCAAAGAACAGAGAAATCAGAATTAGAAGCTTATTTTTCTAAATTTAGACAGCATATTGTAGGTATAAATCAAGAGTTTGAATCGCCTTATGGTTTGCAAAAAATGGTTTATACAGATTGGACAGCTTCTGGACGTTTATATAGACCAATTGAAGATAAACTATTAAATCAATTTGGACCTTTTGTAGCCAATACACATACTGAAACTACTGTGTCTGGAACAGCTATGACAAACGCTTATCATAAAGCTAGGCAAATTATTAAAGGACACGTTAATACTAATGCAGACGACGTTTTAATTGTAGCAGGAAACGGAATGACAAGTGTAGTCAATAAGTTTCAGCGTATTTTAGGATTAAAAATTCCAGAAAACTTAAAAAGATTTACAACTATTCCTGACGAGATTCGTCCTGTGGTATTTGTAACACATATGGAGCATCACTCTAACCACACATCCTGGTTAGAAACGATGGCTAAAGTGGAGGTTATTCCTGCAGGAGAAGATGGGTTATTTAGCTTGAATAATCTTGAAATATTATTAGAACAATATAAAGATTGTCCACTTAAAATAGCGTCTGTAATTGGAGGAAGTAATGTTACAGGTATTGAAACACCATATCATCAAATTGCAAAATTAATGCATAAAAATGGAGGTGTATGCTTTGTGGATTTTGCATGTTCTGCACCTTACGTGAATATTAATATGCATCCAGAAGATGAAGACGAAGCTTTAGATGCTATATTCTTTTCGCCTCACAAATTTTTAGGAGGTCCTGGTACTTCTGGTGTTTTAGTTTTTAATAAAAAACTATATAAAAATATGATACCTGATTGTCCTGGAGGAGGTACTGTTAGTTGGACAAACCCTTGGGGAGAACATAAATATATTGACAATATAGAAGATCGAGAAGATGGTGGTACTCCAGGTTTTTTACAAACTATAAAGACTGCTTTGGCCATAAAGTTAAAGGAGCAAATGGGAGTAAAAAATATGTTAGATAGAGAGCATGAGTTGCTAAACCAAGTATTTTCTAACTTGGATCATGTAGATAATATTAAAATATTAGCAGGAGATCAAAAAAAACGATTAGGAGTGATTTCCTTTTACATCGATAATTTACATTTTAATTTAGGTGTAAAATTATTAAACGACAAATTCGGAATTCAAACACGTGGTGGTTGTAGTTGTGCAGGTACTTATGGCCATTATTTATTACATGTAGACCAAGAGCAATCACATAGTTTGGTTAATGAGATATCATTAGGTGATTTAATTCGTAAACCAGGTTGGATACGTATGTCAATACACCCAACAACAACCTGTAATGAAATAGATTATGTGTGTGAAAGTTTAATAGCTTTAGCAGAAAACCATGAAGAATGGGCTAAAGACTATGAATACAATAAAGCAAATAACGAGTTTATCCATAAAACGTTTGTGCCTAAAAACGATGTAAGAGTCACTGATTGGTTTCAGCTGTAATTAAAAAACGAATAAGATTTACTAAAATTAATCAGTTTGTCGTTAAAAAAAACACTCACAACTTTAAAAATTGTGAGTGTTTTTTTTATTTAAAATCCTCAGGGGTTTTATCACGATGTTTCCATCGTTTATGTGTCCATAAATAATATTGAGGTGCTTCGTGTATTTGCTTTTCTACTAATTTAAAAAAAGCATCAGTAATCTCGTAGTCTTTATAGTCGTTTGGGTTTTCAGCCAGAGTTGTAAAAGTGGTTTGGTAGTAACCTCTTTTAATTCGCTTTACAGCAAAATATACAACAGCCATGTCCAATTGCTTAGCTAAAAGTTCGGCTCCTGTATGAGCAGGTACGTTAATACCCATAAATTCTAACCAATGGTGAGCTTTCCAAGGTTTTGGGCTTTGGTCAGATACAAAACCATTAATAGTTAATTCACCATTATTTTTAGCACGTAGTAAGGTGCTAAAGGTTTCTTTGGTGGTAATTAAATGAGAATTATATTTGGCTCTAATACGTTTAACTAGTTTGTCAAAATATTTGTTTTCTAACTTTTTATATACTGCGTAACCTTTATGGTTAACATGGTTTTGTAATATAAAAATCCATTCCCAACTTCCATAGTGCGCACACATTAATACTATGCTTTTATTAGATTTACTATATTGATTAACTTCTTCTATATTAGGGAAAGTCATTCGTTTCATCATTTGTTTTTCTGTAATAGTTAAAGACTTTATAGCCTCTACAACCATATCACATAGGTGATGATAGAATTTTTTTCTTATGTCTTTAATTTCGTCCTCAGACTTATCAGGGAAAACTAGGTTTAAATTCTCTTTTACCGTTTTTTTTCTGTAGCCAATGATGTAGTAGATTAAAAAATATAAACCATCAGAAAATGCATATAAAAGCCTAAACGGAAGTATAGAAATTAACCATAAAAAAGGATAAATTAAAATATAAGCTAATAATTGCATGAATACTTGTTAATTTTGCGAGAGCAAATATATGCTATATTTGATATAAAGTTAAACTAGATAATGGGTAATTTAAATTTAATAACTATAATAATAATTGCAGCTAATGTTATTATCTCTTACAAAGGGTTTGAAGATTATAGTTTTTTTGAAAAATATAAATTTAATGTTGGTGCTATAAAAAGAGGAGAACAGTTTAGAATATTTAGTTCTGGATTTTTACATGTTAATCCGCAGCACTTGTTGTTTAACATGATTACACTTTACTTTTTTGCTTGGTTGGTCATTGCTAGAATTGGCGAAACCAAATTTATAATCATCTATTTAGTTAGTTTAGTAGCAGGAAGTTTACTGTCTTTAGTGTTTAATAAAGACAATTACCATTACAGTGCAGTTGGAGCTAGTGGAGCAGTAATGGGTGTTATTTATTCTGCTATTTTGTTTGATCCTTGGATGGAAATTAATTTTATAATTCCAGGCTGGGTTTTTGGTATAGGGTATTTATTGTATTCTATTTACGGAATGAAAAAACAGATAGGTAACATTGGTCACGATGCCCATTTTGGAGGTGCTGTAGGAGGTTACGTTACAACGCTTATCATTGCACCTTGGTTGTTACAGACTGATTTGACTATGGTGTTGGTTTTAGCCATACCAATCGTAGTATTATTTGTTATGCAAAAATTAGGTAAAATTTAGTTAGTTAAAATTTCTGCAATCTTATCTTCTAAAGCTTTTCCGCGTAAGTTTTTAGCAATAATTTTTCCTTCACCATCTAAAATATATGTTGCAGGAATAGATCTTACACCATAAGCTACAGCGATTGGTTCTTGCCATCCCTCCAAACTAGAGACGTGTTTCCAGGTTAATTGGTCTTGTGCAATTGCTTTTAACCAACGGTCTTCTTGTCCTTTTTTATCTAGAGATATTCCAACAATTTCTAATCCTTTGTCGTGGTATTGATTATACATTCTAACTACATTTGGGTTTTCGCGTCTGCAAGGACCACACCAGCTAGCCCAAAAATCCAATACAATTACTTTAGCGTCAACATCATTTAAAGATAGGTCTTTGCCTTCAGGAGTTTTGGATGTAAATGTTGGAGCATAATCACCAATTTCGGTACCAAAAACAAGTGGTTTTGAAGGTTCTTGTTTACAAGAAAAACTTAATGTTGCAACTAGTAAAAGTAGTATGTATGGTTTCATGATTTAAATATTTCTTACAAATATAAAATATATAAATTGAATATTTTATGTCTATTTTTGCATTATGATTTATAACGATACAATTGTAGCATTAGCAACCGCTTCAGGAGCAGGAGCAGTAGCCATTATTAGATTATCAGGTAAGGATGCTATAGCTATTGCAGACCGCAGTTTTGAGTCTGTAAAAAGTAATAAAACACTTTTAAACCAAAAAACACATACCATACATTTAGGACATATTGTTGATGACAAGCGTACTATAGATCAAGTTTTGGTTTCGGTTTTTAAAAATCCAAACTCGTATACAGGTGAAGACGTTGTAGAGGTGTCTTGTCATGGTTCTATTTATATTCAGCAAGAAATTATTCAATTGTTTTTAAGAAATGGTTGTAGAATGGCTAATGCTGGAGAGTTTACTTTACGTTCATTTTTAAATGGGAAATTAGATTTAAGTCAAGCAGAAGCTGTGGCAGATTTAATTTCAAGTGATAATGAAGCGTCACATCAAATTGCGATGCAACAAATGCGTGGTGGTTTTTCTAGCGAAATAGCTAAATTAAGAGCAGAATTAATGAATTTTGCCTCGTTAATTGAATTAGAATTAGATTTTGCAGAAGAGGATGTGGAATTTGCAGATCGCACTCAGTTTCAGGCTTTAGTTGAAAAAATCACCTTTGTTTTAAAACGATTGATAGACAGTTTTGCTGTAGGTAATGTTATTAAAAACGGAATTCCTGTTGCTATTGTAGGAGAACCAAATGTAGGAAAGTCAACCCTTTTAAATGCGCTTTTAAATGAAGAAAGAGCAATTGTAAGCGATATTGCTGGTACAACTAGGGATACTATCGAAGACGAGTTAGTTATTGATGGTATAGGCTTTAGGTTTATTGATACTGCAGGAATTAGAGAGACTAAGGACGTTGTTGAAAGTATTGGAATCAAGAAAACCTTTGAAAAAATGGAGCAAGCCCAAGTGGTTGTGCTTCTTTTTTCTGCAGAAGAGTTTAAAACAGAAAGTAAACGACTAAAGGTAGAAATCGAAAAAATTAAAAATAGATTTCCATTAAAGCCACTTTTGATTATTGCCAATAAAGTTGATACTTTAAATTCGGAAGAATTAGACAGACTAAAGCTTCAGTTTGAAAATGTCCATTTATTATCCGCAAAATCTGGTCTTGGAGTAGAGGAGTTAAAAGCAAAACTGATTGGTTTTGTAAACACAGGAGCACTTCGTAATAACGAAACAATTGTTACTAATACAAGACATTATGACTCATTATTAAAAGCTTTTGAAGAAATTCAGAAAGTAAAATATGGTTTAGAGTCAGGTTTGTCGGGTGATTTATTGGCAATAGATATTAGACAAGCCTTGTACCATTTTGGCGAAATTACTGGTGAAATCACTAGTGATGATTTACTAGGTAATATTTTTGCTAATTTCTGTATTGGCAAATAAAGTTAAGCTATCCAAAAAACACAATTTCTAAAAATGACAATTAACCAACTTCCAGGAATCTATAATATAATTGGTAGTAATCAAGATGTGGAAGGTGTAACCTATAAAGGTCAATTAAGCCTGACCTTAGACCAAAACAATCGAGTAGTAGCTAAATGGTTAATTAATAATAGTCAGGAGCAGTTTGGTACAGGTTTTTTTAAAGATAATATTCTTGTTATAAATTTTAATTATAAAGGAGAGGATGACACAATTTATAAAGGTGTTGTTGTTTATAAGTGTATTACTAACGATATATTAGAGGGATTTTGGTCTGAAAAACATGGTAATCCTTTATTTTTAGGTCAAGAGCGATGCTTTAGAATAGTAACCAACAACCAATTAGTAAATTAAGCAGGTTATTATTAGGTTAAGTTTTTATTGTTGCGTTTCAAATTTGGCAGTGATTTAAGCGTTTGTAAATCAGTAATTTACAATTATTGATGTAGCTTGTTTTTGGTCCTTGTTATCTCTTGTTTGTAGTAAGATTGCAAAAAAATATTCGTGGTTTTAAATAAATTCATTTATCTTTTAAGTGTAAATTGTTGATTTTTAATTTTTAATTAATCAATGGATTGTCATATAATGTTTTAAGAGTAACAATATGTTTTTATGAGCGATACAAACACTAAATTAGTAGAACAATTACAGCATCTATATGGATTTTCTGATAATTTTATAGAGTCGCTTCAAGATGGATTAATAATAATAACGCCTAAAGGCGAAATTGTTTTAATAAATGATGCCTTATGTCGTTTAACAGGTTATGATAAAACAGAATTGGCAGGAGCCTTATTACCTTTCCCTTTTTGGCCTCCAGAGCTACATGACGATTATAAATCGCTTTTTAATGAGCTTTCAAAAGAACATGTTAAACGAGAATTTAAAGTAGTTTACATGCACAAAAACGGGAAACGCTTTCCTGTTACTGTCTTTTTTGCAAGCATTAAAAACAATCAAGATAAGGTCATAGCCTATATTGGCTTTATTCAAAATATAGAAGGTGTTGATTATAAAACATTAAATAATCCATCTGATAATCAAGAAGTTTTTACAATTTTAAATTATCGAAAAAAATATTTAGACTTAGTACTAGAGCGAAAAATAAATCAACAATTACAAATCACTTTAAATAATATATCTGATGGATTTGTCACTTTAGATGAAGATTTATGTTACACCTATATTAATAATAAGGGAATAGAGCTAATAGGAAAAAAAGGCTTAGATTTAATAGGTCAAAATATATGGAAGGTGTTTCCTGAGATAATTGGGCATCCTTTTTATAAAGCTTTTTGTAAGGCAATAGAAACCCAATCAACACAATGTTTTATAGGTGAATTTAAACCCTATAAAAAATGGTTTGATTGCAGATTTTATCCTTCAGATACTGGTGGTATAACTATTTATTTTTTAGATATTTCTGAACAAGAAAAAACAGAAGAATTATTATCTGAAAGTAAAAACGATTTAAACGCAATCATTAATAATATTGGAGATCCATTATTTGTAAAAGATGACCAAAGCTGCTTAATTATAGTCAATGATGCTTTTTGTAAAATGTTTGATACTAACAGGAAGCTTGTTATAGGTAAAACATTAGCCGAAGACGTAACAGAACAAGAGCGAGAAGCTTTTTTAAAAGTAGATAAAGAAGTTTTAAAAACGGGAATTGAAAACATAAGTGAAGAAACCCTTACAGTTAAAAACAGCAATACTAGAACTATTTCTACAAGAAAAACAAGATATGTTGATGCAAATGGAAGTAAATTTATAATTGGTACGATTAGAGATATTACTAATCGTAAAAAAACTGAAATTGAACTAGATCTTTATAGGCACCAATTAGAAGAACTTGTTAATAGTAGAACAGAAGAGGTAAATATTAAGAATGCCGAACTACAGCGCATGAATAAACTATTTATTGGACGAGAATTAAAAATGAAAGAATTAAAAAATAGAATTGGAAAATTAAAAGAAGAAATCAATAGCTTAAATAAACAATAACACTTAATTTTTTTTGATTTTTTTTACACATGAAGCGGACTCCATTTTATTCAATATTAAAAAAACCATTAGTAGCAGGCTTTATAACGTTTGCATTATTACTGTTTTTAACGCAATACATAACATTCCAAAAATATTACATTAACGAAAATAATCAAAAAAGAGAAGTTACTAATCAAGTAAATTTAATTAAAGAAAAATTACAATCTTTAATTATGTTTAGTTATTCAGCAACTAAATCTCTTGCATATATAGTAGAAAAAAACGGAATTCCTGAGGATTTTGATGATATAGCTGTAGAGTTGTTAAACCGTAGTAAATATTTTGATGTTGTAGAGTTAGTAGATCGTCAAGGATTTATAACCCATGTCTATCCATTAAAAAATAATGATGTTATTGGGTTTAATATTATAGATAGTAAAGAGGCTAGTAGTGGCGCATTAGCAACAATTAAAAGAAATGATTTTTTTATAGCAGGACCAGTTAACCTTAAACAAGGAGGTGTTGGTATGGTTAGTCGTCAACCTATTATTATTGATTCAGAATTTGCTGGATTTTCTGCAGTGGTAACCAAGTTATCAACTTTTTTTAAAGATTTAAATATAGATACTTCCAATAATAATAAGCAATATATATACCAACTATCTAGAGTAAATCAAAAAACAGGAGAAGAGGATTATTTCTTAGATAATGATGTTTCTGGTTATAAGGCTTATGCTGTACCAATCGAGATGACTTTTGGAGAGTGGAAGTTATATGTTATACCAACTAAACACGATTTTAATACAGCAATCATTTTTGCTATAGTCGGGTTTTTATTAACTTTATTAAGCAGTTTTGGTGTTTGGTATTTTGCAGGACGATCAGAACGTATTCATAAACTAATTAACATCGAGCTTAAAAAGCAAAAATCACAATTAATTAAAGTACATGAAACTAGCAGGAAACAGATTAAACTAAGCGAGTCTAACCTTAATAAAGCCCAACGTATAGCCAAAGTAGGTAGTTGGGAGCTTTGTCTAGAAACCAATAAGCTGACTTGGTCTAAACAAATGTTTAGAATTTTTAAAAAAAATCCAAAACATTTTAGAGTTTCACATCAAGCAATGTTGGATGTTATACATCCAGAAGACAGGGATTTTGTGTCCAAAACATATTCAGATTCCATAATAAATAAAGTTCCGTATCGCATTACCTATCGTTTAAAACTTGAAAATAATCAAATTAAATACATAGACGAGCAGTGCGAAACTATTTTTGATGAAAATCAATTACCAAAAATATCATTTGGAATAATTCAAGATATTACAGCGCGAATAAAAAGTGAAGAAGGTCTTAAAAAAAGCGAATTATTATATCGTAGCTTAACGTCAAACGCACCAGTAGCAATATTTAATGTTAATCATAAAGGTGAATGCACTTATGTAAACGAGCATTGGATTAAACTTTCAGGCTTAAGCTATGCAGATGCTATGGGTCAAGGTTGGTTAGAAGCGTTTCATCCAGAGGATAAAAAAAGGATAATTGATGAATGGGAAGAGGCAATGTCGTCAAACCTTAAATTTAAAACAGATCTTAGGTTTAAGGATAATACAGGTAAAATCACATTTTTAACAGTAAAGGCTACCAAAATTTTAGACGAAGAAAATAATATATTTGGATATATTGGAATAGCCTCAGACATTACAGAAAGAATAAATAACGAGAAAGAATTATTAAAATATAAAAACAATTTAGAGGAGTTAGTTAACGTTAGAACAGTAGAGCTTAACGACAGTAAAAACGCCTTATTAAACTTGCTAGAGGATTTAAACTTTCAATCTCTAGAGTTAGAAAAAGAAAAAGCTAAAGCACAATCAGCAGATTTAATGAAATCCGCATTTTTAGCAACCATGTCGCATGAGTTAAGGACACCTATGAACTCTATCATAGGATTTACAGGTATTTTACTAAAAGAGTTAGCAGGACCATTAAACGAAGAACAAAAAAAGCAAATCAAAATGGTTAAAAATAGTGGAGAGCATCTACTAGGTTTAATCAACGATATTTTAGATATTTCTAAAATTGAAGCAGGTAAGCTAAAAGTATCCTACAATAATTTTGATTACCTAGCTTCCTTGGAAAATACAATTAACTTTTTGCAACCTCAAGCTTCAGCAAAAGGAATTACTATTTTACCTCAAATTTCAACCTTAGATATTGTTTTAAATAGTGATGAGGTTAGAGTGGAACAAATATTACTAAACCTAATGTCTAACGCCATAAAGTTTTCAAAAAAAGGAACCATTACAGTTAAAGTAGATATAAATGATAACAAGGTTGTAACACAAGTTATTGATCAAGGTATTGGAATACATAAAGATGACATCAATAAACTATTTGTGCCATTTACTCAATTAGAAGGTGGTTTGGATAGACACCATGAAGGTACAGGTTTAGGCTTGTCAATTAGTAAAAACTTAATTAAAAAACTAGGAGGTACAATATCTGTAGAAAGCACCTTAGGAGAAGGTAGTAATTTTACCTTTTCACTACCATTAATGCCTTCTGGTAGTAAATAATAGTGTCAAAAATTATTTTAAATACTAAAAAATAATATATTTATAAAGCTATTACCATTCTTAATCATCAAAGCCCATGATGCCTACTATTTTAATAATTGAAGATAACAAGCAAAACATGTATATGTTATCCTATTTACTTGAAAAAAATCAATACCACGTCATAAAAGCTTACAACGGATTTGAAGGATTAAAATTAGCAAGCATAAATAATCCAGAAATAATATTGGTAGACATACAGTTGCCAGACATGGATGGTTATGCAATATGTGAACAGTTAAGAAATAGTGATTTACCAAAAAATACCACAATCATAGCTGTAACCTCATATGCAATGGAAGGGGATAAAGAAAAAGCGATGCAAGTAGGAGCGGATGGTTATATAGAAAAACCCATAAATCCCGATACATTTATAAACCAAATGCAAGAAATGTATCTTGTAAAAAATCAGAAATAAATAGGTATGAAAACAATTTTGATAGTAGATGATGTTTTTGAAAATCTATATTTATTAAGAGTAATTTTAATACAAGCAGGATATAATGTGGTAGAAGCTAATGACGGTAAAGAAGCATTAGATAAATTAACTGAAAATAGGATAGATTTAATAATTTCTGACATATTAATGCCAGTAATGGATGGTTATATGTTATGTCAAGCTTGTAAAAAAGACGAAAAATTTAAAGATATCCCATTTGTATTTTATACCTCTACTTATACTGAAAAGGTAGATGAAGACTTTGCTTTAAAACTAGGGGCTGCGCGCTTTTTAAGAAAACCAACAGATCCAGACCACATAATAGCTTTAATAAAAAGACTTCTGGATACGCCAAACTCACAAAATAAAGCAAAAAATAATACAGAGTTTACAGAAGAAGAAGTATTAAAACTTTATAGTAAACGATTAATAAGTAAATTAGAACAAAAAAATCTTGAATTAGAAAAAGAAATAACTGAGCGTAACAAAATAGAGTTAAAACTAACTAATGAAAACGCAATACTAGATTTAATAGCCAATAACACCTCAATTAAAAAGGTGTTTAATCACATTATACATAACTATCAATCCCTACGTCCAGAGTTTTACCTATCTATAAGTTTGCTAGAAGACGATAAGGAGCATCTAAGACTTATTTCTGCACCAAACTTGCCAAAGGACTACTGTGCTTCCATTAAAAATTTAAAAATTGGAGAGAATATAGGATCTTGTGGTACGTCTGCATATTTAAAAAAACCAGTCATCGTATCAGATATTAGTACAGATCCGCTTTGGGAAAACTACAAGCATTTAGCAGTCAAGTACGACCTAAAATCATGTTGGTCCATCCCAATACTTTCTGAGAAAAAGGAGGTTTTTGGAACCTTCGCAATCTATAGCAGTAGTATAAAAACACCTACTTTTGAAAACATAAGAGAATTAAACTCTGCGGTAAGCTTAGCAAAAATGGCTATTGTAAAGTTCAAAATGGCTGAAGAAGTAAAGAAAAAAGAGGAATCCTATGAGTCTTTAGTAGAACAAGCCACAGATGCAATATTGACCTACACCTATGATGGAGTCATTCATAATTTTAATAAAACAACTTATACAACCCTAGGATACACTAAAAAGGAGTTTTTAAAATTAAAAATTCAAGATTTTATAATTGGAGATGTTATTCAAAATGACGTAGTCCGTGACGCTATATTTAAAGGAGAAGCTGTTGTTTTTAATAGACAACTAGTATGTAAAGACCAAACAATAATTGATGTAGAGATTTCGGCAAAACTTCAAAAAGATGGTAAAGTTCTAGCTATAGTGCGTGATGTCTCTGAACGTAAAAAAGCAGAAGCCAAATTATTAGAAAGCGAATATAATTTAAGACAATCTCAAATAGTTGCTAATTTGGGGTCGTATGTTGTTGACTTAACAACAATGACTTGGGAAGGCACTGAGGTTTTGTATCAAATTATAGGCATTGATGAGTCCTATATTAAAACAATAGACAGTTGGGTTGATCTAATCCATACTGAAGATAAAGTAGAAGTGTTAAACTATTTTGATAGCTGTGTAAAAAACAATACACGATTTAATAAGGAGTATCGCCTTATTCAATTTAATTCCAAAAAAGAAATTTGGGTACATGGTATAGGCGAATTGTTATTTGATGACGATTCTAACCCTATCAAAATGATAGGGACTATGCAAAATATTACTGAGCGTAAAGCAGTAGAATTAAAACTTCAAAGAAATGAAAAATCATTACTAGAAGCTCAAAAAATAGCTAAAATAGGAAGCTACTATTTAGATTTAGAAACCAGTTTAGCTTATGCCTCAATAACCTTTAAAGAGATTGCTGGTTTAGAGAAAGAAGATACTATTTCTCGTGAATTATGGAAAGATATTACTCACCCAGAAGATGCCGAAAAAAATAGTGCTGAGATTGAAAAATGTATAAGTACAGGACAAGAATTTGATTTGGAATATAGGATTTATTCTCAAAACGATAATAAATTAAAGTGGATACACGGTTTAGGAGAAATATCTTACCAAAACGGTAAACCAAAACGCTTTTTTGGAACCATCCAAGACATTACAGAGCGTAAAACAGCCGAAATTAAAATTCAAGAAAGTGAAAAATCACTATCAACTGCTCAAAAAATAGCTAAAATAGGAAGTTTTAATCTTGACCTAATAAACTTGGTAGCTAAAACTTCAGATACTTTTAATGAAATAGTGGAGTATGATACAGATAGAAAAATATCTTTTGACTTTTGGAAAAGTATAGTTCATCCTGATGACAGAGCAATAATAAAAGACGCAGTAATAGAAAGTGAAAAGTCAAATCAGAAGTTTGATTTAGAATATAGAATTATTAGTACCAAAACTAATCAAGTAAAATGGATTCATGGGTTAGGAGAGGTGTTTTACGTAGATGATATTCCTTCAAATTTTGTAGGAACTATCCAAGATATTACCGAACGTAAAAAAGCAGAATTAGATTTAAAAATCGCAAACGATTTTACTGAAAGTCTTGTAATGTCAATGCAAGAAGGTTTACTAATGGTTAATCTAGATGGTACGATCATGAAGGTTAATGAGTCATTATGTGATTTATTAGGATATACAGAAGCGGAACTTCTTGGCATGGATTTACCTTACCCTTTTGCCAGGTCAGAGGATTATGAGCTAATGATGGAGATTAAAGATAAAGTAGCAAAAGGCGAAGCACCTTCATTTCAACTAGAATTTATTAGAAAAAATGGAACCAGATTTATAGCGTCGTTTTTAGCAGGTATTATTTATAATAACCAAAATGAAGTTATAGCAATATTTGCTACTATAAAAGATATTTCTGAGGACTTAAAAATAAAAGAAACACTAAAGCAAATAGCTTTAAAGTCCACTCAAAAAAAAGATGTTATATTAAAATTAGCTAGTCTAATAGGTGAAGATTTAGAGGCGTCTTTAAAAAATATAGCTATTACATCTGCAGAAGCATTACAAGCAGATTTAGTAACCATTTGGGAGTTTAGGAAAGATAGCACAGAGTTGGTAAGTAAGTTATTTTATAACACAGAAAATCAAATATTTGATTCAGAAGGGTTAATGATTAAAAAAGAAAATTTTCCTAACTATTTTGAAGCTTTCAAAGACAAAACCAGTATCAATATTAGCAATGTAAGATCTAATCCTATAACAAAAGCTTTTGCTAAACAATTTTTTGAGCCTCTTAATATATCTTCAAGAATTGATGTTGTAATTTATGGTCGAAATGATCATTATGGTATTTTAAGTTTTGAAACTAAGGCCACTAACAGAACCTTTAATGCAGAAGAAGAGAGTTTTGTGACGTCCATAGCTAGTATAATTTCTTTAATGGTAGAAAGTACGGAACGTAAAATTGTAGAAAATAAAATAGCTCTAACTAATGAAAAACTATTGGAAGCCAATAAAGAGTTAAACGTTTTAAGAAACCAATTAGAGCAAGAAAACGTCTATTTACGTAACGAGCTTGATCTGGTTTTTAACTTTGAAGAAATGGTTTATGGTAGTGTGGAGTTTAGTAATGTATTAAACGAAATAGAAAAAGTTGCACCTACTAATGCTACAGTATTATTATTAGGAGAATCTGGTACAGGTAAAGAGTTGTTGGCTAGAGCTGTACATAATATAAGTAGTAGAAACAGCAAGCCATTAATTAAAGTTAATTGTTCTGCAATACCAAGAGAGTTAATTGAAAGCGAATTGTTTGGTCACAAAAAAGGATCGTTTACAGGAGCCTTTAATGACAAAATTGGTAAGTTTGAACTTGCGGATGGTGGTACATTATTTTTAGATGAAATTGGAGAACTACCATTAGACATGCAACCTAAAATTCTAAGATTTTTACAAGAAGGAGAAATTGAAGTCGTTGGTGGATTAGGCTCTAAAAAATTAGATGTACGCGTTATTGCAGCAACCAATAGAAACTTATTGGCAGAGATAGAGAAAAAACAATTTAGAGAAGATTTATACTTTAGGTTAAATGTATTCCCAATTGCTGTTCCAGCCCTAAGAGATCGTAAAGATGATATACCATTGTTAGTAGAGCATTTTGTAGATAAATTTAGTAAAACATATGAAAAACAGATTAAATATATATCTGATGATGCGATGTCTCAACTTAAAGCATACAATTGGCCTGGAAATATTAGAGAGCTTGAAAATTTAATAGAGCGTGCATTAATACTATCTAATAGTGATACTTTAATTATTCCTGGTTTTGAAACCACTAATCAAAAATCTAAGCAACGCATTAACAGTGTAGACCTAAATTTAGATACAGTTTTACGCAATCATATTTTACAAGTCTTAGAAGATTGTAACTGGAAAATTAGTGGTTCCAAGAGTGCTTCCAACGTATTAGGGTTAAAGCCAAGCACATTACGTGATAAAATGAACAAATTAGGGATAATTAAGCCTAATTAAAGTAACGGTATTCCGTGAGCTGTCTGATTAGACAAAAGTAAAACACGGAATACCGACACTTTATTTATTAGAAATAAATTTATGAAAAATCATAAAATATTGATTATCAATGTTTTATGATTTTTTTTTAGACCTTTTGTTATTTTGGCATCCGTATTGGTTTAAACTTTACAAATCAATAATTATGATGGATGATAAATTAATTGAAAATTTCAAGTTTTGGGTAGATCAAGATGTGATCTATTGCAAAATTTTGAATGATTTAACTGATTTAGATGATAGCTGTAAAGCAAAAGATATTGAGCATATATTTTTAAATAAAATATTTACATTATCTAAAGACGTGCATATGCCAATCTTGATAGACTTAAGAGGTTTAAAGTTTTCTAGTGCAATTAAGTCATTTACATTTTTATCTAAAAATACATTAATTAAGTCATTAGTGTTGTCTAAAACATTTTTAGTTAACACCTATAAATTAAAAATGTTATTAAACATTCAAAGTTTTGTTTGTAATCCTGCACTCCCAGATGTCATATTTAAATGTAATAAGTCTGCAATACAATATTGTATTGAGGATAACAAAACATATAACTCATTAAACTAAAAAAAACATGAAAAACATCCAAACAGTAGGACATGCTAAATTTTGGAAAGATGATAATAATATTATAAATCTTAAATTTAATAGTATTGAGGACTATTATATTTTTGATTTAACTGCAGCTAAAAAATATGTAAGTATTATAACGGATTTATGTAACGGTATACCAATGTCTTTTATAATAGACTTAAGAGGGTTTCATGGCACATTCTCTACAGAGGCTGCAAACTTTATCGCTAAATCTAGTGACTTAATTAAATTAAGAATTTCTGAAGCATTTATATTAAATTCAATAGGAACCAAATTATTAATAGCGTCTTATAAAAGAATATACGATCCCTTAACACCTCACATAACTTGTAATGATATTGATACAGCAACGCAATATTGCATTGAAAATAGCGACCTATACGATAAAGGTAGCTGATATAAAACAAACTAATAATAACTAACTATTTTTTACTAATCCCTTAATAATCCCCAAACCTACTACCTATGAGAAAAAAATATGTTCTATCTCATTGTCTAATTATTTTTAACCTACTATGTGTTTATTCGCAAATTGTAAACGAAGGTGTTTTGCAAATTTCGAATGCAACAGATGTGTATTTTGAAAATGAATACACAAACAAAGTTAGTGCTACGCTAAGTACTAACGGTAACCTATATCTAAACAATAGTCTTATAAATGATGGAGTAACAACGTCTACGTCAGGTACTACCTATTTTAAAAGTACTAAAAACCCATTATTAAGCATTTCTGGATCTTCAAATAATATCAACTTTAATAATCTAGAAGTAGATATTACAGCTGTAAATACTAAAGGATTGTCTGTTTCGGATGGATTTTTATTAAACATTTTAAATGAACTAAATTTAGTAAATGGAGATGTAAGACTAAATGGAGAGTCTCAATTAATACAATCTCACGTTGGTTTAGACGCTAATACAATTAACTCCGGAAAAATATTAGTGGATCAACAAGGGTATGCTTCGGCATATAAATATAATTATTGGACGTCACCTATTAACAATGGAGGAACTTTTTCATTATTATCAGGTATGTATGACGGTACAGATGCTAACATAAATCCTTTTTCGCCTTCACAAATAGCATTTATTTCTGGAGCACCTTATAACGGTTTACCTGCAATCACTGATGTTTCAGGAGAGGTGACAACTCCATTATCCTTAAGTACAATGTGGTTATACAAGTACATACAAGGATCTGGATCCTATTATGACTGGGTAGCGTTAGATCAAAATAGTGCATTAAATCCAGGAGAGGGTTTCTCTATGAAAGGTACAGGAGCTTCAGGTACAGAGCAAAATTACGTGTTTTATGGAGCGCCTAATAATGGAGAGTATACATTATCAATTAATGCAGGAGAGGAGTCTTTAATAGGTAATCCATATCCATCTGCTTTAGATACTAATAAGTTTATTTTAGATAACGCTACAGTATTTGATGCATTATATTTTTGGGTTGATGGTGGATCAACATCACATATCTTATCTAATTATTTAGGGGGTTATGCTATTAGAAATTTAACAGGAGGAACTCCTCCTTCAGTGTTTTCTACTTTAATTGGAGGATTGGGTTCTGCAGGAAGTATTACTGTGCCAAAAAGATATGCACCAATTGGTCAAGGTTTTTTTATTAAAGCACATGCATCAGGTTCTATAGTGTTTAATAACTCTCAAAGGGACTTTAAAAAAGAGTCAGAAGGAGAGGCTATTTTTTATAGAAATCAGAATGATCAAACAGAAAATCAAGATCAATTTATACGATTAGGTTATGAAGATCCAGAAGGGTTTCATAGACAATTACTTCTTGGTTTTTTACCAGATTCTACTGCAGATGTAAATTATAATCCAGGTTATGATGCATTACTTAAAATATGCAGAGATGATGAAATGTTTTTTGTAATTGAACAAGATTTAGATAAAAAATATGCAATTCAAGGGGTTGATGCTTTTAACGATACAATGGAGTTTCCTTTAGGCATATTAATATCAGAAACAGGATTACATCAAATAATGATTGATGAGGTTGAAAATTTTCAACACACGATTTACTTAAAAGATAATATTCTAAATACTACACATAATTTATCTAATGCTAATTTTAATGTAAACCTGCCTATTGGTAATCACTTAGACAGATACTCTTTAGTATTTGTGCCTGAAAACTCATTATCAACAACGGATCAGACGTTGTCTAATCTTACGGTGTTTTATGATGGAAACAAAAATGTAGTAGTTAATAATAAGGACAGAATACAACTTAAAAACATAACGATATACAATGTTTTAGGGCAAGAAATTTTAAGGTTAAATGATAATATAAATAATTCCAACAGAGTGCAAATTCCTTTTAATCAAAGCCAAGGAATATATTTTGTAAAGGTTGTAACAACAACAGGTGAATTAACTCAAAAAATAATAAACTACTAATTATGAGTATATTAAAACTAAAAATCAGTGTTGTGCTAATAGTAGTTTTTATTAGTGTAAATTTTCAGGCAGTAGCTCAAGTTGGTATTGGAACATTATCTCCAGATGCATCAGCTATGTTAGAGGTAAACTCAACAGAAAAAGGTATGTTAGCACCTAGAATGACCTCTGCGCAACGTATAGCAATTTCTAATCCAGCGGAAGGATTGTTAGTGTTTGATACAGATATTAATGTGTTTTACTTTTATGATGGCAATGTTTGGACAGCTTTAAAAGCAGAAATCAAACGTAGTAACTATAAGTTAGTTAAAGACATTTCGGACTTAGCAGATGAATTAGTCTCAGGTGGAGGTTCAAAATATGTATTAAACGAAAACTACTTGTACGAAATAAACGGAAATATCAACTTTGATTTTCCAGTCGATTTAAATGGTGCTTACCTTAGCGGTCGTGATACAGGTGAAGATGCATTAGTAAATAATTCTGGAGCAACTTTTTTTAGTGGCTCAAAAGGTGGACATTTTAAAGATATTGTCATTCGTGGTAATAACCAGCAAGTCTTTAATATTTCAGGATCTGGAACTGAAAATCTAATTGCCTACAGCTTAGTAATAGTAGGTGCTTCTTCTGTCGGAACATTTAATAATTTAAATACTTTTTACTTTGAAGTTTTACAAGTATTAGGGACTGGAGACGGTATAACAGCTTCAAATATTTCTAATTATTATATGGATAAAGTCTTTTGGACAGACGGAAATAGTGGGACATTTTTGAAGTTTTCAGGTATATTTAGTAACTTACAGATAGCCAATGGTCGCGTAGTGGTAGATTCTGGTGAAACAGGAATAGATGTTAGCAGTAACCCAACTATTAATATTTCTGCATCTATTGCACAAGTAAGTTTTACAGGAGGAGGTAGTAGGTTAAAAGGCTACACAGAAAACACGTACGCAGGCTATAAATTTAACAGCAATTGGGATGTAGACGCAACAGGTTTACAGTTAGAAACGGATGATGCCTCAATTGGAGATATACATTTAGAATCTCCTATTGGTAGTGGTTTTCAAACAGATTTTACATCAATAGGATCTGGAGTACCAACAAAATTAGAAGGTTTATCTTATTCTAATAACTTATTTAGATTTAGTGCGCCAATCAACAATAGATTGGTTTATGATGGAGTAAAAACTAGAAGTTTTCAGATTTCTAGTAGCATTTCCTTCCAAGGTGATAATAACAGTTCCATCTATATTTTTTACATAGCAAAAAACGGAGTCGTTCAAAACGATTCAAAAGTATACAGACAAGTAGGTAGCAATAACGATGTAGGAGCTGTATCTGTTGTTGGGTCTGTAAAGTTAGATCAAGGCGATTATATAGAGGTCTGGGCCGAACGTTATTCTGGTGCAGGAAGTCTACTGTTGGTCTCCTTAAATTTAATAATTAAATAGTTCAACGCGCTACAAATTCAATAATAAAACTGATTTCATAAAATTTTAAAAACTATAAATTATGGATATTTCAAAACTAAAATTAATAACACTTACACTAGCAATATTTGCAGGTGTATCAAGTGTAGCTATTGCCCAAGTTGGTATTGGTACTGTAAACCCAGAAGTATCGTCAATGTTAGATATATCATCCACAGATAAAGGGATGTTAGCACCAAGAATGACCTCTGTGCAACGTATAGCAATTTCAAGTCCAGCTAATGGATTATTAGTATATGATACAACCGAAAATGCTTTTTATTTCTACAAATCTAGCGTTTGGTCTAAAATAGATTCAGCAAAACGAAGCATGCATAAATTAATTCAATCTGAAGCAGATTTAGCAGCAGAGCTTGCAGCAGGAGGAGGATCGACTTATCTTCTATCTACAGATACTTTGTACGAAATTAATGGTACAATTGCATTATTGCATCCAATTGATTTAAATAACGCGTACATCGTTGGGTTTGATACAAACGAAGATGTATTATCTAAAGCTGGAGGAACAATGTTTGTTGGATCTACAGGAGGAAGTATTAAGGGGATTTCTTTGACAGCTCCAGGTGGTACTATTTTTGCATTATCGGGAGCAAATACACAAAATTTGATTTTTAGGGATAGTGTTGTATATGGTTCTGGATCTATTGGTACTGTTAGTGGTTTTGGATTAGCATTTGTTAGTATTGTTCAGTTTGTTGGAAACGGAGCAGGTATCATATACAATAATATTACCAACTTATTATTAAGTAATATGGGATGGTTGTCTTCAAATTCCGGTACTTATGAAACATTTACAGGGACCTTTAATATTATTCAAAAACAAGGTGGTTTTTCAGAGGTTAATGGCTCTGCTATAGGGATTGATGTTTCTAGTAATCCTACGGTAAGAAATGGTGTTTTAACAGGAGTTAGTTTTAGTGGAACAAGTACTCAATATATTAAGCGTTATGGTACTGGATCGTATCCAGGGTTTAATTTTAATAATACTTGGACAGTAGATTGTCCTGGTATACCTGTGGAGTCAGATCAAGTAGCAACAGGTAACATTTATTATGATGGTACAATAACAACAGGATTTGTACAAAATCTTACGGATAATAATCCCTTAAATTTAACAGGTAATTCAGGTTCAAATTCGACAACAGCAGTTAATTTATTAAGGATGAGTTCTAGTACGGATAACAGGCTAACGTACTTAGGTAAAAAGACTAGAACTTTTCAGATTAGTGCCTCGTTGTCTGTTAGAGGTAATACAACTACCGGGAATTTTTATGGATTTTTTATTAGAAAAAATGGGGCAACGGGAACTACCTTAGTAGAAACTAACTCTTTAATGCGTGTAAATAATACTTCAGACATTAACAGTTTGTCTATTTCTGGAACAGTAGAGCTAGCTCCAAACGATTATATTGAGATTTGGGGACAACGACTTACAAGTTCTGGTACAACCTCGATAACAGTATTTTCTTTAAACCTTAATATCAAGTAATTTATTAATAGTAGTTTTTTAGTTAAGTTTGTAAGGCCTTCTGTTAGTTTTAACAGAAGGTTTTATGTTGTTTGTAAATGTAATAATCAGTAATTTTAAGTCTATTATCGCTTAAGTAGTTGGTTTAAAAATTATTTTTTAATTAAATAATCAGGATAATTAATCCAAAAAAATATTGGCTTATCTTGCAGCGTTTTATTTGTAGTTAATACAAGTAATATAAAAAGTTATAAAAATGAATAATAATCGTAATAACGAGGATAAAGTCGCTCAAATTAATAAAGTAATAGATCATTACTTTGCGACTAATACAGATAAAGATTGGATACCAGCAAAAGATATCATGTCTGATTTAATTAATGCAGGTGTTTTTGTAAAAGATCAAAAAAAGGGATTACCACTTAGAAAAATCCTGAGAGTATTAGATAAAGAGGATAACCTAAAAGCAATACCAAGGGTACATCCAGAACGTGCTGAAGCAGCTACCTATTGGTACTTTTTAAGAGAAGGTGCTACATTTCCGGAAAACGAAAATATTAGTACAGTTTCAAAAAAAGATGTTGCTAAAGCTAAACGCGAAAGCACAGACGAGTTTTACATCATTAATTTATGTGATGAGGTTTTAAAGGAAGAAGCATCACGTAAGCATACCTTTGCTTGGTTGTTTGGAGATATGCATAAAAAAGGTAAAACCAGAACATTATTACCTGTAGCTGCTTTTTATAAAGACGCTAATTTAGTAATTGAATTTGCTGAAAAGAAAAATAAAACCGAAGCGCAATTAGAAAAATTAGAACAGTTAACCACAAGTGGTATAACTAGAGGTCAACAAATAGAAAAGTACAATCACAGAAGAAAAGAAATGATTTCTAAAAAGGATATCAATTTAGTGACCATTGATTACACTTTATTTGAAACGGATAACAAAGGAAAATTAAAACGTAACACTACAGAGGATGTCGCATTACTAAAAAAAATCCTGAAAAATTATATTCAGTAAAAGCGATTTTAAATAATACATTTAAAAAGGTCTAATCTAATACTTATAGGTTAGACCTTTTTTGTTTTCTGTTATTAATAGTTTTAATTCAAATCAAGTTTAAAAGTTAAAGTAGTATGTCAAATAAACAGTTTATTATATTTTTAGATGTTTGTTGTAATAAATAAAAAGTCACTACAAAATGTCAAATAGTATAATTGAGATTAAACGAATAAAGCAATACGCTAATAAAGCTAGAGCAATCGAAATTTATATAAATAACAAAAAAACAGATACTATTAGAGATGGAGAAACCAAATCTTTTCAAGTGGATCCTATTCAAAATGAAGTGTATGCAAAAATTGATTGGTGCAAAACAAAACCAATTAAAATTAACACAAAAGAAAACGCTATATCAAAACTAGAATTAGGCTCAAATCTATCTGGCTTTAAATTATTGTTTGCTTTTTATTACGTGATTTTTAAAACGTCAGAATATCTATATTTAAAAAAAATATAAGTTGATACTCAAAACGTAAATTAAATAATTGCTTTAAAATTAATGTCAATGAATACCACTGAAAAAGCATTAAAAGAACGTATTAAGGAGTTAACTTGTCTTTATGAGGTATCTTCAATAATAGGAAACGCAAACGAAGAGCTAATCGAGGATACTTTACAAGCCATAGTGTTTAGCATCAAAAAAGGATTTCAGTATCCTAAAAAAACAAATATTCAGATTCATACTGAAAATAATAGCATTTCAACCGCTAATGCTATAAAAAGTACCATTAGTATTCAATCTAAAATAAAATTATTTAATGAAGAAAAAGGGCAGTTAATTGCCTATTTAAATCCAGAACAGTATTCCCAAAAGGATTTTTTAAACGAAGAGCAATTACTGTTAGATAATATAGCTTTAAAAATAGGAAGTTTTCTAGAACGTATCGAAATTCAGAAAAACGAAACATCTTTGAAACGTCAGATGGAACATGCAGACCGTTTAAGTATTTTAGGCGAAATCACAGCTGGTATAGCACATGAGCTAAATACACCATTAGCTAATATTTTAGGCTTTGCAGAGCTGCTAAAAGAGGATTTTAAAACAGATAAAAATGCCTCTCTGGATATAGATAAGATTATTAAAAACGCCATATTTTCTAGAGAAGTAGTTAAAAAATTAATGTTTTTTGCTTGCGAAATGCCTCAGGAAATGAAAGAAGTAAATTTGGTGCCTAACATTAAAAGTGCCATAAATTTATTAGATGCTACTTTTAGAAAAGAAGAGGTCAAATACATTGTTAAAATAGAAGAAGAAAACTTATTACTGCGCGCAGATCCAATACAATTGACCCAAATTATTTTTAATCTTTTAATTAATGCTATTTATTTTTCACCAAAACAAGGGTTGGTCACTATTGAGGCTAAAACCAGTAAAAAAGCAATTGTTTTAAAAATTAAAGATGAAGGTAAAGGTGTTAATCAAGCAGATTTAGATAAAATTTTTCAACCCTTTTTTACCACCAAACCTATAGGTGACGGTTCTGGATTAGGACTAAGTGTCGTCCATGGTATTGTGGCATCACATAAAGGAACCATTACTGCAAAAAATAATAAAAATAAAGGCGTTACCTTTACCATAACGCTCCCAAAATAATATTTTCTAATGCAATTACGTAAAGAAAACATACTTATAGTTGACGACGATATTAATATCCTTGAGCTATTACAACGTCATTTACAATCTTGGAATTATCATGTGTTTAAAGCGGTTTCTGTTAAAGAAGCAGTCAGTATTTTAAGGGATTCGACTATAGATTTATTAATAACCGATTTAAAAATGCCAGAGTTGGATGGTTCAGAGCTTATTAAATTTGTGTCAGAGCATTATCCTAAATTGCCTAAATTAGTGGTTACAGGTTATCCCTCGGTTCAAGATTCGTTGGCAGCCATAAAATCAGGTGTAGTAGATTATTTAACCAAACCATTTACTAAAGACGAGCTTAAAATGGCGTTGGACAAATATTTGGTAAATGCAGATAATCTAGCACAATCATCTAAAAATTCAGTAATTAATAATAATAAGCCTTACGGCGAAATTATAGGTAATTCCGACAAAATTAATTCTGTAATTCAGGTTATTGAACGTGTTAAAAACAACAAAGCAACAGTTTTTATTAAAGGTGAAAGCGGTACAGGTAAGGAGCTTGTCGCACGTGCCATCCATTATCAAGGTAAGTTTTCTAAAGCGCCTTTTGTTGCAGTAAATTGTGGTGGAATACCAGAAAATTTACTTGAAGCAGAGCTATTTGGATATTTAAAAGGTGCGTTTACAGGAGCAGAAACTAATCGCGAAGGTTTTTTTCAAGCTGCAAACGGAGGAACTATTTTTCTAGACGAAATTGGTAATGCTTCATTAACTGTGCAATCTAGATTACTACGTGTTTTACAAGAAAAAGAAGTGGTAAAAGTAGGATCTACAAAACCTGAAAAAGTAGATTTACGTATAATTGCGGCAACCAATAGTGATTTACGTGACATGATTCAAAAGCAAACTTTTAGGGAGGATTTATATTACAGATTAACAGTTGTAGAGATAGATGTGGCTCCTTTAAGACAGCGCAAAGACGATATTAAATTATTGGTTGATAAGTTTTTATTTAAATATGGCGTCGAGTATAAAGATGGTTATGTAAAAATTACTCCAGATGCTTTAAAAATATTAGAGCGTTACGATTGGCCAGGAAATATTAGAGAACTTGAAAACATCATACAACGTGCAGTGATATTAAGTGATAAAACCGTTGACGTTAGTCATTTACCAGAGCATTTAAAGTATACAATACAACACACTTCAGACACCTTACAACCTTTAAAAGTTATTGAAAAGCAATACATAGAAAAAGTATTAAGGGCTACTGGAAACAATAAAACTAAAGCTGCCAAAATTCTTCAAATAGACAGAAAAACAATTCGTCAAAAATTATCTGAATAAGCTTTTTAAAACTGGTGCATTTTTACCCATTTGGGTAATTATGTACCACTCGTTATTTTGTATTTTATACTATATTATTCTATAAACCCTTTATTTTAAAGGGTTTTTTGCATTTGTAGCAGTATGTGCATTTCCTTTGGCATAAGCATTGCAAATTGGTGTATAATCGATTATAAATTTTACACCTATGAGTCATTTTAATATTTGCCCAGATTGTATCCATCGCAATTCTTGCGTATTGACAACCCAAAAAGATAACGTTTGGTCTTGTAGCGAGTTTGATGCCTTTAAACCAAACCAACCAACTTTACACCAAGTAAAACAACCAGAACAAGAGTTAGTTTTAGTTTAATCATTTAATAATAAAAGCTATGTTTTTTAACACAATAGTTTCAGTATTTGGCAGTAAAAATTCTTTAGAAAAAAAATCTAATAAAAGCCAAGCTAGAGATAAGTATATCTCACAAAAATATCACGAAAGATCAATAATCAATCGCTATTTCAAATAAAATAATAAACACTTTACAATGACAACAGTAACAGCAGATTTGAAAAAAGTAACAAAAAAAGTACCTGTAAGAGGTATGATGGATAATGTAATGGAGCAGTTTAATAGTGCTGCAGACCATATTAATTTACATCCAAATATTAGAAAAATATTAAGCATTACTAACAACGAAATTTTAGTCAACTTTCCGGTAAAAATGGATAATGGAGACGTCGAGATTTTTACAGGTTATAGAGTGCAACATAATAATGCATTAGGACCATATAAAGGTGGTTTACGTTACCATCCAACAGTGGATATTGATGCTGCTAGAGCATTAGCGATGTGGATGACCTGGAAAACATCATTAGCAGGTTTGCCATATGGTGGAGGTAAAGGAGGTATTAAAATAGATCCTTCAAAATATTCGCAATCAGAGTTAGAACGTATTACAAGACGTTTTACGTTTGCTTTAGCGGATAATATTGGACCAGAGCATGATATTCCTGCTCCAGATGTTAACACTAGTAGTCAAACTATGGCATGGATTGCAGATACTTACATGAGTACGCGTCCACCAGCAGAACGTACTGCAAATCAACATGTAGTAACAGGTAAGCCTGATGCAAGTGGCGGATTAGAAGGACGTGACAGAGCAACAGGTTATGGTGTGTATTTGTCCATTAAATTTTGGGCAGAAAAAAGCAATACCAGTTTAGTTGGTAAAAAGTTTATTGTTCAGGGATTTGGTAATGTTGGCTATTGGGCAGCTCATTTTTTAGAAAAAGATGGTGCAAAATTAGTAGCAGTACAAGATGCTTCTGGAAGTATTCAAAATCAAAATGGTATTAAGGTTGAAGACTTATTTAAATACAGTCAAATTAACGATGGTAGTATTGTAAACTTTCCAGACTCTAAAACAGTAAATAGCAATACGTTTTTTGCTTTGGATTGTGATATCTGTATTCCTGCTGCCTTAGGAAACCAAATTACTAAAGAAAATGCACCAAAAATTAAAGCAAAATTAATTGCAGAAGGTGCTAATGGACCAACAAATGTTGAAGGCGAAAAGATTTTATTAGAAAGAGGTATTACAATTATACCTGATATTTTATGTAATTCTGGAGGTGTAGTTGGTAGTTATTTTGAATGGTTACAAAACCGAAATGGAGAGATTTGGCAATTGGACGAGGTGATGGCCAAATTGGATAAAAAAATGAATGAATCTTTTAATAAAGTGTTTGATTATGCTATAAATGAAACTGTGGATTTACGTACAGCTGCATTTTGTATAGCCATACAACGTATAGAAAAAGCATACATACAAAGAGGGATTTTTCCTTGATTTTAAAACAAAGAAGATGAAGTACGGAAGTTTAATATTAGAAAAAAAAGAGTATGTGTACCTAAAACGTATACTCAATATTTCGGGTTATGGAGATGATACAAGCGTCACTAAATCTTTAGTAAAGTTATCAGAAGAGTTAAAGACTGCACAAATTGTAAATGACGACCAAGTACCAGAGGATATAGTACGTTTTAATAGTATAGTGACTATAGCATCGGATAATGGTTGGGAAAAAGAATTACAAGTGGTTATACCAATGGACAAAAACGTGGCACTTAACAAAGTGTCCGTTTTAGCGCCAATGGGAGCAGCGCTTTTAGGCTATTCTAAAAATGATACAATTGATTGGGATTTTCCTGGTGGAGCACAAAAAATTAAAATTATTGATGTCCAAAAGCAGGAGAATTTAAAAGGTGTTGATATAAATATTTAAAACAGATTATTATGAAAACAGAAAACATAGAAATTTTTGATCATGATACTAATGTAGATGTGACACATAAAATTAATACAATGGAGCTAGATAATTGGATTAATCATTTAAAGTACATAAAAAAAGAACTGTCTAACCTTATCAATATTTGTAAAAACGAATTAAAAGATAAGTTAGATGACAAAAGTGTAGCAAATAAATTTGAGAAAAAAGAGATAGAAAACGAAACGCTTTTAAACGCGTTAAACACCTATTCTAAATCCAGATTAAATATCATCGAGTGTGAAGACACGCAATGTGATATGATATACATCACAGAGCATGAAAGTTATAGACGCAGCTACCTGTATCATTTAGATAAATACAGAAGGCTTAAGGACGAGTTTTTTAATAAAGTACAAGGTAAATTCACGCTTTTAAAAGTTAATTAATAATTGAATACAGCTTCAGCCTATAAAATAGAGACACACAGACGCGTGTGCTTAGTTAAAGATTGTAAGGAGGCCAATCATTGGATTTCTGTACTAGAATTAGCTGTAAAAGAGTTTGAACATTTTTATGTAATAGAAAAACAACTAATAAAACATATAGAGACATCCAATAATATGTTGGCTTTACGCAGAAAATTCACCTTAAGCATGGCTAATTTTTGCAAATATGAACAAGAGATTATAAATGAAATAGAATACGGAAAGACAGAATATAATGATAGTTGTGCCAAGGTGCACGAATTAAAAAGACAGCAGTATATCCAAATTTTAAAAGAGCTTCATGACTTTAGAATTAGGTTTTATAACATGCTAGCAAGGTATAAAAGGTAGCTTAAGGGACGGTAGTTGTTTAAACGATAACTCAGTTAAAAGTATAGGCTAAATATTAATTTAAAATGTAATAAGATGAAAAAAATATTGATTCCAACAGATTTTACTTTAAATAGTTTTCAAACTATAGATTATGTTATAAAACTATTTAAAAACGAAACCTGCGACTTTTATTTTTTAAATACTTATTCATACAATGTTAATGGTTTAGATGCAATACAAATGCTTCAAGCAGACGACGATTGGTTTGATAAGCCTAAACAGAATGCTCTAAAGCAATTAGGTAAATTAGTTGAGCGCTACACTTTAAATTGTACAGCATTAAATCATAAGTTTTTTGCAATATCTGACTGTTCTGATTTAGTATTAAGCATTCAAAAAAACATTAAGCAGTTAAATATAGATTTGGTTATTTTAACAAGTAAAAAGGAACAAAATCTAGGAAAAATAACTCAAAATATAGTCGAAAAAATTAGATGTTGTCCAGTATTAATAGTGCCTCCACATGCTTCAGCAAGCAATAAGATTAATATAACTATTGCCTCAGATTTTAAACAGCAAATAAATACGCGTCAAATAGACAAGTTTTTAAATATTTTGGAAAACACCAACTTAGATATTACAGTTTTAATCTTAGCAAAACAAAATGCTATAAGCGATTGCGCATCTAACAATTTAGAGGCTATGCTAGGTTATCTAAAAGAAATTTCAGGACATACAGTAACATTGCACTACACAGCTTCTTCTTATAATTTAAAGGCTTATGCGCAATCGCATCTAGATGGTATCATGTGTGTAATTGATAAAAAACCGCATTTATTAAGAAAAATGGGAGTGTTTAAATCAGACATTTTTTCAACTTTAAAACAACTTCATACTAACACAGTTTTAACTGTTCACCAATAAAAATTTTGTTATGAGTAACCGAAAATTTAATGGTCTTATCATTGTAATTACAATCATAATAATTACAATATTATCTTTAATGGTACCACCACCAATTATGTAAAAGTAATTTTAATAGCACGTAAGCAATAGTATAGTTTAATTATGTAGTATAATTTAACCATACAAAGTTGTATATTGCTTAATGCTTAAATTTAGTCCTAATAATTGGTGCAACCTTAGTAAAGTCCTAATTTTACTAGGTGTATTTATGGTGTTTACAAAATCTGTAGCACAAGATTTACCACCTATACAATATTTTTCTCCCAAACAGTATCATGCCGAAAATCAAAATTGGGAAATTACCCAATGTAAGAGCAAACATATTTATGTAGCAAATTCTAAAGGATTATTAGAGTTTAATGGTTCAGAATGGATTTTATATCCATCGCCAAATCAAACTATTATAAGATCTGTTAATGTTGTTAATGATAAGGTTTATACAGGTAGTTATATGGAGTTTGGTTTTTGGACCAGAACAGATGTTGGCGATTTAAAATACACCTCTCTTTCTAAACAAATTGGTAGTACTTTATTAGAGGACGAGCAATTTTGGAAAATAACTCATTTAGATGATTGGATACTGTTTCAATCACTTAGCCGCATTTATGTTTATAACACTAAAACCGATAAATTTAAAATTACAGAAACTAAAGCAGGAATAATCAAAATGTTTAAGGTTGATAATAGCATTTATTATCAGGATAGAATAGAAGGATTATTAAAATTAGAAAATGGACAACCTAAAGCTATTTTACAATCTAATTATTTTAAAAATAAGATAATAGTTGGTGTTTACACATTAAAAAACAACTTGCTTATTGTTACTCAAAATCATGGGATTGTAACAATAAAAGACGATTTAGAACAGGACTGGAATACTAATTTAAACGCTCAATTAAAAGATTATCGCATATATAGTAGCCTACAATTAAACGACGATAGCTTAATTTTAGGGACCATCTCTAACGGAATTATACAAATTGATGCTAATGGTAATATTTTTCAAAAAATAAGCCAAGCCAATGGACTAGGAAACAATACTGTATTGTCAATATTTCAGGATATGGAAAGTAATATTTGGTTAGCTTTAGATAATGGTATAAACTGTGTAAATATTAACTCTCCTTACAGAATATTTAACGATGATCATGGTGTTTTGGGTACTGTTTACACCTCTTTAATTTATGACAATACGTTGTATTTAGGTACTAATCAAGGGTTGTTTTATAAAAAAACAGATCAAAAAACGTTTAAACCTGTAGTCAATACTAATGGTCAAGTATGGAGTCTTAAAATTATTGATAACCAGTTGTTTTGCGGTCATAATTCAGGCACATTTATAATTAATAACAATGTAGCAAATCGTATTGCATCAGTAGAAGGTACTTGGGATATTAAAACAATTAGTGATAATCCAAACTTACTAATACAGGGTAACTATAATGGTCTTAATATTTTAGAAAAAAAAGCAGGTCTTTGGCAATTTAGAAACAAGATTGAAGGATTTAATAATTCATCTAGATTTTTTGTGTTTTCTAAAAAGGATGAAATATTAGTAAATCATGAGTATAAAGGTGTTTTTAAAATTAAAATAGACTCGGATTACACAACTACAACACAAATTTCTAAAATTGAAACTTTAGAAAAAGGCTTGTTTTCTTCATTAACAACAAGTAACAACACGCTGTATTATGCAACAGATAAAGGTGTTTTCAAAAAACACTTAGAGGATAATACATTTGTTAAAGACACTGTTTTAAGCAATATTTATAAAACGCAAGGCTATTCTTCGGGTAAAATTATTACAGATCAGGCAAATAATGCACTATGGTTAATTACTAAAAAAGGGATTAATTACGTTAGTCCAGGTAAATTAAGCACAGCGCCAAATATTTTCTTTATAGCGTTGCCAAGTTCACTTAGGGAAGGTTTATCGGGATACGAAAGCATCTTTAACCTAAAACCTAATCTATATCTATTTGGTACTTCTAAAGGTTATATAACTTTAAATCTTTCTAAGATAAAACCTAAAACGTATCAAGTTGAAATTAATACAATAAATAAAACACCGCTTCAAAAGTCGAAACAGTTAATTAGCTTAAAAGATGAAAATGTTTTTAAAAATAATGAGAATAACATCGAAATCAAATACAGTGTTGCAGAGTATGATAAATATTTAGAAGCTGAATATTCGCATAAACTAGAAGGGTTATATAATGATTGGAGTAGTTGGAGTACTAATGCAGAAGTATTATATAAAAATTTACCTTATGGCGAATACACTTTTATTGTAAAAGCAAGAGTAGGAGGTCAGGAGCTGACTAATCAAGACCGTTTTTTGTTTAAAATAGATAAGCCTTGGTTTTTATCAACAACAATGATTATTGTCTATTGTGTAATAGGTTTTATTGTCGTTTTATTGATAAATTATTTTTATAAACTGTATTATAGAAAGCAAAAAGAAAAACTAGTCCTAAAATCAAAACGTGAGTTAGAGCTTAAAGATTTAGAGACTAAACAACAATTGATGGCTTTAAATAATGATAAATTAAGACAAGAAATTGACAATAAAAACCGAGAATTAGCAATTTCTACCATGAGCTTGATTAAAAAAAACGAATTTTTAAACACCATCAAGACCGAGCTAAATGAAAAGGTAGAGAGTGCTAATCTAAAATCTGTAATTAGGATTATTGATAAAAATATTAATAATAAAGATGATTGGAATTTGTTTGAAGAAGCATTTAATAATGCAGATAAAGATTTTCTTAAAAAGGTAAAAACCAAACATCCAGCCTTGACATCTAACGATTTAAGATTGTGTGCTTATCTAAGACTAAATTTATCTTCAAAAGAGATTGCTCCTTTACTTAATATATCTCCAAGAAGTGTAGAGGTTAAACGATATCGTTTGCGTAAAAAGATGGAATTAGAGCATGATGTTAATTTAACTGATTACATCTTGAGTATATAGCAACACTACAATTGGTTAAAACACCTATACATTACCACAACAAACCTAATTTTATTAGTAATGATGCGTTTTCATAATATAAATGTTAAAATAAGGTTAATGCTTGTTTTTAATGAGATTTAGATAATTAAACTAACTTTTTTTTGTGATGTATGTTTTTTGTTGCGGTTAAAATTATCAAATCAGCATTATATCTGCTTAAATTTGATAAAAGCACAAAAACTTTTAAACATGAAAAAAACTTTTTTCTCCTTTTTGTTATTCTTAATGACTTTCTCTGCTTTTGCTCAGGAGTATTTAATAACAGGAAATGTAACTAGTCAACAAGATGGATTGCCTATTCCTATGGTTAATATACTAGTTAAAAATACATCCAATGGTGTAACCACAGATTTTGATGGTAATTATACTATTAATAACGTATCTAAAAATTCAACTTTAGTTTTTTCCTATATAGGTTATAAAACAAAAGAGGTAGTAGTAACTAATGGTAATTCAGTTAATGTGCAACTAACTGAAGATGTTGAGGCACTAGAAGAAGTGGTTATTATAGGTTATGGTTCTCAAAAACGAAAAGAAGTAACTGGAGCAGTATCAACGGTTTCTAGTGAAACTATTGAAGCACTTAAACCTACACGCATAGAACAAGCCTTACAAGGTCAAGTAGCAGGAGTTAATATTACATCACAATCTGGTGCTCCAGGTAGTGCATCTAATATTAGAATTAGAGGTGTATCCACTAATGGTGATAACAGACCACTTATTTTAGTAGATGGTAATGTTATTGAAGATTTAAGTGTTGTAAATCCAGGAGATATAGAAAGTTATACAGTACTTAAGGATGCCACAGCAGGTATCTATGGTGTAAGAGCTGCCAACGGAGTTATTTTAATTACAACAAAAACTGGTCGCAAAAATAAACCAATGACATTTCAGTACGACTCTTATGTTGGTTTCCAACAAACAACAAGAAAAATACCATTATTAAATGCTACAGAGTATGCTTTAATTAAAAACGAAGCAGCTGCAGCTAGCGGAAGTACTTTACCTTTTCCTGATACATTTGGATTAAATAGAGGAACAGATTGGCAAGATGAAGTTTTTGAAACTGCGCCTATATTTAACAATGCTATTACTGCAAGTGGTGGTACTGAAAAATCTACCTATTCTTTTGGAGCCTCTTTATTAACACAAGATGGTATTATTGGTGGTAGTAAAGCTAATTTTACGCGTTACACAACACGTGCTAATTATGGATTAGAGATTATTAAAGGTTTAAATTTAAAGGCTAATCTTATATATACTGGGACATTAAGAAAAGCGTTACCAGAAGGAGGCTTAGGTTCTGTTTTATTTAATGCAGTTAATTTTGCACCAACAGATGCGCCAAGAGACGAAAATGGAGAGTATACGTCTTCTGCTAATTATCCAATAGAGGTTGTAAACCCATTAAAGCAAATCGAAAATACATTTAACCGAACCAAAGTTGATAAACTAAGCGGTGTTTTTGGTTTAAATTATAAATTTTTAAAAGGCTTTAGTGCAGAAGCTAACTATCAATGGAACTATTCAGAGGTAAGAACTAGAGGTCTTAACCCTATAGTAGAATATGGAAATGGTTCTGTATTTGATAATACCGAAAATTTACAATTCACAGAAGGCATAAACTTTTTTAGAGATTATACGTTTGATGCTTTTGTTAATTATGAAACATCGTTAAATGATGATACTCATAATATTAAAGCAACTTTAGGGACGTCAGTTTTTAAATCAACAGGAGATTATTACTTATCTGTTGGAGACGGTATGCCTGAAAATACAATGTTCAGTGATGCAGATATTAATGATGCCACTACCATTACAGATCCTTATGCTCAAATAAGTAATCGTTTTTTCGATTCTAGATTATTATCATATTTTGGAAGATTGCAATATAACTATAAAGGAAAATACCTATTCTCTGCAGTAGTTAGACGTGATGGTTCTACAGCTTTTGGTCCAGAAAATAAATTCGGAATTTTCCCTTCAGGTTCAATTGGTTGGGTAATCTCTGATGAAGACTTTTTATCAAGTAGTAATACCATCGATTTCTTAAAACTTAGAAGCTCTTACGGAGTTTTAGGTAACGATAGGATTCCTGGTTTTAGATTTGAATCATTATTAGATGGTGAAGGTGTTTATGTTTTAGATGATGCACTAGCACTTGGTACTGCAGTTGGTGCGATATCTAATCCAGAAATTAAATGGGAAGAGCAAAAAGCATTTGATATAGGGTTTGAAACAAGATTATTTAACAACAAAGTAGATATTACAGCAGATTATTTTAAACGTACCACAGAAAATTTATTACTTCCTGTTGAAAGTTCGTTAATATTAGGAGGAGCTGCTCCAGGTTCTGGTAATCCAATTGTTAATGCTGGAACGGTAGAAAATAGTGGATTAGAGTTTGCTGTATCTTACAAAGATCAATTATCTGATAATTTTAAGTTTAATGTAAGTTATAATATTTCAACTTTAAATAATAATGTAGTTGAAGTTAACAATAGCATAGGTTATGAAGTTGGAGGAAGCTTTGGTATTGGTCAAGCAAATCCACCTTCTAGAATGCAAGTTGGACAGCCAATAGGTGTGTTTTATGGAATGCAAACCAATGGAATTTTTCAAAACCAAGCCGAAGTTGATGCGCATCCATCACAATTAGACTTAGGTGCTAACGCACAACCTGGAGATTTAAGATTTGTGGATGTTAACCAAGATGGAGTTATTGATGCAGATGACAGAACATTTATAGGTAACCCAATTCCGGATGTTACAATGGGTTTAAATTTATCATTTGATTATAAAAATTTCGATTTTCAAACCTACTTCTTTGCGTCTGTAGGTAATGATATTGTTAGAAACTATGACCGAAACAGTGCCAAAACTAATCTTACAAGTTATGTATTAGATAGATGGACAGGTCCAGGAACATCAAACACAGATCCAAGAGTTACAAATAGCGCAACGTCTAATGCTGTTTTTTCTGATTATTTTGTAGAGGATGGTTCATTCATCAGAGCTCAAAATGTACAATTAGGATATACTTTTAATCAAGATAAATTACAAAATATAGGCTTGGATAATATCAGAGTTTATGCGTCTGTAAGTAATGCCTTTACATTGACAAAATACAGAGGTTTTGACCCAACGACATCAAATGGAGCTCCAATAGGAGACGGAATTGATAGTGGTTTTTATCCAAACCCAAGAACATTTTTAATCGGAACAAACGTAAAATTCTAAACAATGAAAAAAATAAAATATATAATCGTCTTTTTAGTTTCGACTTTTACAATTATTTCGTGTAGTGACGATTTTGTAGATGTCGCTTCTCAAAATGAAAGTTCAGAAAACTACTTTAACTCAGAGCAAGATTATCAAGATGCTTTAATTGGTGCTTATGATTTGCTACAATCTACCTATTTAAATGTTATGTTAGGCGAAATCGCTTCAGATAATACTTTAGCTGGAGGAGAAAGCGCTACAGATGTACCTGGAATACAGCAAATTGATGATATGATTCACACTGCTAATAACGAACAGTTACGCTCAATTTGGGGCTGGATGTTTGCTGGTGTTAATCGCGCGAATTACATCTTAGAGTTTCAAGATAAAATAGACTTTAGCGGAAAAGAAAATGTTATAGCACAAGCTAGATTTTTAAGAGCGTATTACTATTTTGAATTAGTAAAATGGTTTGGAGATGTTCCATTGATTGTTGATCAACGTTTCTTATTTGGAGATCAATTTGAAGTGGATCGTACACCTAAAGCATTAGTTTATGCACAAATTGAATTAGACTTAATGTATGCAGCCGATAATTTACCATATACGCAAACACAATTAGGACGTGTAACTAAAGGAGCTGCTGAAGCATTATTAGGTAAAGTATACTTATATCAAAATAAATTTGGAGCTGCTGCTCTAGTTTTAGAAGACTTAATAAATTTTGGACCTTATGATTTAGTAGCAGACTATACAACCATTTTTGAAAACGATAATGAGAATAGTATCGAGTCTGTTTTTGAAGTGCAATATGCAGATTTAGAAGGTGCAGGATTTGGATGTTTACAATGTAGTGAAGGTAATGTAGCAGTAGGATTTAATGGTATACGTAATTATAATGGACCATTGTTTGATTCTGGTTTTAGCTTTAATATTCCAACTCAAGAAGCTGTAGATGCTTTTGAGAGTGATGATCCAAGATTAGAAACTGCAATCTTAGATATTAATGCTTGGGCTACTGCAACAGGAGCAACTTTTGGAACAGGTAATGAGCACACAGGGTATTATAACAGAAAATATATAGCACGTAAAGGCGATTCTAATATTGGTGATCAAAACTTGACCAACCCTAATAATTACAGAGCCATTAGGTATGCAGACGTCTTATTAATGGCTGCAGAAGCTTTAAATAGAGGATCTATAGCAGATGACAGAGCTCAAAATTATTTAAATCAAGTTAGACAACGCGCATATGGAGATATGGATCACAACATTATAGCTACAGGTAGTGCATTAACAGATGCGATTTACCAAGAACGTCGTGTGGAATTAGTAGGTGAAGGACATCGTTTTTTCGATTTAGTTAGAACAGGTCGTGCAGCTTCAGAAATTGATGGATTTACGACAGGTAAACATGAGGTTTTTCCTATACCACAAATAGAAATAGAGTTAACAGGTAATCGTTGGACACAAAATTCTGGTTATTAAAAAAATAAATATGAAAATTAAAACACAACATAGCATGAAAAATTTTAAGTACATCCTTAGTTTATTCATAGTAGTAGCTTCAGTAATTGGTTGCTCTCAAGATGATGATTTACCAGATGTTAGTGCATTACCAGCACCAACTAATGTTTCAGCAGTAATTAGTATTGCTCAAGATAATTCTGGTTTAGTTACCATTACTCCAACAGGAGAAAATGTGGCTAATTTTAGAGTTAATTATGGTGATGACTCAGGTACAGATTCGGGACTTCTAAATCCTGGACAAAGTACTCAAAACACGTATCTAGAAGGAACTTACGAAATCGTAATTGCTGCTTCGGGTATAAATGGAAAAACAACTACTGTCGCACAAACTATTGTAGTGTCATTTCAAGCTCCAGAAAACTTAATAGTTACAATAGATAATGACCCAACAGTGTCTAGACAAGTAAATGTAACTGCTACAGCAGATTTTGCAGTGTCTTATCAAGTAGAATTTGGAGATGCAGCAGCAACGGTTTTAACATCTAATATTGGTGACGTAACATCATTTGTATATGATGCAGCTGGGACTTACACAATTACAGTAACAGCTAATAGTGGGTCTGTAGATACTATTTCGTACACAGAAGAATTTGAAGTAACAGAAATATTAGCTCCTTTAACTCCAGCTCCAACGCCTCCTAACAGAGACGCTACTGATGTAGTCTCTATTTTTAGTGATGCATATGCTAATATTACTTTAAACGAATTACCTACAGATTGGTCTGCTTCGGGATTTGAGGCTACTACTGTAGATAGTGATAATGTTTGGAGATTAACAAATTTGGACTTTATTGGTATGGTAAGTAATTACGATAACGGAATAGATGTTTCAGCTATGGAAATGTTACACATCGATTATTGGGTACCTTCAGGAACAGAAAACGAATTATTAGTTAAAATTGTTAATACCATTGATGGTGGTGAAGATGTGGAATCTTTAGGAGCAACAGTTGGTGGTTCTTGGCAGAGTATTGATGTTGATATGACAGGTTTTGATGGCGGAAATTTAGCCAACACGCAAAAAATTACACAAATCTTAATTGATGCAGATGTTGTTGCAGATATAGTTTATATAGACAACTTTTACTTTTATAAGCAAAGTGCTTCTACTGGAACATTTGATGATGGATTGTTAATTAATGGTGATTTTGAAAATGGAAGCGAGGCTTGGATAATTGGTGTAGATGATGCAGCTCTTGCACCTGTGGTAACTAATAGTGGTAATACATACTACTCTGTAGATGTTACTTCGGCAGGAAACTCATACGATGTCAACTTAAGTCAAAAAGTAGAAATTATTCAAGGTAATACTTACACGCTTACTTTTAATGCATGGTCAGATGTAAACAGAGCTATTGTTGCAGGAATTGGTTTAAGTGCAGACCCTTGGTCTAATGATTCTCAATCAGTAGACATTACAACGACTAGCACGACATATTCTTTAACACTTAGTGCAGCAGATTTTGGAGCTATTGATGCTCGTGTAATTTTTGATTTAGGTGCAGAAGTAGGTATGGTTAATATTGATAATGTATCATTAATTATCGGCACAGGTAACACTGTTGTTAATGGTGATTTTGAAAATGGAAGTGATTCTTGGATAATAGGTGTTGATGATGCGTCTGTAATACCAGTGGTTACAGTAGCAGGTAATACATATTATTCAGTAGATGTTGCAACAGCAGGAAATTCTTATGACGTAAATCTTAGTCAAAAGCTAGAAATTATTCAGGGTAATACTTACACATTAACTTTTGATGCTTGGTCAGATGTAGATAGAGCAATTATTGCCGGAATTGGTCTAAGTGCAGACCCTTGGTCTAATGCTACGCAAACCGTTGATATTACTACAACAAAAACAACTTATACATTAACTTTGGTAGCTACGGATTTTGGAGCACCAGATGCTCGTGTTCTTTTTGATTTAGGAGCACAAATAGGTATGGTTAATATTGACGATGTTTCTTTATCAAGCAACTAGTTAATTATCTAAGCTTTATTTATAGCAGTTAATATTAAAAAATAGAAGATGAAAAATAAATTTAAAATAATAGCATTTATTCTTGTGACAGTCTTGTTTATAGGTTGCCAAGAAGAAGATCAGACTTTCGGAAATATCGTCGCACCATCTAATATTGTTATTGTACCAGAAATAGTAGGTCAAGATGCAACTAATCCAAATGGAGATGGTAGTGGTGTGGTTAACTTTACAGCAACAGCAGATAATGCATTAAGTTATAAATTCAGTTTTGGTAATGCAGAGCAAAATGCTCCTTCAGGAGTAACATCGTATACCTATTCAAATTTAGGAGTTAATACGTACACAGTAGTAGTGGTAGCATATGGTACAGGTGGTGTTTCTTCAACAGCTACTATAGATATTGATGTTTTAGCAACTTATGCTCCACCAGCAGATTTATTAAATGCATTGGTTGGTGATGGATCTAAAACGTGGCGAATTAAGTCAGAAAAGCAAGCGCATTTTGGTCTTGGACCAGTTGGAGGTGAGGTTGCTGCAGAGTGGTATGCAGCTGGTCCTGGAGAGAAAGCAACGACAGGAATGTATGATGATCGTTATGTTTTTAATGCAGATGGTACATTTACACACATCGTAAATAGCACTAATGACGATCCTTCAGTGGATGTAACAGGTACTGTTTTTGGAAGAGAACCTTTAATTACAGAATTAGGTCCACACAGCGAGACACCTGTTGGAGCAGATATAGAAAACTATCCATATCAAGATTATTCAGAAAATTGGGTAATTACAGCACCTGGAGGAGCAGAAACAATAAACATTACAGGTTTAGGTTTTATTGGATACTATACAGGTGGTAATCATAAATATGAAATCTTTAGTCGTGATATACCTAACGAGTTTACTATAAGAACAACAGATGGTAACAGCGAGTTTGATTGGTGGTTTATTATTACTTCTGAAGAAGAAGGTGCAGCAACAGGATTCGAAACTATTTATACAGATTTAGTTTGGTCAGACGAGTTTGACACCAATGGAGCACCAAACCCAGCAAATTGGACTTACGATTTAGGTAATGGTACTGATGGTTGGGGTAACCAAGAGGCGCAAAGCTATACCAATAATTTAGAAAACGCAGAAGTAGCAGATGGTATGTTAAAAATTACAGCAATCTCCACAGGAAGTGGTTATACATCTGCAAGATTAAAATCAGAAGGTCTTTATGATTTTACTTATGGACGTGTAGAAGTTAGAGCAAAACTTCCATCAGGAGGAGGTACTTGGCCTGCAATTTGGATGTTAGGTTCTAATTATCAGACAAATGTTTGGCCAGCTTGTGGAGAAATAGATATTATGGAACATAAAGGTAACCAGCAAAACACAATACATGGTACCTTACATTATCCAGAAGCTTTTGCAGGTAGCGCAGACGGAAGTACTACAGTAGTTGATGCTGCTTCAGATCAATTTCATAATTATACTGTAGAGTGGACACCAGATGTTATAAAAATATTGGTAGATGATACAGTATATCATACCTATACAAACACCAGTGCTTCTCCTTTTAATAGTGATTTTTTCCTAATTCTAAATGTAGCAATGGGAGGAACTTTTGGTGGAGACATAGATCCAGCATTTACACAGTCGTCTATGGAAATTGAATATGTAAGAGTTTATCAATAAATATGAAGATAATAAAATATTATGTATTAGTCTTAGCTAGTTTTCTCATTATCTCTTGTAATAATGGTAATGAGAAAAACTTAGCTTTAAATACGACTACGACCTCTAAAAATTCGGATATCGAAACTAAAGTATCAGATTTGCTAGCAAAGATGACTTTAGAAGAAAAAATAGGTCAAATGAACCAGTATAATGGGTTTTGGGATGTAACAGGTCCTGTCCCTGAAAATGGAGACCAAGCTAAAAAATACGAACATTTAAGAAAAGGATATGTTGGTTCCATGCTTAATGTTAGAGGTGTAAAGGACGTAAGAGCTGTGCAAAAAATAGCAGTAGAAGAAACGCGTTTAGGGATTCCTTTAATCATTGGTTTTGATGTAATTCATGGTTATGAAACATTAAGTCCTATTCCATTAGCAGAATCGGCAAGTTGGGATTTAGAAGCGATTAAAAAATCTTCAGAAGTTGCAGCAAAGGAAGCGTCAGCTGCAGGTATAAACTGGACATTTGCACCAATGGTGGACATTTCTAGAGATGCACGTTGGGGACGCGTTATGGAAGGTGCAGGAGAGGATACTTATTTAGGGTCTAAAATTGCAATTGCTAGAGTTAATGGGTTTCAAAGTGACGACTTATCTTCTCATTTTTCAATTGCAGCATGTGCTAAACACTTTGCAGCTTATGGGTTTGCAGAGGCTGGACGTGATTACAATACTGCAGACATAGGGACTTCCACGTTAAACAATATTATTTTACCGCCTTTTAAAGCTGCCAAAGATGCAGGTGTGAGAACGTTTATGAATTCGTTTAACGAGCTTAACGGTATTCCTGCAACTGGAGACAAACATTTACAACGCGATATTTTAAAAGAAAAATGGGGTTTTGATGGTTTTATGGTTTCAGATTGGGGATCAATTACAGAAATGATTGCTCATGGTTATGCTAAAGATGGTAAACAAGCTGCCCAATTAGCAGTTAATGCAGGTTCTGATATGGACATGGAATCTTATTTGTATGTAGAAGAACTTGCAGGTTTAGTAAACGAAGGTAAAGTAGATATCAAGCTTATTGATGATGCTGTAAGCCGAATTTTACGCGTGAAATTTGAGTTGGGTCTATTTGATGATCCTTATAAATATTTGGATGAAACTAGAGAGAAACAAGTCATTGGAAGCCAGGAAATTCAAGATGCAGTTTTAGATATGGCTAAGAAGTCCATTGTACTACTTAAAAATGAAAACAACCTTTTACCATTAAAAAAAGAAGGTCAAAAAATAGCGGTTATTGGTGCTTTGGCTTCAGATAAAACAAGTCCATTAGGAAGTTGGCGTATAGCTGCTAAGGATAGCACAGCTGTTTCTGTTTTAGAAGGATTAAATCAATATTCAGGAAACACAATTACCTATTCCAAAGGTGCAGATGTCGCTTTAGGTAAAACCGAATTTGCGATTGAAGTAAACATAAACACCACTGATAAAAGTGAGTTTGATGCAGCTATTAAAAACGCTAAACAAGCAGATGTGGTAATTATGGTTTTAGGAGAACATGGTTATCAAAGTGGTGAAGGTAGAAGTCGTACAGATTTAGGCTTACCAGGTGTCCAACAACAGTTACTTGAAGCGGTTTACAAAGTTAACAAAAACATAGTTTTAGTTTTAAACAATGGAAGACCTTTAACTATTACTTGGGCAGATGATAATATTCCTGCAATTGTAGAGGCATGGCAATTAGGTACACAAAGTGGTAACGCTATCGCTCAAGTATTATATGGCGATTATAATCCCAGTGGTAAATTACCAATGACTTTTCCTAGACACGTTGGTCAAGTTCCAATTTATTACAATTACAAAAGTACAGGTAGGCCTACTTTACCAGGTAAGGACGTGGTATTTTGGTCACATTATCAAGACGAAACAAATGATCCATTATATGTTTTTGGACATGGTTTAAGTTATACGACGTTTAAGTATAGTAATTTAAAAATTAGTAATACCTTTTCTGATGATGAAACCATAAAAGTTTCTGTAGACTTAACTAATACAGGTAAATTTAAGGGTAAAGAGGTCGTACAGCTATATTTAAAGGATTTATTTGCTAGCGTAACAAGACCAATTAAAGAATTAAAAGGGTTTGAATTAGTTGAATTAAATCCAAATGAAACCAAAACTATTCAATTAATTTTGACTAAAGCAGAGCTTGGTTTTTACAATAATCAAGGTGAGTTTAACGTCGAAACTGGAGATTTTGAAGTCTATATTGGAGGAAGTTCTAAAACTGTTTTAACAGATACATTTAAGTTATGATTAAAGGATTTAAACTAATAGTAGTCGCCTTAATATGCTTTGCTTGTAAAGAAGAACATAAAAATCAAGCTAAGCTAAATAATGATAAACCAGCCTTTAGTTTTATAGATCAATTTGATGGGACGCAATTAAACGATGCTAATTGGAATTATGATTTAGGAGATGGTTGTCCAAACTTATGTGGTTGGGGAAACAACGAAAGACAAATTTATACTAAAGAAAACATTACAGTAAAGGACGGAAAACTAGTAATCAAAGCAACCAAGGATTCGACTGGATATTATTCAGGAAAAATAACAACTAAAGATAAAATTGAGTTTCAGTATGGTACAGTAGAAGTTAGTGCCAAATTGCCAAAAGGATCAGGATTATGGCCTGCATTTTGGATGTTAGGTAATGATATTGATACTAATACTTGGCCAGCTTGCGGTGAAATTGATATTTTAGAATATGTAGGTAAGGCACCACATCAAATTCATACGACGTTACATACGCCTGATAGTTATGGTAAATCTGTTAATACAAAAATCACTACTATAAAAGATATTGAGGAAGGATTTCATAATTATAAAACAAAGTGGACTAAAGACTCTATTTCATTTTATATAGATGATAATTTAGTGTACACCTTTTCACCAGAAATTAAAAACGAAAAAACCTGGCCTTTTGATAAGCCTTTTTACTTAATAATAAACCTTGCAATTGGAGGTAACTTTGGAGGTCCAGAAGTGGATGATTCTATTTTTCCGCAAGAGTTTATTATTGATTATGTAAAGGTTTCAGGTTTAAAATAAAAAAGTAAATATAACTAGCCAAAGTGCAAAGCCATATTACAACAGTAATATGGCTTTTTTGATTAAATAAAAGAAGATTTTTATTAATACTGGTTTCATATAAAAACAATAAAAAAACAAGTCAAAATAGGTGTGATTTAATTTAAATTTAATTATTCGTTAGATTCTAATACTTAGATTTAATTTTTTTAGTAGCTTTAATCACTATAAAATATAGTGTTTAAATGACTGATCAATTAATTTCAGATAAATTAAAAGAAGCGATTCATATTGCGCAATCTATAGCTAAAGAATACTCACATAAACAGTATTCGTCAGCACATTTATTAAAGGCATTACTGCATAAAGACGTTGGAATACTTAAGTATTTAGAAAGCATTGGTCAAGATGGCTATTATGTAGAAGAGTGGGCAGAAGTCCGTTTGGAATCCTTACCTAAAACCTCCAAACCATCGGATAATATTTCTGGCGACGACGCTGTAACAGCAATATTTTATGAAGCAGAAAGTGTTAAGCTTAAAATAAAAACGGAAACATTAAATGAGTTTTGCGTTTTAATAGCTATTTGTACACCAGGTGTTGGTTTTAGTTACGAACAACTAAAAACATTGACGCTAACTCCAAATGAGTTGTTAAGTCATTTTGCAAACTCTGGAAATGTTGATAATTTAATTGCTGACCAAATAGATACAACACAAAAAGCTAATTCAGTCTCAGATAATTCGGTTTTAAACACTTATTGTGTGGATAAAACTTTACATGCTAAAAATGAAAGTTTAGAAAAAATTTCGGGTCGCGACTCGGAAATCAAAATGATTACAGAAATTTTAGGAAGACGCTCTAAGCCAAACGTTTTGGTTTTAGGTGATCCAGGAGTAGGTAAAACCGTATTATTAAATGGATTAACATATGCGACTTTAAATGATGCCATTCCAGAACACCTTAAAAATGCTAAGGTGTTTGAATTAGATTTTATTCATTTAGTATCTGGAGCAGGTTATAAAGGAGAAATTGAAGACAGACTTAAAAAGGTAATAGCAGCAGTAAAAGCACATGATAAGCCCATTTTGTTAATAGATGAAATTAACAATCTTACAGATAAAAATTCTGGAAATCAAGGATTAGCAAATATTTTAAAAGCAGAATTGGTTAAAGGAGATTTAACCATTATTGGAACCGCAACAAACGATGCCTTTAGAAAGCATATAGAAACAGACGAAGGTTTATCTAGACAATTTGAAGTAGTTAGACTACATGAACCATCAGAAGAGGAAGCGTTGCGTATGATTGTTAATACCATTAATTACTACACAGATCATCACCAATTAAATATTGAAAAAGACAGTATAAGTGAAGCAATAAGACTAGCAAAACGTTATAATAAAGAAAGAAGCCTACCAGATTCTGCAATAGACTTAATAGATCGCACAATGTCTGCAATCAAGTTTATGGTACAAACATCTAAAGCAGAAATTGAAGTTTTAAAAGGTCAATTGGAAACCTTAAAGACAAGTACATTAAAAGAGGAAGATTTATTGTTAGAGCAATCTTGGTTTTATCTACAAATGAAAAATAAGCTTAGCTATTTATTATTTGATGAAATTCCAGAAGCATTAACTTATCAAAACATTAAAACCTCTAAAGAAGGCTTTAAACTATTAGAAAAGATTTTAAAAACTTTAGAAAAATTAGCTAGTAAGAAAAAAGATAGTGTCTCTAAAGAAGATGTTGCCTCTACAATAGCAAACAAAACCGGGATTCCGACCGGTAAATTGCAATCCGATGAAAAGGAACGTTTACTTAATATGGAAGACGTATTAAGACAACGCGTAATTGGTCAAGATCACGCAGTTAAGGTTATAACAGAAGCGGTTTTAGAGTCGCGCTCTGGACTAAGTAAACCAGGATTACCCATTGGCTCATTTTTCTTTTCAGGACCAACAGGAACAGGTAAAACTGAATTAGCAAAAGCATTAGCAGAGTTTTTGTTTCAAACCGAAACTAATATCATAAGATTTGATATGTCAGAATTTAAAGAAGAGCATTCTGCTGCCTTATTATATGGTGCACCTCCAGGATATGTAGGCTATGAAGAAGGAGGTTTGCTAGTTAACAAAATTAGACAAAAGCCCTATTCTATTGTGTTATTTGACGAGATTGAAAAAGCACATCCTTCTGTATTTGATATTTTTCTTCAAATTTTAGATGAAGGAAAATTACATGACAGACTTGGTAAAGAAGGCGATTTTTCTAACGCAGTAATATTATTTACTTCAAATATTGGAAGTAACCACATTGTAGAAACTTTTGGTAAAGGTATAATCCCTAAATCAAGTGATTTATTAGAAATGATGGGTAACCATTTTAGACCAGAATTTTTAGGACGATTGACAGAAATAATTCCATTTTCTCCAATAACAGAGGATAATGTAGCTAAGATCTTCAAAATTCAGCTTAAAGATTTATATAAAGCATTAGCCAAACAAGATATTAGTTTAGAGCTTTCAGAAAAAGCAATAACCGTTTTAGCTAAAAAAGGATTTACCCCAAAATATGGAGCTAGACCGTTAAGAGGAGTAATAAGAAATGATTTAAGGTCACCACTTTCTAAGCTATTAATTTCAGGAAAGATTAAAAAAGGGACAAAAATTATGCTAGATATCGATAAAAATGAACAGTTAAAGTGGAAATATTAATAAGTGTATTTTTTCGTTCAAAAAAAGTATTATATTTATAAAACATACATTAATAAAAAAAGCGCGTAGTTATGAGTCAAACATATGGACTTGGTGGTACAGAAGTACAAACAGATGCTAATGAAGCCATTCAGGAAATACCACAAAACAGAACTTTGTTAGTTGAAAAACTTACAGATTCGCAACCTATCAAACCAGAAGTTGTTAAAGGTTTAAAAACCGTTGATGAAGTTTTTGAACATTTTAAACCTGAAATAGATGTTGACTTTGAAGATGAAGATGGCGTTGGAAAAAAAGAAACTTTAAACTTTAATCACCTTGGTGATTTTGGAGCAAAAGGAATTACTAGACAAAGTAAGTTTTTAAAAGATTTAAATACTGAAAAAGATCAGTATGTAAAGATAATTAAGCAATTAAAAACTAATAAAATTTTAAAAGCTGCATTGTCTGATGCTGAAGCAAAAGCTGCTTTATTAGAATCTATTCGTGCATTAATAACCGAAATTGAAGAAAACAAATAATTATGGCTGAATCTAAAAAAGCACAACAGTTTAGTCCAGTAGAGAATCCTGCTAAACACTTAGAACAAAATAATGAAAAATTAGCTAAATATGGTGGGTTTGATTTATTAGAGGCATGTGTAGAAGGTGTTCAAAACATGAACCCAAGTCGTAAAGCAAGAAAAAAAATCTTTTTAACTGAGAATGCTAAAAAAGAGGACAGAGATACCTTAAAGAAAACCCTAGAGATATGGGCAAATGCGTTATCACAGTCAGATAATATTACAGATATTGTAGAAGACTCAGAAAAACGTTCACAAATAGCTAGAACATCATTAGAAAAAAATCTAGGTAAGGCAGTTAGTGCGACTAGAGACCTGGAGCGCTCATACAGATCAGTAGCATTGTTTTACAAAAATACTGAGTCAGATAAGCTTAAAAATATATCAATAGTTAATGCTGAGTTAGATCAGGTTAAAGATTTAGATAATACTAGATTTATTGATGCAGTAGCTGAGGAGTTGAATGCATCTTATGATCGTCTAGACTTACGTGAAAACTATGGGTTATTAGTTATACCTGGTTATTTAGGGTCAAATAAAGTAGTTGAAAAATGGGCTAAAATTGCTTACGAAAATAAAGTAATGTTAGTAACAGATTTTGCACACTTGGATGAGCCAGATGATGTTATGGAAATGTTTGAAGCAGCCAACTTAACTGGAGGAGACAAATATAGATCTAACGTTATAATGTCTTGTAACTGGTTAGTAGGTAGAGGTAAACATGATGAGGTAGGAGAAGAGGACGATTTATTTGTACCGCCTTCTGGTGCTTTAGCAGGTAAAATTTATAACACATTAATGTCTCAGGTTACAGCTGGTAAAAAACATGGTGGGATTAATGAGATTGATGGTGTAAGATTTGACTTAAAGAAAAGTGAAATTGCACAGTTAGAAAAGTTAGGTTTAGTACCAATGGTTAACGAGTATGGTAAAGTTATGGCGTTTTCTGCTAAGACTTTATTTAATGGCGATAATCTTGGATTACAAACATATTCTGTAGTTAGAGTATTTGATTATGTAACTAAAGTATTGATGGACTTTTTAAACCGTCGTGCTTTTGAAAACTTTAATGCTAAAACCAGAAAAGAATTAATGGGACAGATTGTTAAGTTTTTAGATAACATAACTGGTCCAGATAAATTAATTGAAGATTTTTCTATTAAAAGATTTGAACAAGATCCAAATCAAAAAGATCGTGTTTATTTAGACGTACACATGAAACCGTATTTTCCAGCTAAAAACTTTTTAATAAAAATGGATGGTCAAAAAGGAGATAATGGAAACGAGTGGGACGCAGAGTATGAGCAAGAAAAAAAATAATTGATTAGTATTTATAAATAAAAAAGGGTTTGAAATTTTTCAAACCCTTTTTTATTACTCAAGTATTTTATATTAATTAGATCTAGAATTTAAAAGCGCATTGTGACGTTGCAAATCTTTATATTCATCTAAACACTTATCTAATAGTTCTTTATATTCCTTAATTTTTTCTTCAGCATCTCTTAATTCATGTAAATTCTTTTTTGTGTTCTGAAGTTCAACCTGTAAATCCACAATTCTTGTGTACATATCATACCTAAAGGTAGAATCTTTAGTAGGTATAGATTTTTGCATATCTACCAACTTACTACTAATTAATGAGTTGTTAAATGTACGATTAGAACCTGCTACTTCTAGTGAATCAAAAAGGCTTTTAACTTCAAACATCTCTTTAGAAAATTTACTTTGAAAATCCATTTCTTTTTTAACCATTTTGGACTGTTCCTTTAACAAGGCATTTTCTTTAGCCGGAACTTTAAAATTAAAGAATATAGCAGTAATTATGGTTCCTGTAGTTAATAAAAAAAGGAGCAAAAATTTTAGAAAGCTATTTCTTCTATCTTTAGTATTTTTTGGTTTCATATGTTTTTATCAAGTAAGTGATTACGTAGTATACAAATATAGTAAATGATTTAAAAAAAGGTGTAGTTAATATTTAAATCCAAACTACAGTTTCAGTATTAAGCATTTTTTTATTACTGTTTCATTTTAGTGTTAAGCGTATCTAAAAAATCCTAGTGAAATCTAACTCTATTTTTTAGATGTTTTTTTTGTATTCAAATTATAAGAAATTTTACATGTTCCATTTCGTGTAATTAAATTTATTTCTTTTTTAGTGCTTATAAAATTGGTGTTATAGCAGTTGTTTACCATTACACTAATTAAATTTTATAATATGAGTTTGGCGCAGAACTTAAAATTTAATGAGTTGTTGAGGTAATTGAGTTTCCATTAGCAATATCTTCTTCTGCAAAGTCAGCTATAGCTTTTATAGTGTATTCATCTAAAGGAGTTACTAATAATGGAAGCATTAATGCGACGCCATTAAAAGCCATTCCGTCTGAAAATCCTTTGGCTTTTGTTCCCCACATTGCTTGTGATCTTGCTGCTTGAGCATTGCCACGATGATTGGCAGTAACTATATTACCTTTATTTTGAGTTTTTGTTCTAGGTAAAATCTCGCCACTACCTTTTCTTCTCATATTTCGTACAGCTTCTGCTCCAGATTTTGTTTTAGACATTTCTTTTGCAATAGCCTCTCGCGCAGCTTGTTGTTCGGCTTTAGTTCCTTCAACATTCATCATACGTTCTATGTATGCATCGTTTTGATTTATTCTGTATAGCTCTACAGATCTATCAAATGTTTCTCCAGCAGGTTTACCAAGAGCTGTAGGATTATAATCATCGTCTAAAGTGTCATAATTAAATTCAAACCATTCTGGCTGTTCAGTGCTTTCTTGAGTGTCAATAAGTCGGTCATAAGTCGTATCACCCGTGTCACTTTTAAACCAATTTCTCATTCCTTTTTTTTCACCGTAAGATAATGGTGCGTATACTAAATAAGCTCCAACCACTCCAGTAAGTGCTTCTTTACCAACAGCAAATAAGCCAGATCCTGTTGCACCCAACATTGAAGAGCCTCCTGCAAAAGCACCTATTCCGGTTGATGCACCAGTATAACCTAGAGCAGTACCAAACATAAATGAGATAACTCCTGATAATGCAACTTCACCACGATTTGCCCATGCTATTCTATTAGCTGCAGAATTTGCAGCAGATGGACTTATAAATGGTTGTATTATACCACCAGCTCCACACGTGATAAAAGAAGTCTGTGTAACAGCTTCAATTTGATTAAATTTAACTGTTTGATGTGGGTTTTGCCAAGCAGTTAGTAGTGTGTTGCATTTTGTGCTATTGGATTTTGCAGCACTATAAGTATAGGCAACAGCAGCAACAGCACAGGCGCCAATTATAATTGCGCCAACGCCTAATGTGCAAACACTAAACGCTACAGCAGCTGCAATAGCAATACCAGCGACTAAGCCTGCAAAAAAACCTGATTTTACAGCTGGTCCTTGCCATTTTTGTTGACAAGGAAAATCATTCATCAAAACTAAATCTACCTTGGTTAATAACACAGCATCTTTTTTAGAATTTATTACAGATAATTCTCTAGCACCACCATCAGCTAATAATTTTCCTTTGGTAGGACTCATTTGCATTGTACATACTGCAAAAGTTTTTTGTGGTAAATAACTGCTCATTTTAATTAATTTTTAGTTTCAAAAATCAGTTTATAATCTCCTGAATCATTGATTGATATTTTTTTTGCTTTGTCAATATCTAAATTATAAAAAGAAATATAAGCATTAATGAATTTATTAAAAACACCTTCATGGTCTTGATCTCTACTAATAATCTTAATACTATTTTCCTTTTCTGTTACAAATTCAATTATTTTAAAGCGATTTTTTTTATTTATATCATCGTTGCTTTTAATAATTGTTTTTTTTATGTTATTTGGGTTAATCTCATAGAGTTTTTTTTCATTTCTTTTGATTATAATTTTTTCGTTAAAAGAAATAATAACAGTTTTAAAAAATAAAAGGTTTATAGTAAAAAACAAGATTATCATTAGTGGTATACCAATTAATGAAAGCGTCAATAACTGTGACACTAATGACATGTTATTTGCATTATCAGGTAAAAAATAATTACTTAAAAATAATCCCGGAATTATAATAATTACGACTAATAGTAAAGCAAATACGACCCACATTTTGTAAAATTTTTCTACTAAAAAAGCTTTAAATTTAAATGTCATATTATTCGTCATTTATAGTTTCTTTAAATTGAATTTACATGTGTTTTGTATATTGTGTTCAATATCTTCAATGATAGTTAAATCAGCATCATTTATAATTCTGGTGTTTTTATCAACACTATACCTTGTTCTGAAGGTGAGTTTATATTCCGTAAAACTATATTTAATTAATGGTTTATGAAGGATATTGTATTGTTCTTCAATTTCTTTCAATAATTTTTCATTTAATATACTATCAGCAACCTTTCTAATTGTTGTAAAATTATCATTATCCTCTATCACATCATACCTAATGGTCATAGGGACTTTAACTCTAGGAAATAATTGAGAGGTGTAAATATATTCTTCAGGAGCAATATTTGATAGGTTAGGAGCTGTTATATGTTTGTCAAATAATATCATATATAACAAGTCTCTTTGATAGTCAAGCTCCATAAGGTTATTTGAAGTTGAAAATTGCTGATCTCCTTCTTTTAAAATTTGATCATATTGTGACTTATTATCTTTTTTTAAACTTTTAATAAAGTCAATGGTTTTTAGATCTTTTTTTTTAAATTCTGACCAATTTTGAAATAACTCTTCTTTATTTGAAATGTTACTTAATCTGCCATTTTTATCTAAATTAAATTTGACATTATTACGAATATATTCTGTAGCAGAAACAAATTCGTAAACCTTATTCATAACAGGAGGTTTAAAATCATAATATAAATCCGAAAGGCGTACAGAAGCATTGTTACCAGACTTATTTAAAATGATTTCATATTGTTTTTTAAGTTCAGAATGACTTCTTATCTCATCTTCAATTTTAGTAGAGTTGATTTGAACAGCTCTATATTTATTAGATAGTATTTTGGAATCTTGAGTTGTATTAATAATCTCAGATGATTTTTTTTGATCATTATCGTCATACAATAAAAAACTTTTTCTTTTTCTTCTTTCGGGAGTATTCATTGTTCAATTTTGAATTAATTTATATCGACTTTACTACCTGTAATTTTGGCATTATCATTTAATAAAACTTGACTACCTTTAGAGCGACTATCTAAACTTTCTGATCCATTAATCAAAATGTTTTTTCCATTTAAAACAATATTCCCATCCTCATTTAGTATAATTGAGCTTTTACCAACTATTATTTGAAATTGCTTTTTACCCTCAAATATTATATTTCCTTCGTTATCCATTATCATTATAGCAGAGTTGTCTCCAATTTTTATTTCAAACTTATCATTTGCCTGATTGATTATTGTACCGGAACCATCAAGTTTTATTCCCGCTGTTCCAGAATCGGTAATTGTTGTTGATCCTTCATTATCATTAAAAACCATTTTGTTTCCACTTCTAGATTGTAGTGCTTTAATATCATTATTAGCATTTTGAAAAGCGCCTGCTTTTCCAGAACCATTATATAAACTACCCATCATATAAGGTTGTTCTGCATTACCGCCTTCAAAACCTATTAAAACTTCTTCTCCTGTTTCTGGTATAAAATGAAACCCTTTGTCTCCTCCTGCATGCGGTGTTACGATACGTATCCAAGGAGTCATCTCTCCAATTATTTTTTGCCAAGGGAATTGTACACGTATTCTGCCTAAACCATCAGGATCTGCGTTTTCCATAACATAAGCAGTCTGTGTTTCGCTTTTAGGAAAAGCATTGATGTTGGTGTTTGGATAGGCATCAAAATCTGCAGTAATGGCTTCAAAACGGTTTTGATAGTCTCCGTTTTCGTTATTGGTGTGTGTGACGTTTGTAATTCTGTAATTAGAACCATCTACCTTTATCACGCTACCTAAAGTAACACCAGGATTATCACTAACTCCATTAAGTTGTACTTGTTTAATCTCGATAGCCTTTTTTTGTGCTTCGATACTGCTGTCTAAGCGTTGTTTAGATTTAGGATCGTTATATAGATTGTGCCATACTTTGGTTTCTTTATTAAAAATGGTATTTGCTTTATTAGTTACAAAACCACTATATCCATTAACGCCAGAGGTGACTTCTTTAGCATCTTTTTCGTGTATTTGATCTAACAAATAATCGTTAGAAAAATATTTGTAGTTATGCGATTGTGGTAAAAGGCTTAAGTGGTATTCTTTTAAATCAAAACCATAGGTAAGAGTTAGTTCCTTGTTGTCAGGTGTTCCAAATACTAATTGCGATCCATTGTAATAAAACCATTCGCCATATTGTGCTGCTAGCCTACTAGCATAATCATAAGCACTTTCGTTATGTTGTACAGAGTAGTGTAGGGTAGGGTTGTTTTTTGGTTGTACTAGGACTTCTAGTTTAGACTTGTCATAGTCGTTAAAAGTTTTTTCAATAATTTCAGACAAAGAGACGTCGTTATGCGAGGCGTAATGTGGACCATCATCTGCAAGAAAACTTGGGCTTTGAGCTTTAATCACGACACTGTCTCCAGAGCTTGCTTCATGACCTTTTATGGTTTTTACTTGTGTGACAACGCCTTTAAATTCTAATTCTTTATAACCACCAAAAGCATCTAAAGATCGGGTTTGTATGGTTAGTGTTTCGCCTAAAAAGTTTTTACTAGACTCGCCAAGAGATAAGGATAAATCTTCCAACACGTCCATACGACAAACCAGCTCTAGCATATGGTGTGCGTCTATTTGTTGGTGCAAGGTAATTCTTTTAAATACTGGTATTTCTAGTCCTCCTATAAAAAGCGTTGTTGTGGTTTGCAGTGCCATGTTGGTTTATTTTATCGTGTTGTTAGTAAAATTAATAGTTTACATTGAGGTTTCATAATTTATACTTTGTATATTATTTTTTTTATTTAGGATTATTTTGTCTTAATTGAATAAAAAAGTCTTTGTTTATATCGTTAATTTTAATTTCGCCAAAGTCTTTCTTGGTCCATATTTTAGTTTCTTTTACAGGACTGTTATCTTCCTAGTTATTTTATTCTGTTGTTAATTCTCTAATAATAAGTGATGCATTTTACAGCTAACTATTCTGTTTCTGTTACTTTTGTTTTATGGACATAACCTTTTTGGTTTTCATTAGTTTTAACCAACATCCAATCGCCATCTTTTGTTATTACTTCTAGGTTATCACCAGTTTTTATTTGTTGTATTATTTCTGATTTTGAATTAGGTGATTTTCTAAGGTTTGTGTAACCATCTTTGTCTATTACCTGGACTAATACTATTTTTTTATCTAGCGTATAAATTACTGTCACATATTCTTTCAATTTAGCATAGTCGAAATAATTTTGATCGACTAAAATTTTTAGAAAATTACTGTTATTGTTTAAATAAGAATCAATACTACCTGTTATTCCTGATTTTGCTAATTCGTTTAATAAAAATGCTATAGATTTTTCAGGACTATTATATAAAGCTTGATTTTTATTTATTTTATCGATTATTTTAGGTAATGCATAATAAAAATCTTCATTAACGACGTCAGAGAATGAAGATGATTCTTGACCATTATAGGCTATTTCTCTAATTTTGTTAATCATCTCAGTTCTTAAAAAATATTTAGAATCTTTAAATTGGAATATTAATTCTTGTATTTCAATTTTACTATTAAAATCGATTGTATGGAATACAAATTGTAAAAGATCATTATCGTGAGTATTTCCGTAAGTTGTTACTACTTCTTTTAGAAGTAATGAATTATTGTCTTTTAGCCAAACAAAAGATTTTTCTGAATTATAAAAAATATATTGGTTGTAATTATATAATAATTCACCACTTATTGGTTGCATACCATCACTTTCTACATAAATTATATTTAATGGTTTAATTGCAATTTCGGGCATTAAGCTGGGTTGCAAAACCAAAATATTGTTGTCATAATTAGACGTGTCAAAGTTATAGTATTCGCTAATTTTTTGATTAAATAATTTTGTGCTCGGATATTTATAAGTAAAGGAATCTATTGCAATTTTAATATCTTTTTGGTTTGATCCTATAGTAGTGTCGAAGTCAATATTTACCTCTCCTTCACTAAATTTGTTATATGGAGGTTGGTTGGTGTTTTTCATGTTTTTGTTATCATTTGTTTGCGAGTTGCAAGCAAAAAAAAATGAAGTTATTAGCGCTAATATTAAGTGTTGTCTTTTCATTATTTAAATATTATTAATATACTAATCTATTTTTTAGTTCTATTATTTAATTGACCTAGTACTATTAATGAATATGAATAAGTGGTAATAGAGATAATTAAATTTAATGTTAGTTTCAATCTTTATATTTTCTGAAAACTTTTGTTTCATTTTGAAGCAGTATGCTTTCTTTACAAAAAATTAAAAGTTGAAGTTTAAAGAATGTGATTAGTTAATATTTGATAAATTTTTATCATGTCATTGTATTTAAAATTATGAGATCTGTATTTATCTTGTTAACTTCTAAAGTATTAATAAGGCAGTTTAGCGTATTACATTATTAAAGGTTCTATTTAATCTCATTTAATTTTGATTGTAGTAAAATGGAACGATCCTTATTTCCAGATGCTATTATGTAGTGATTAATATTTTCATAAACAGACAGATTACTTTTAGTCACGGGAAAACAATATAGATAATTATCTAATAAATAGCTTAATCCATAAGTAGAGTCGTCTTTATTGTTAAAACCATTTTTGAGTTTAAATTCATAACTTTCAAGACTTTGTAGTGCATCACACTTATACACCTCTTTGGATAGTACATAATTTTCATTAAAAGTATATACTTGTTTTTTGTGGATTGTAATAGGATAATTTAATCCAGTTTCAGACTCGTAGTAATTTTCTGTTAAATCTACATCTATGTTTTGAGAGGTAATTGTTGAGTTTTTATATGTTTTAGCACTTCCTTCTCCTCCAAAAGTACCTTTTACTATTATATCTTTGATATGTTTTCCTTTAACATCAAAACAGCTTAAAATTATCATATCTTTTGCAAAACTTTCACCTTCACCATATAAGTTGAAACTGTATATTAGATTAAAACTTTGTTTGTTTTTAAATGCTCCCAAACATTTTAAATCTTTAAGAGTATAATAGTCATTCTCTTTTTCAAAATAGAAATAATCATTAGAGACAGTTTTATAATTTGAAAGCGCCTCTGTGGATAAGGGTAGAATTAAATTAGTTTGCTTTTTAAATAAATCAAAAAAGGATTCATTATTACTATTTTGATTATAAGCAGCATATGTGTCATTATTAGCACTTTTACATAAATTTAAACTGTAAGCTTTTAAATTAATTTGAAGATCTTTCGTTTGATCTTCAATTTTATAACTATCATTATTTTTTAATGTAATCTGACTTGTTTTATTGGGATCACACTTAAAAATATAGGTCTCTGTATATTCATCTGATAAAACTTCATTAATAATCATTTGAACTTTAAATTCTGCTTCAAAAAAATTATTATTTTTTGTAACGTTTAGTTGTTTGTATTTCATTGCGCATCCAGATCCACAACTTATTACAAAATCATTATACTGCTTATTATCTGTAGTTATGGATAATGTAGTAGGTTTTTGGTCTGGGGTTTCTATATTATTTTTTGTATCTCCTTTACAGCCTATAAATAAAAGGAGGAAAATAAATATTAAAAAGATATTACTTATTCTCATTTTTTGATTGTATTAATGCGTTTTTAATTTGTTCTGGTAAAATGTGAGCTTTATTAAGTCTATCTCCTGCGTAATAAGATTCTCCTCCTGTGGCAGTTCTTCCATTGCTTATAGGTCTTCCTGTTTCAATACCTATTGAAGCCCATTCTCTAGCTGCTTGCCACATACCATCTCCAATTAATCCATCTTCTTCTAGAGATTTAAACAGGCTTATATTATCATATTTTTTATCGACATAAAAAACATGGTAATTCTTATATATTATGTTAGAATTACATTCTGCTATAATTTTTTAGTAATCAGTTTGATTTATGACAAATGATTTTTTTATTTAGGATTATTTTGTCTTAATTGAATAAAAAAGTCTTTGTTTATATCGTTAATTTTAATTTCGCCAAAGTCTTTCTTGGTCCATATTTTAGTTTCTTTTACAGGACTGTTATCGTCTTGAATGTATTCTTCTCCATATTTGTGAAGATATAGTTCATTATTTTTTTTATTGAATTTAAAGGTTGTGTATGCGTATACTAAGTATTTATTGCAAAAGGTCTGTTCTATTGTGAAATACTCATTTTTGAATACAATATTTTGAAACCCTTCGGAAAAACAATTTTCGGGTGCCTTGAAAATTAGATTTGTATTTTCTTTCCATTGCATATATCCATCATGACTTCCTTTTTTTAATATGATTTTTGATTCATAATGGTTGATGGTGTCATTATATAATTTGTTTTTTAATGCTATTATGGAATCTTGAATACCATCCATATTTAAATCATGAGTTTTGGCAAAAAATGCTGGCCCATAAAGTTGGATATTATTCTTTTTTAAAAGGTCTATGATACTTGACGCCTTATTAAAGTCAAAATTATTTTTGAAAAACACTTCATTAAGTATTAGATTATTATCTGTGGTATGATCTAGATTTTTAAAATCATTAGACCTGTAGTGCTTAACAGATACTGAGTCTAGTAATGGAAGCTCATTACTTAAAGCAATTATTCTATTATTAGGAAATATTATAATCTCCATTTCATAATCACCTAATATTGTTTTTGGAGCAATTTGAAATGTTTTATTATAATCGACCTTTAAGTTTAAACTACTATTGATTACATCGCTAAAATGTGTTTTACTAGGGATTTTATAATCATCATGAATGTCAGTAATTAACTGGGCTATTCTTTTATAGTACTGTTCTATTTTGGAGGTACTCCAATCGTTCATAATATAGTGTTGATCAGAATCTTCTAATTCAAAATTGTAATCTTCTATTTTTTTATCCTGTCCTTTGCATGAAAAAAGTAGTGAAAGGAAAACCAATGTATATAAAGAGTGTTTTATCATTTTTTTTTTAATTAAATCCAATGTGAAAGTGATTTTGGTGTACACTGTATGCTGCATTTTTTGTGTTTGTAAAAGCCTTATAACTATAGTTATTTGTAAAATCCCATTCTACTGCTAAAGCGAATATTTTAGTCATGACTTCGTCTAATTTAGATTCGCTTCCAAGAACGTCTCGAGCATAGGTCCATAATTGTTGACCTGCAGCATTTGTACATCCAGGATAACGTATATCTATATCTTTTCCAGTTTTATGAGTGCTATGACCTAAATCCGTAACTCCGTCGTCGGAGGATATATCATTATAGTATAACGTTCTTGTAGTAACCTCTTTATTTACAGAGTAAAAGAAACCTAATAAAGCAGAGAAGGCTTCTTCGTTTATCCAATTGTCACCATCTGAGATATTGTTGTCTCTAGTACCATACCTACCCCAATTTAATCCGGAGTCTGGAAATTTTAATAAATTATGTTCATTTTTAGTTGCAGTAAATGTTTGCTCCAATACGCCATCATTGTATAGTTCAAATTTATAATTATTACTGTTAGACGATTTGGTTTTAGAATATGTTTTTTTAGTATAATCTGTTTTATATAGATTAAATTCGCCTAGAACTACTTCATCTTTTGTACATTCATTAACTCTAAATGCTGTTAAAGCTGTTTGAAAATGAGCCCATCTTTCACTATATGAATCTGTATTTAAATTAACTACAGCAGTAATAGAGTCTACAGTAGCTCTAGTTTGTCCTACTTTTAAATGTAAATCTTTCCAATAAAAGTATGCCATAGCAGATAAAACGCCTTCCTTAAAGTTTAAAAGTTTATCTGGATTAGTAACAATATCAAAATCAAACCCTTTTCTCACTAACCTTTCGTTTACATTTCTGTAATTTTCTTTCCATGTAAGTTGAACGATTCCCTTTCCTCTATATTTTGATCCATCACCACTAGCGATATCACCATTTTCATATTTATTAGCATATGCTCTATTAGCTATTGCAATTTCGTTAGCAGCTTGTATTCCTTTATCATTGTAAGCATTTAAATCTTTTCTACCATAAAGATCTGCGTCATTTGGATTGTTTTTAAAATAAGAAAACGGACCTGTTTTAAGAGTTCCACTACTATAATATCCACCTTCTCCAGTAGCTAAGTTACCTTTTACCCAACCAGAACCACTTGTTCGGTCACTATTTTTTAATCTTCTAGCACTATAATTTAAACTTTCAGGTGTTTTTATTGTTAATGATGATCCAGTCTCTTCTCTTGCTTGAGCAAAAAAGTGAACCTTTTTTTCACAAGTATCTATATGGAAGAGTTCTACTCCCTCATTAAATGCTTCAGCTACTTTGGTTAAAGTATCGTCTGTGGCATCTCCAAATATTAAAGCAAGTTCCTCTTTAGTTACTTTTTTACATCGTGGACATTTATTTTCATCTTCTGTATTAACTTCCTCACCAACAGTACTTGGGCTATTTCCATTTTCTGGTGTTGGATCATTACCAATCCCTATTACCTGTAAAGCTTCTTGTATTGCACTATTTATTGAAAATCCAGAAGTATTATCTGACACCTCTAATTGTTGTTCAGAATAGTTATGTAAATTAGATCTGTTAGATTTAACTACAACATAATACTCGTGCGTACTACCTTCAAAAACACCTTTATCCGCATTTACAGCCATATCCAATGTTAATTGCTTTTGTACTTTTACGTTTCCAGTTGTGTTTTCCACAGTAGTTACTGTTTCCCACAATTTAGTGTTTTCATTAATGTCGTGACCATCATCTGACATGGTATCCCTTTCCCATAAACTAACAGTTAAATCTTCACCTATCATATTGACGGTTTCAATAGAAATGGTAATTGTCTGTCCATATTGAGGTGTACTGCTAAATTTGTCCCCTTTATAATCTAACATTGTAATGGTAGTAATACTTGGAGGTCCTTGAAGTGGTCTTACATTAACCGTAGATGGTCCAGATAATTCGGGATTAAATAAATAGCCTTCTACCTTATAATCATGATTAGCAGAAACTTCTCCAAAAGTAAAGGTGGCTATAGGTCCATTTTTAATAATTGATGTTGTAGTATATTGACCAGAATTTCTTTTTTTAAACAACTCCCATTTTACATTAGCTTTTAAAGCATCAGGTGTCCCAGAATGCCATTCGGTTACTGTATAAATAGCAGGTTGTCCAATTCTTGGAGCTGTTGGACCGCTAATTGTTTTTACACCTTTTTTTGCCATAATTATATTACTTAATATGCATCTGGTTGATTATCTTCTACAATATCATTAGTGTCTGTTAAAGGGTCTAATTCTTCTTGTACATCTTGGTCTGCATTATTAACATTACTTTTGCTTAAACTTGCACTTTGACCATGTGTCATTATTGTAATTTTACCTCCAACGGAACACATAAGTTCTGAGCCTTCAATAACACATTTTTTACCTAAAACAGTAACTTTATCGTATGTTTTTGTCCATTTTCCTGCAGGAGCAAAAGCACATGGATTTTTTCTGTTTAAAGCACATGGACCAAATGAGTTTGAAGGTGGTGTAAATTGTACATCGTCTTCTGTTACTGCTAAAAAATCGGGACTATTACCACTATCATTCCAATAATGTTTAGTGTGACTTGACACTTTAAAACTAGGGAAGGTAGTGCCTTGATTACACATAGCTTTTCCTTTTTGAATTACAAAATGTTTTCCGGTACTCATAATAATTAATTATTAATACGATTAATAGTTAGTATCGTAGTTTTACTTTTATTTGTGGTATAATCGATATGGTATTTAGCTTTGATTTTTGTTGAAAGTCCTTGTTCTAAATTTACATTGTAACTACTGTTTAATGCGCCTTCAATTTTTGGTAATTTTACATAAAAGGGATTGTTGTTAACATCGTTTGGATTTAATAAATCTTTATAACTTCTAGTGTCTTCAACTATTCCATTTTGTAAAATGGTCAACGCATTATTTTTAGTATCATTACTTTCAACTTCTTGAGTTACTTTAATGTTTATTTGATATTTATAATAACTAATATTAAAAACAGTTTTTGATGTTTTATTAAATCTTTGATAGGGTAGTAGTATCGTGTTAAGTACTGGGTCGCTAATAATTGCTTTTTCTAATTGGTTACTTTCTAGTAGTTTTTTGTTAACATTATTAATGTATTTTTCGGCATAGTCACCATTAAAATTTGCCTCTAAATTACTTTTATTATCAAGCCAACGCTTTTTAATTTCGGACATGTTGTTAATACCTACAATATTACCGTGTTTGTTTAATATTAAATCCATTGGGTAATAAGCTTTAGAGCAAAATAAAGCGAGTCGTTGTATTTTGGATTGAGGCTTGTTTGTATTGATGTAAAATTCGTTTTTTGCTACTCTTAAGATTCTTAAATTATCTTTGTTTATTAGATAATTAAGGTCCAATTTATATGTTATTTTGTTTGTTTTTTCTACTACTCCAGTAGTAACCGTTTTGTCAATAGTTACATTATAACTAGCTATTAAATTATCTAGTTTTAGTTTAAAGGGTTTTAAAGGGGATTGGTTTGTTTTATCCTTTTTAATTTCATTATTTAGACTAATTACCTCCTTTAAATCTGGTACATATAATGTGTTTCCTTTTGTTATTTCGAAGTTTTTTAACTGCTCACTTTTTGGACATATAGTATTATGAAAACCCTGTAATTGCCTATAGTTATTTAAGCCAATTCTTTCAGCTAAAGATTTTAAAGAATCGCCTGTTTTTATTTTGTATACTATGTAGTCTTTAGTTTGCATTATACTAATTTATAGGTCATTTTTTTATGAACTTAATATTCTCATTCAATTTAAAAGATTTAATTACTGTTCAAATTCAAAATTCACTTTCTTTTTTTCAATTCCATCGTAGATTACATCACTGTTTTTAATGTAATATAAAATGTCGTTTTTATTATCTATAAATCTATTATATAGTATTAGATCATTGTTTTTACCATCTAAGAATTCTCTAGTTTTATTATAAGTACTATTAAGCTCTTTAGTTTTTTTATAAATGTAAATTGAATAAAGATTGTACTTGTTTTCAATATTTTTTTTGTGGTCATCAATTAGCTTTTGTAGCTTGTTGAAGTATGCTGTATTGTATTCAAAATCACCTTCTAAATAAAAGTAATCTATCCTGTTAAGCATATTGTTTTTTCCAGTAAATTCATAAAAAAAAGGACTTAACGGTTTTATAGTCATCTCTTTATCTTCGATTTGATTATTGTTTCGCATTTTATTATTGCATGAAATTAAAATAAGGACTAAAAAAAATAGTATGTTTTTCATTTACGAACGTTTAGAGTTTCCACTTAAATACACACTTCTATAAAACTCAGTTATAAATGGCTTTGCAGATCTGTAATGCTGAAGTATGTACCAAGCCTTAAAAAAATCTCCAGTATGGTACTGAGGTATCCTATCCTCACCATGTTTAACAATATCATCCCAGTCTAAACCAAAATGATCGTAAAAAGTATATTGTAAAGTGCCAGACCATAATCCAGTGCAGGAATTATGACTGTAATTTTTTAATTCGGCTTTTACACTCCAAACCTGATGCACAGTAATACCAAGTCCTGACACCTTGTCCCAAAATGATGAGAAGTTTAATAAACTCATTGGTATGGTGGATATATTGGAAGGATTATAGGAGGCATTTTTTAATTCAGTATTTAGTGTTTTTAAAAAATCATTGTGATAGGATACAAAAGCAGAGTTATTTGCAATTTCTTTATCTAAAATTTCATTTTTATAAGTACCACCAATACCTTGTATAAAGTGATTAGCCATATCTAATGCAAGAGTTTCCATTTTTCCTATTGATAATGAACTCATTAAAGTATTTAAGCAAAGTCCTAGGTTATAATCACTTTGACCAAAAACAGGGTCTTGTTTTATAGATGCTGATCTAAGAGGCTTATCGGCATAATACATGTCCTCAGCTTTGGTGCCATCAAAATTATATCCAGGGTCACGTCGTGCTTTACCAATAGCAACTTGGTTTACTCTAGTTATTTTACAATCCTCATTATCACCATAGCTAACACCATTTTCCGCCCCAATTTCTTCTACGGTTGAACTGGCAGAGAAGGATACGTTACTTTCTGTTGCATAAAAATTATGATCATTTTCTGTTGTTGTGATTATACTACCATTTACAATACGTTGTCGCATAGCTTAAAAATTATTTCCTTTTTCGCCACTATTATTCTGTATTTGTCCTTTTGCGTTTTTGGTTATATTACCATTGTTGCTAGTAATTTTTATTTGGGAAGCAGATTCTTCTCTTCCCTTGACAACTTCAGACGTTAAATCTCCTTGTATAAACTCCATTAAGTTACCCATAACCATCATATTTGCATTGGCCCCAACTGTAGTGGATTTCATCATTCCAGTGTTTTCACTAGAATTCATACCAATAGAATCCGTTTTATTCATACCCACAGTTGTAGTCAAATTTTGTTCTACGTTAACAACCATATTTTTGCAGTTAAAAGTCATGGTCTCAGGAGCTGTAATATTTATATTGCTACCTACAGTATCAAAATGAAGCTGGTTACCACTTTTATCTGTTAGAATAATACTTTCGTCCTCCGTGAATTTTAATGTATGACCACTTCTGGTTTTAATGGCTTTAACATTGTTTGAGTTATTTTGAAAAGCGCCTGCTTTTCCAGAACCATTATATAAACTACCCATCATATATGGATGTTCTGCATTACCGCCTTCAAAACCTATTAAGACTTCTTCACCAGTTTCTGGTATAAAATGAAACCCTTT